>JAYSUV010000553.1:0-9704 GCA_043718945.1 Planctomycetota bacterium
CGAACCCACCTTGAGCCGCCGACGAATTGCCCAACGCATCTGCGCCCGGGAGGAAGTAATTATCCATCCCCTTCACGATGACGGCTGCCGAGACCGGCGAGACTAGCATCCCCAGCACCGTGAAACCCATGACAGCTGCCGACAACACTCTTGCACGAAACATGTTTCGCATCTTACCACCCCTGCTACTGTAGAACCGAGAAGTCAGAAAGGTACAGCCACACGAGCTGTCCAAGGTTTCACACCACGCACAAATCATTCCACAATGAAACTATTACAAAACTCCAATTCTATCCGAGAGGCGGGCCGACATGGCGTTTAGCAGAGAATGGAGTGGTCAGGAACTCGATTCGTGCGGAATAGCTGATGTCGCATGACAACCTGGTCAACCAGAATAATCCGGAAGTCAGATCGCAGTTACGCCCACACTGTGCGGATTTGGCACAGAAGTGTGCTGATTATTGAGGAAGTTAACTCACCAGTCTGGGGGCCAGTTCACCCCAAGGCAATCGCAAGTTCATTCACGGCAAAACTGTGACTGGACTTCCCCACGTTTTGTGGGAGTGGAAAAAGAAGAGGATCCTATTCTGTGAGATCACTCCTCGGCATCCTCTTGTGCCCCTTGTTGACTCGACTCACCGTCATTTTTCCAGGTAGTCCAACAAACGGCGATAGCTTTCGTGTCGGGACTTGTAGCGGGCCACTCGCTGGCCACGCAGTCCAATTTGATCGGGATTCAAGGGCCGAGAAATCCCCATCTGAGCACCCGCATCGAAACCGGCATGGGTGAGTGAGGGGAGACTGGCTGCCCCCAAACGCTCGAGCTTCTGTCCCATGTGGCAATCCGCACACTGCTGGAACAAGACGGACTTGCCCGCGAATCCCCAATCTGGGGCTGTCGGCTTGGAGCCATCGATCGCGACGCGAAACTGAGGTTCCCCTTCCGGTTCGCGTTCGAGTCCGCCCGACTTCAATCCGTTGAACAACAGGCGACGCTTCATGCGGTAGTCGAGGACGTTCATGCCGACTCCCGTGTTGGTCGCGGGTGTCCCCGTTCCGTCGACATTGAGGTACACCCGCAGCTGGACCGATTCCACGATGTTCGTCGGCACCGGCTGCATGTCCTCGTTCAGAACGATCATCTGTTGCAACAGCACAACCTCGGTCCCCACGGGAATCCGTGGAGCCGCTTGGCTCAGTGGGAGAAATCCAAACTGAGCGGCATACTTCCAATCGATGGCGCTCTCTTCCAATTCCTTCAGATAGGCGACCACCTGTTTCCGACCTTCCGGAAAGCGGTAGAAGATTCGATAGTGCGACCGCCCCATGAAGGATCTGGCGTGCAGCGAGATAAACCGATCCATGATGTCTTCGTGCATATTCGGGAAGTAGACATCGATCTCGACCCATTCGTCGGGGTGGTCCAATAGACCATGGGGCAGGTAGTTCACATCCGAATCTTTCCGGTGCTCGGAGGCGAAGTCTCCCGAACGAACCGCGCACATGTAGGTCTCCGGGAGCTGTTCCAGCTCACCGGGCGAGATGGCCAACTGCTGCATGCACCACGCGAGCTTTCGGCAGAGCGTGTCTCGACGTTGTCGAGTGGGTAGGTCCCCGAGTCGCCGGTTATTGAGGTCGATCAGGTGGTCATACGAGGCCCACAGGTCGTGCTGCAGGACGATTCGTTTGAGCGGATCATTGACGCGAAGTGATCGTTCCTGGTCGAGGAATTCGTTAAGCAACGGGTCGAGTTTCTGGAACATGGCCTCGGTGGACCAGTACTCCGTTTGCCCCCAGGCCAGAAACTCGATCACGTCACCTCCCTCAAAGTGAACAGTCGCTGGCTGTTCACCGACTGCTGGGAGTGACCGCGGGCGGATATACAAACTCGAAAAAAGCCGGTTCCAGAGATGGCCAGGATCGGCGGCGTAGACGGGCAGCGGAGCAGCGCTCGTCAGCGTGGTGCTCGCGGGACCGGCGTGATCTTCGGCACGCACACCGGATAGCACGGAAGCCACAATCACCAAGACGCGGAGCCATGTTCGTGGCCGGTATCGTTCTCTGAGCATTGTCATTCTCGTGCCTTCGCTGGGATGCCGAGTGTCGCAGGCTCTGGAGGTTCTCAAACCATGGTCCTGTCGCAATGCCGTGAACCCCATCATCGCCCGCTCAATCCCCCAGCGTCTGCTTGAGCCGCTCGCGGTGGTACGCCAGTCGCTCGTCAGAGGTCATCTTGGCAAAGTTCGGCGTGGCCACTTCGACTGGCTTGCTGGCCGCTGCTGGGGACTTCGTTGCGACTGGCGGGGAGGCTGGGACGCTGACGGTTCGACCGCTACCGCCGTAGCTCATGACATTTGTTTGCAACGTGAGATCTTCATCGAGCGCCCTCTGAGGCTTCACGCCCAGCTTCTCCAGCACCGAGTGGTACGCCCTCACCGCCTCGACTGGTTCCAACACTCCATCCGCGACCAGCCGCAGGAACTCGACAAACGCCAATTGGTTTTCGGCTTGGTTGATCTTTCGGCCAAACAGCGCCGCCTTGGCCCCGTACTTCTGCGCCTCATACAGCAACTGAAACGCATCCAGAGTCGTCCCCGCTGCCCCGCCCAAGACACCGACCACCAGATGCGGGTCGTACCGCACCAGATATTCCATCGCCTGCGGCCCCTGATACGCCATCTTGAGGAACACGGGCCGCTGCGAACTCGTCACCCCGGCCAGCGTGCGGGCAATCACGTCATTGATGAACCCCGGCAGCTGGTCCGCAGGGACGGCATTCGGCAAATTGGGATTGAAGATCTCCAGAAAGTGCCGGAACCCCTTGCGCTCGGCTTCATCCCGAAACAGCTTGTACGCATTCAGCGAATCAAGGTCGAGGTCGCGATCGTTGTTGAACGTGATCGAGTACAGGCCCAGGCTCGATCCCAGCACACGGTCCCCCGGCTCGCAGTCGATATACCCGCACTGGGCATGATCGAGCGACGCTGTGCGGAACGGCACCGACGCTGCCTGCCCGATGCGGCTGCCACGAAAGACGTGGATATCGCTGGTGTCATTCGCTCGAATCGCCGGCGTCACAGCGGAGTTCTCAAACAGCCGCTCCTGCACCGCCAGCACATCGCTGGTGCTGGCCGACATCAGCATGATGTCGACGATCCCCTGCTGCATGATCTGCCGGATTTGGGCGCGGTATTCGGCCAGCGTCTTGAACCGCACCTCTCCATCATGCCGCTCGGGCGAATGCCCCGGAGCGCCGATCCCGAACGCCATATCGGCGTCCTTGGCATCGGCAATGATGAACTCCCGGCACCCGCTGGGGTCGGCGTGGATGGCGGCAAGTTTCTGGTCGAGAGTCTTCAGCATCAATGCACCTGTTAGAGGAAGCCGGATGATCCTGATTCCGACGGATTCGTGCAAGAAGAGTGTGGAAATGAAAGAGGCAGCTATCTCTGACGTGTCCGACAAAAGTCCCTGTCGCGTGGGCTTTAGCCCACGCGAAAACAATATTCTCAGGGAAGCGTGGGCTAAAGCCCACGTTACTTCGAGTTCTGTCGGACACGTCATCTCTGTCTTTGAAAAGGGGAGGTGATCGCCTGTGTCGGTGGTTCGAGGAGCCACATGGCTCAGTCGATAACGGGAGGATAGACTCAGAGAACACTGGGTGTCGCAGCAGAGGCCACCCTCCACGGGGCATGATTGACATGCGGAGCGAATCGAATGAGGTTCAATAGTCTGGTGATGTTGTGGATTCTGATCGGCTCATCCCTCTCCGGTGCCGATGACACCGCTCGCTGGAAAGAGAGCGTGGAACGTCTGAGCGTGGCGATCAAGTCTTCGCCTTTGTCAGAGGATCTCTATTCGCAGCGGGGAGACACTCGGTTCTTCCTCGCTGAGTTCACCACAGCTGTGGCAGATTACGACCGCATGGTCGAATTGAATGCGGAACTGGATGCCGGTCACTGGCGGCGGGGGATCGCTCTGTTTTATGCGGGCGAGTTCGAGAAAGCTGCGGGGCAGTTCGAGAGGTATCATTCGTTCGACAACGTCGACCGCGAGAACGGTATCTGGCGGTATCTGTGCCAACGCCAAGCCTTCGGTATCGAGAAAGCTCGTGAAGGGCTGCTCAAGTACGAGAAGGATGACCGCGAGCCGTTTGGTGATGTCTACCGGATGTTCGAAGGGAAGATCACGGGTGACGAGTTACTCGATAAAATTCGTCTGGCCAAGATTTCTGAGACCGAGCGACAGAAGCGGCTGTTCTACGCCGAGCTGTACGTCGGCCTGAACGAGGCTGTCGAGGGCCGGGCGGACTCCGCGAAGTCACACCTGACTCTGGCAGCTGGGAATACATGGGGAGAGAAGGCGGGATATGGCCCCCATTACATGTGGCAGGTGGCCCGATTGCATGCAGCCCAACTGGCAAAGCCAGCACCGCCACCCACATCGAAGCCGTGAGGAATACTTGGCTGGTCGCCTCTGGGATCCCCCCTTGCTCGGGGCTGAAAACGGGGTTCGCGAGTATGTAGCGGGAGGGCCACCGCTGCCGGAACGAATGTATTCCCGCCTCCGTGTGCTGGCGAGCGTTTGTTCAGTGTCGTCTGCGCTGATATTGTGCCAACGCGCAGACCTCGATTGAGGAGCCTGCGTTCATTCTTCGCCGAGTTCACCATCTTTCTGGCAGGAACATTCTGTGTCGACACTTCCCGAATTCCCCACCGGGACTGAGGAGTCCTCGTTGCCCCCCGCGATGCCCGAGAGTTCGGGTTCGATGAGCCCCTTAGATATCGCTCGTCCCGATGAACAGTTGCCCGACTACGAACCCCTGACTCCCGAACTGGTCGAGGACGAAGCGGTTCGCGGGGACTTCGTGATTCGCTGGGCCACAGTGCTGCTGGCTCTGCTGTTTGGCTGGACCCAGATTGACGACACGTCCTTGCTGGTTCGCATTCGAGATGGTCAGCAGCGTCTGCTGCCCTATGGGGTCGACACCTTCTCGGCGAGTGCCGGGGATCGCTCGTGGGTCAACATGGCGTGGCTCTCGAACCCGATTCTGGCCGCTGTGTACGGGGTGCTGGGAGCGTTTGGATTGACGCTGCTGGGGGCCATCGTTTCGGCACTGACGTTCTGGTTGCTGTCTCGCACCAGTGTGAAGGGCGTTTCGACCTGGTGGGGGTCCGTGTGTGCGGCATTGGCCTTGGTGGCCGTTTTTCCTCAACTGGTTCCCGGTCCGACGGGGATCACGTTGCTGGGAGTCTCGCTGGTCGTATTCTTGTTGTACCGCTGTTCAGAGGGCCGCAGTGCCGGATTCGTCTGGCAGATTCCGGCGACGATTTGGGTCTGGAGCCAGCTCGACTCGCGAGCTTGGTTGGGGGCCGCGATTGTGCTGTTGTATGCCCTGAGCTGGATCGGCCTGCGGGGCTTCGAAGAAGGGGACGCTCCTGACAAGGCAAAGCACCTGGGAAAGATTACCGGAGCCAGCCTGCTCGCGTGGCTGCTGCATCCGCTGCACTATCACGTCCTTCTTTCACCACTCACTGCCTACCGTACTGAGTATGCCGAGTTGCGAGCTTACAAGGTGTTTGATTGGCCCTACTCGTGGCAGTGGTTCCCGGTCTACTCGCCGGAATTCAAGACCCATCTGGATCTGTTCGCCATCGTCGCCCTGGGGCTGTGCGGGCTGGCGCTGTTGACCATGGCAATCAACTTCAAGCGGCTGACATGGGAGTGGGTACTCCCTTGGGTCGGCGTGATGGCTCTGGCGGTGTTTTGCGCTCATCAGCTTCCGGTAGCTGCGCTGTTGAGTTGTGCCCTCATCACGATTAATTCCCAGCTGTGGTATCGCGCGACGTTTTCGCAGCAGTACACCGTGGACTCGATGCCGCTGGCTTGGAACCGAGGGGGTCGGGCGCTGACCGTGGTGTCACTACTGCTGTTGGGGCTGGTCGCGAGCAATGGGATGCTGATGGGGCGAGATGGTCGCCGCATCGGAGCGGGGTTCTCGCCGCAGATGAAGGCGAGCATCACCGGGGCGGAGAAGCTGGCGGGGGAAGTGGCCTCGAAGGAGGTCTTCAACTTCCGGTTGGAGCAAGGTGACCTGCTGATCTGGGCTGGACTCAAGCCTTACTCGGATCGCCGACTGAGCCTGTATGCCACCGGGGGGGATAACCTGTTGGAGCGGCACCGCAATCTGAGGCAATCGTTGCTGCTTCCCAATGCCAAGTTTCCCCTTCGCGGCCAGCCGGATGTCTGGAAGGAGGAGTTCGACACACTGCACATCAATCAAGTCATTCCCCGATTGTCTGGCCCCTCCCCCGACTATGTGACGCTGGTCGAAATGCTGAATCAAGGGTGGTCGATGACCAGCCTGCAATCCTTCGGCGCGGTGTTGTCACGCCCAGACAGCCAGGACGAGGTGTTCAAAAAGTACCGTTTGGCTCACCCCGATGTCAGCTTCGTCCAGCAGGCGTTCCAGACCGAGGCTCCCAAGACTCCACTCACCGATGGGCCGTGGATCTTCCCTCGTCGACCAACCGTGTACGACACGTACTTGTGGCAGCCGCAGACCACTCTCAACGAACCGTTGCAACTCGCCGCGCACGAGCAGGCACTCGTCACGCTGCTCTCATCGACATCGAGTGACAATCCCGAGATCGTCATGACGACCACGGCGCTCGCCATGTCGGCGTTTCGGCATGCTCGGCAGGGGATCCTCCTCGACCCGCAGTCGGCTCCTGGCTATCGCATCTTGGCTCAATCAGCGAGTTTTCTTCACAGAATCGAGTCTCTCGTCGCCTCCAATTTTGGGAGGCAGTACCAAGGCATCTTTTGGCAGAACCAAGCCATTCACGGATTCCACCACACACTCGAATTGAATCCCAACCAGCCAGAGGTTCACGAAGAGTTGGCGTCGTTGCAGCTACAGCTGCAGCCCGCCAAGCCCGATCTGGCCTTGGGGCACAGAGTCCAGATCTTCAGGATCAATGGAGCCTACACAACGCTTTCCCCGACCGATCCGCGCTACGCACAGGCCGTGAAAAGCAACTTGGCTCAAGTGACCCAGTTGAAGCGTCATGTGAAACAAATCGAGGAAGCAGTGCTGAAAGCTCCTGCATCGGGCGGAACGTGGGAGAATGCCCTGCAAGCCGCGATGCAGGGGCAATGCTCGGGGATTGCACTTCGGGTGCTGGAAGAGAACCGTCCACAAGTCGCCAAGAATCCGCAGTATCAACTGCTACGCATCGGCTTGCTGTCCGATGTGGGGCGAACCGAGGACGCGTTGCGTCAGGCGGAATCGCTGGAAAACATGCTCGCCCCCACGGATGCGTTGGCTCCCCAAGTGCGGCAGATTTACGCCCTGGTCAGCCTGGCGATTGGAGACAACGTCCAATTTGAAAAGCTCTTGCGGCAAGAGTCTCGACTCGTGGCCGAGTCTGCCCTGAAAAGCATCCTCGATCAGGCCCCGCTGGTCGCCGCTCCCGGGATCCAACTCGATCTGCTACCCGCAGCTCAGGGGTACATTGCCTATCATGCGCTCTACCAGTCCCCCGAACGCTGGGCCATGCATGAATTCATGCTGGCACAGTCCGAGATGTCGACCTGGCACAATGACGCCGCGAAAACGCGATTGACTGCCATCCTGGAGGCCGAGCCGAATGTCAGCCTCCGACCGCTGGTCGCCTTCTATCTTGAGTTGCTGACCGGCCAACCACAACAGCCGATCTCTCCGGAGATGCAAGCGGCGATGGAACGGGCCGCTGCTGCCGCGCCGAAACCGGCGACAGACACCCCGCCCGCCACGCCTGCTGCGGAAACCCCGGTTCAGCCAACAGAGAATCCCTTGCCTGGAAAGCCCTCCGAGCCAGTGCAGCCCCCACAACCCCCGGAGGCGACTTCCACAGAGCCAGTCAAAACACCCGCAGTGCCGGTCTCGGATCCCAAGTAGAGGACGCAGTCTCTCGCACAAGCTGTTCTCCCCTCACTCCTCATTCTCATCGCCCCCCATCATATGGACACACTGAAGGTCATTCTGCTCGGCATCCTCCAGGGGATTACCGAATTCCTTCCCGTGAGTTCTGATGGGCATCTCACGATTGCCGAAAAATTACTGGGTGGCGATTTCGAAAACGCGGCCCTTAACATTTCGCTGCATGTCGGTTCGCTCGGGGCGATACTCATCGTGTTCAAAGAGCGTATTCAGCGGCTGCTCAGCCAACCCCGCATCCTCCTGATGATTGTACTCGCCACGTTGCCGCTGGTGATCGTGGGCTATCCGCTGAAGAAGTTGTTTGGCCTGTTAGAGGTCTACTCGCTCAGCACTCTGGTCGCGGGCTGCGGGTTGCTGATCACTGCGGCGTTCATGTTTCGTTCCCAGCGGATCAAGGCCGGAGAGTTCGCTCTGGAGCACATCACGCCCCGCATGGCGATCCTGATCGGGGTCTTGCAGGCGATCGCCGCCGCTCCGGGAATCTCTCGCTCCGGCAGCACCATCTTTGCCGGACTGCTACTCGGGATGAGCCGGTCCGCAGCTGCGGACTTCTCGTTCTTGATTGCGATTCCGGCGATCCTGGGGGCCACCGTGTTGTACGGGAAGGAGATCCTCGAAGCGGGTGAAGCGGGGACGGGTGGTGAATTGCTCGCACTGGGAGCGGTCGTCTCGTTTGTGGTGGGGATCGTCGCACTCCGGTGGCTGCTCAAAGTCGTGGTTGTGGGCAGCCTCGACAAGTTTGCGTGGTACTGCCTTGCCTTGGGACTCGTGTGCATCGCATGGCAGTGCGTTCAACTGTGGGGTTAAATTTATTCCCCCCCCTTGTGCGGCGTATAAGTAGAACGGATCCCCAGGTCCGTTCCGCCCGGACCTGGGGGGCCAGGCTACGAGAGCGAGGCTCCTCCCGGATGTGCCCGCTCTAGCATCTCAGAAACCGCTTCCAAAGGCAGCCCGACGACGTTGCTGAGGCTTCCCGCGACATGGGTGATGAAGACACTGCCCGCTCCTTGCAGTGCATAACCGCCCGCTTTCCCAAGTGGTTCTTCGGTGTCGAGATACCACTCCAGTAAGACTTCATTTCTTGCCCTCATCGTGACTTCGGTCTCCGCAATGTGTTCCCATTGCTGTCCCGTAGCATTGGAGATCACGACCGCCGTCAGAACCCGATGGGTTTGTCCGAAGTAGTAAGAGTGAAACCACTGCCGGACGGTCTCCCTCCAACGGTCACCGGAATTCGGTTGGCCCAGCACCTCGTATGCCCCGGCGGCACCTGCCACGATCACGGTGTCAGCAGTGAGGACGAGTGACTGCGCCGGGCATTCGACTCGCGCTCGCACGTTCATGTTCTTCAGCCTGGCAATCCGCAGCAGCTGATCCCGGATGGGGGCCTCCTCGTGCAGCCCCTGAAACCCCGGCTCTTCGGGATCGGTCGGGGGCAGGACAATGATTCGTTCCGGAGCGACGAGATGCGACAGCAGTTCCCGGCGACGCGGTGAGCGCGAGCCGAGGACAATCGGGATATCAGAATGAGCATTCATCGTGGGTGCAGCATCTGACAGGGGCGTGAGAATAGAAAGGCTCTCCCGATGATTTCCCAAATAGGTATCCACTTCCTTAAGTGACCACCCGTAGTATGTGGGCGTGAAAGACTATTCGGAAACGCTGATGGAATTCGAATCGCGTTTTTCCATCCAGGAGGCGTGTGAAGACTATTTGATTC
>JAYSUV010000554.1:0-9698 GCA_043718945.1 Planctomycetota bacterium
TACGGGATACGGGAGCCAACGGGAACGTGAACCGGTGGTGTTCGCTGCGCTCGACCACCGGCTATGGGCTGCGACCCCTGCGGGGTGGGGAGTGGCAAGAATCCCAGGGGATTCTGCGTAGAATGGCGACAGCACTCCTTCGGAAGTCTTTTCTAAGCGAAGTCTGACCTTTCGAATTGCCAGCGAGATCCTCAGTTCACCACCACAAAGTTCCACTTTGCTCCTCCCCATGTTCCACCACCTCATCCCCCTCGACGAATTCCAACTCGGTCTGTTTCCCCGCATCGTCGCGGACATTCCGGAGAGTCAGCTGTTTACTCCAGGCGCGGGGCACGGTCATCCGCCGGTTTGGATTCTGGGGCATTTGGCGATCACGGCGGAACTCGGCCACCGGCTGCTCGGCGGGACGATCGCGCATATCCCCTGGCTGAAACTCTTTGGACCGGGGTCGTCGGATCAGATGGCCAATGACGGGTCGTTCATGAAGGACCAGCTCGTCGCCGCGATCATCAGCGGCTATCAGCAACTGCGGGAACTCGCCACCCACGCTGACCCACAGCAGATGGAGCAGCCGCACGGGGCCGAGATCCTGAAAGGGACGCCGATCCAGACCAAGGGCCAGCTGATCGCTCACCTCCTCTCCAGCCACTTCGGATTCCACGCAGCTCAACTCTCCAGCTGTCGCCGGGCCGAGGGGCATCAGGCGTTGTTTTAGTATTCCGCTTCATCGCTCTTCCAAGACGAGGGTTTGCCGCAGAAACGCTCGATTTTGTCCCGCTAGGGACACCCGACAATAGCCCACAGCTTCAGCGGTGGGAAAGCGATACCGGCGAGCCATCGAGTCCCGTGAGGGACGGCAGACGCTGGCGATCAGCGTCATCACAACGGGTGCTGTGCCTCAGTCCGAGTTTCTGTCGCCCCTGACGGGGCTGTGGCCACGAGGGGCGTTGGTCCCACCGCTGAAGCGGTGGGCTATTGTCGGGTGTCCCTGGCGGGACAAAGAGAGACTGACGCTCCAAATCGCATTGAGGGGGCTTACCGTTCTCCTGAGCCTTGCATCCGGGATGCCTCGGTCCCGTTCAACCGACAATCGTGTACACAGCATTGGCATTGCCCCTCGTCGCCATCACGCCAGGTTGGCTCTCGCCCGCTCGTCTGCGTACACTGACAGCACGAGATCGGTCGCACGATGGAGTGCGTTACGCCGTGTGAATCGTGGAGCGGAACAGCGGGAGTACACGCCATGTCAAACTTTCCCTCTCTGTATGAGCAGTGCCGGACGTGGGTCAATCGACGGTCGTTTCTGACGCAGTCGACGACCAGCCTGGGGGCGATCGCGCTGGCCTCGCTGATGAACCCCGGCGGGTTGCACTTGAACGCTGCTGAGTCGCAAGTGGGACAGGGCGTCGCCCACCCGCTGCACTTCGCCCCGAAGGCCAAGCGGGTGATTCACCTGTGCATGGCCGGTGGGCCGAGCCACCTCGAAACGCTGGACTACAAACCGAAGCTGGCCGAACTCAATGGCCAGGCGATGCCCGACTCCTTCACCAAGGGCCAGCCGATCGCCCAGTTGCAGGGGCAGCAACTCAAGGTGCTCGGACCGCAGCACAAGTTCCAGAAGTTCGGCGAGTCGGGCCAGGAAATCTGCGAGATGTTCCCGAAGATCGGCGGGATCGCGGACGAGATCTGCATCATTCGCTCGCTCAAGACCGAGGCCATCAACCACGACCCGGCCCACACCTTCATGAACACCGGGAGTACCGTCTCCGGCAGGCCCAGCATGGGGTCGTGGTTCTGGTACGGACTGGGGAGCGACAGCGCCGACCTGCCGGGGTTCATCGTCCTCACCAGCACCGGCAAGAGCGGCCAGCAACAGCCGATCTCCTCGCGGCAATGGCACAGCGGGTTCATCCCCAGCAAGTTTCAGGGGGTCCGCTTCCAGTCCAAGGGGGACGCCGTTCACTACATCAACAATCCGCCCGGCGTCTCCCCAGACATGCAGCGGGAGGTGGTCGACACGATCTCCCAACTCAACCGCCAGCTCGATCAATCGATCGACGACCCCGAGATTGCCACCCGCATCAACCAGTACGAGATGGCCTTCCGCATGCAGACCAGCGTGCCGGAGCTGATGAACTTCTCCAACGAGCCGAAGCATGTGCTGGAGCAGTACGCCTGCACGCAGGGCGACGGGTCGTTCGGGTCGAACTGCCTACTCGCCCGACGGCTGGCCGAGCGCGGGGTGCGGTTCATCCAGCTGTATCACCGCGACTGGGACCATCACGGAGGGGTCAAGGGCGGGATCGAGGTGATCTCGAAGGAGGTCGATCAACCGGCCGCAGCGCTGATCGCGGACCTCAAGCAGCGCGGGATGCTGGACGAGACGCTGGTGATCTGGGGCGGTGAGTTCGGTCGTACGCCAATGGCCCAAGGGAACGGTCGCGACCACCACATCAAGGGGTTCTCGATCTGGATGGCGGGCGGCGGCATCAAGGGCGGCACGTCGTACGGGGCGACCGATGAACTGGGGTACAACGCCGTCGAGAACGTGGTCGAGGTGCATGACCTGCACGCGACGATCCTGCACCAGATGGGAGTCGACCATAAGAAGCTGACCTACCGCTTCCAGGGCCGCGATTACCGGTTGACCGATGTCAAGGGCGAGGTCTTGACGCCGATTCTGGCGTGAGGCGTGCCGTCTGCTACGAGTCACTGAGCATTCCACGATTGGTTGTGCGCCGAGAAGTAGAACGGACCCCCAGGTCCGTTCCGCCCGGACCTAGGGGACCAGGCTACGGTGAGTTCCACGAGTCGCTCGCTTGAAGCGGCTTTCCTGTGGCGGCCAGCTTGGTGTCAGTCACCTCGCTGCGGTACAGTGCCTGCACTATGAAACAGTCCAGCCGACGCGACACGGGCAGCACGATCGAACTTGAATCGACTCCACGGCGGCGCTATCTCGTCAGCTTTGATCCCAAGCGGGTGCCGCATCGTTTCACCGATGTCCTGATCATCGGTTCCGGAATCGCGGGCGTGCGGGCGGCGCTCGAGGTCGATCCCCGGCTGCGGACGGTGGTTGTCACCAAAGACCGCCTGGAGCTTTCGAACAGTGCCTGGGCTCAGGGTGGCATTGCGGGAGTCCTCGACCCTTCCGACAAGGTGAGCAACCATGTCGAGGATACGCTCACCGCCGGAGCCGGGTTGTGCGACCGCCGGGTGGTGGAAGGGGTCGTGAACTCCGCACCCGAATTGATCCGCGAACTTGTGCGACTCGGGGCCCACTTCGATGAGCGCGACGGCGAACTGGCGCTCACCATCGAGGGCGGCCATAGTCACCCGCGTGTGGCCCATGCATTAGGCGATGCCACAGGCAAAGAGGTCATGCGGGCCCTCATCGAACGCATGCGAGAACAGAAGTCGAGCGAGATCTGGGAGAAGACCTTTACCATCGACCTGCTCACCCACAACAACAGCTGTCAGGGGGCACTGGTCTGGCATCCCGGACATGGCAAGACGTTCGTCTGGGCGAAACAAACGATCCTTTGCACCGGCGGGGCAGGTCAGCTGTATCGCGAAACCACGAACCCGGCCATTGCCACAGCGGACGGGCATGCGGTCGCCTTTCGAGCGGGAGCGACCGTGCGGGATATGGAGATGATGCAGTTTCATCCGACCGTGCTGTACATCGCCGGGGGCTCGCGGCATCTGATTTCAGAGGCTGTGCGCGGGGAGGGAGCCTATCTGATCGACTGTCGCGGTCACCGCTTTATGCCCGACTATCATCCGCTGCTGGAGCTTGCCCCGCGTGACATTGTCAGCCGCGCGATCACCGACCAGATGGAGAAGACGCGGCACGCCTGCGTCTATCTCGACTTGCGGCACCTGCCCGAATCGAAGGTCATCGCTCGCTTTCCGCACATTCGCAAGGTCTGTCAGGAGTTCGGCCTCGACCTCGCCAAAGACCCGATCCCGGTCCGGCCCGGAGCGCACTACATGATCGGGGGACTGACCGTCGATCTGGATGGCCGCACGTCGCTCCCGAATCTCTGGGCGGCGGGCGAGGTGACCAGTACCGGCCTGCATGGAGCGAACCGGCTGGCCTCGAATAGCTTGCTGGAAGGGCTGTATTACGGAGTGCGCTGTGGTCGCGAGGCCAGTGCGGCGGCACTGGCCATCCCCGATGACTTTAGCATTACACCCCTCGCCTCTTCCGGTCCCGCTGCTGGCGGATCGCAGGTGGACGAGTTGAATCTCGTCGACTTGCGGAACTCGCTCGCCAGTCTGATGGGCCGTCACGTGGGCATCCGCCGCGATGAAGAGGGCTTGGCCGCAGCTGCCGAGCAAGTCGAGTTCTGGGACCGCTACGTCTCCCTGCGCGAGTTCCATACCGTCGAGGGGTGGGAGCTGCAGAACATGCTGCTGGTGGCGAAGCTGATGATCCAGTCGGCCCGGGCCCGGAAGGAGAGCCGAGGCGTCCACTTCCGCAGCGACTTCCCGCAGCCGATGTATGAACCCCAGACGCATGTGGTCACTCACCGCGGCTAGTGATCACGCCTCGCGGGCCAGAGTATTTCATAATTACCCGTGCAACCTCCCTGCGCGCAGCCACTCCCTGCCTCGCATCCACCACCCCGCCTCAACACCACCCTCTCGCATTGGGTAGTTCTTACAATAGATGTGGGTAAAGATGTGCGATGAAACAGTGGGCTATTGTCGGGTGTCCCTGACGAGACAAGGAGTTCAATCGACCAATGGCATTCAATCACAGGCATTCAAGGACCGGATGCACCCCTTGAGCACTCGACACATTGATTCGACTTGATTTGTGACCCGGCTGGGATCGATACTGGGGGTTCGGACAGGTTTGGATCGGCTCGGGAGTCTTTGGCCATGTCTTTGTTTTCGCGGCGTGAACTTCTTCGGCATTCGGCATTCGGCACCGGAGCGCTGGCGTTGTCGGGTCTGACCGGGAGGACGCTGGAAGCGGCGCGGGGACCGGGCTCGAAGCAGCCGCACCTTCCCGCGAAGGCCAAGCGCGTGATCTTCCTGTTCATGCACGGTGGACCGAGTCAGGTCGACACGTTCGACTACAAGCCCGAACTCCAGGCCCGCGATGGCCAGGATCTGCCGTTCGAGAAGGCTCCGAACATCGATGCCAAACCAGTGCTGATGAAGTCGCCGTGGAAGTTCGCCCAGTACGGTCAGTCGGGGCGCTGGGTCTCCGAGCTGTTGCCCTACACAGCTCGGCATGTCGATGACATGTGCATGATTCACTCGGTTCACAGCCGGGGCCAGTCGCACGGGCAAGCGGTGTCGATGCTGCACACGGGTAGCGACAACCTCGTGCGGCCCTCGGTCGGGGCGTGGGTGAGTTTTGGACTGGGGGCTGAGAACCCCAACCTGCCCGCGTTCGTGTCGATCGCCCCGGCCAGTGGGCACGGCGGGCCTCGCAACTATGGAGCGGCGTTTCTGCCGGCGGAGTACCAGGCCACTCCCATCGGGAAGCAAGGGAAGCTTGGTGATGCGCAAGTGGCGAACCTCAAGCCGCTGATGTCGACGGATGAGCAGCGACGACAACTCGATCTGGTACAGGCTCTGAACACTGACCACCTCGCCCGGGCGGGACGCGACCCGCTCCTGTCGGGAACCATCGAGTCGTACGAACTCGCCTACCGCATGCAGCTGGCGGCGCCCGAAGTGCTGGACCTCAAGACGGAGACTCAAGCCACGCAGGAGTTGTACGGGATCGACAAGAAAGAGACCGAGAACTTCGGGCGGCAGTGCCTGCTCGCCCGGCGAATGGTCGAGGCCGGGGTGCGGTACATCGAGCTATCCACCGGGAATGTGTGGGACCAGCACGGCGACCTCAAGAACGGGCACGAGAAGAATGCCAAGGCCACTGATCAGCCGATTGCGGGGCTCTTGGCCGATCTGAAGCAGCGCGGGCTGCTGGACGAGACGCTAGTCGTGTGGGGCGGCGAGTTTGGGCGAACGCCGATCTCCCAGGGGAAAGACGGTCGCGACCACAACCCCCAGGGGTTCACCGTCTGGCTGGCCGGCGGCGGAGTCAAGCCGGGAATCGCCTACGGCGAGACCGATGACTTCGGGTACTACGCCGTCAAAGACCGGGTCCACATGCACGATTTACATGCCACCATGCTGCACCTGCTGGGACTCACTCATACCGAGTTGACGTACAAGTACGCCGGTCGGGATTTCCGGCTGACGGATGTGTATGGAGACGTGGTCAGCGGGATCTTGGCGTAGTCGTTTAGAACGCGGGCACAACCGGGGCGGATGTGATCTGCTCTGCGGGGATGGCGTTCCCGAACGAGGCATTCATCGCAGGCGGCGTGTTGACACCAGAGGCAGGGACGAACATCGGCGTTGGCTGGCCGGAACTCCATGTCGGCGCGTCATTCCAGGTCGCCGGTGTTGGATTCGCTGGCACCATGCCCGACGGAGGCAGTTGATTCGTCGTTAGCACTGGCTGGGGCATCGCTCCTTGGAACGACTGCTGCGGCTGGAAGAATGACGGGGTGGGTCGACCGCTGTGGTCGGGATGAGGCATCGGGGAGTAGGAGACCGCTTCCGGGTAGGCCGCAGCCTGATACGTCTGCTGTCCGTTCATAGATTGCATCTGATTGGGCAGGGGTGACTGCGACCAACTGGCCGGGCTGGTCGGTGGTGAGTACATCGCACCCGAGGTGTGAGACATGCTGTAGCCCATCGGAGCGGTGGTCGCCTGCATTCCGGCGGGGACGGTGGTCCAACCGGGATTGCTGGCCATTTGTGCCCGCGGTGCGGTGAAGAGTGGGGGGGCACCGGCTGGCAGAGCGGGGTCGTACATCGGCATGGTGGCCGCCATTTGGAGAGCGGACGTGCCGTAGGCATCGCTGTTCAACGAAGCGAGTTCGGTTCGAGCGTCTGACTGAGTCGGGTCCATAAAGAGCGAACGGGCGTATTCGGCAGCGGCATCGCTGCGGCGTCCCGACTTGCCATGGATTCGACCGAGTTGGGTCATCGCCCGGGTGTGACGAGGGTTCTCGCGCAGAGCTCGGCGGAGTTCGCGGTCCGCCCCTTCGAGGTCGCCCTGCTCTCCTTTGATCCAGCCCAGTTCCGTGGCCGCTTCGGGAGAGTACGGTTGGGTCGCCGCCCAGGTGTTGATCAGGTCGTTCGCCTCGGCGGTCCGGCCATCTTCCAGCATCATGGCGGCCATACCGTGGTAGGCCGGTTGATGCCCTGGATCGAGCGACAATGTATGTCGGTACATCTTCTCTGCCGCGATGTGGTCCCCTTGCTGGTCCATGGCCGCCGCCACGTTGAAGGCATAATCAGGACTATACGGGCGGTCCATCAGAGCCCTTTCGAACTCCCCACGAGCCAACGCGTACTCGCCCCGTTTGTAGTAGGCCTGGCCCGACTCGTTCATCACCCAGCCGTTGACCGGGCTGACCGGGCTGCACCCGCAGAATGATGCGGCAATGGCCACCCACAGAATGCCAGCGATACCCATTCCCCACCGGGATACGGCCCGGATGACGGAGGTGGTGGTGATTCGACTGGTCGGCAATGAAGAAGTTCGCATAGTGCTCTATTCCTGACGCGGAACTGCCGTGGAAAGGCCGCCGAGCGCGAGGGGAAGGGAGGGGCAGCCAGTTCTGGAGTGAACCGGCGGCAGGAGACCGGGACTTATAGGCACGGGTTTCGGAGGACCGCAAGATGACCTGACCGGTGGAATCGGCTGTAGGCGGAATTGTGCAAAAATGTCTCAAGAAACGAGCTGCAGGGGACGGTGCCCGTCGCATTGATTGTTGAGTTCCGGCAACATTGGCCGCTACGAAGTTGCCTTCAGGCGACGCCGCGAGTGCCGGGTGGCCTCTCACTCCTCCTTCGGAAGAGTGTGTATTGACAGCGTAAGCCGTATTCTCGCAGGGGATTACGTCCGGTTTGCTGGCCAATTCCGTGCGGCGTTTTCTTCAGCACTCTGCCTGGGCGCTTGATTTGCATCACCGTAATCCATGCGATGGCCTTCGATCTCCATTCCCCATCAAATCCCGTCAGGACGTACTCGGTGAATCCACGTGACATCGCCGAATCCGCAGCTGTCATTGCCCGACATGCGGATCTGATTATCGACTGCGACCGGCCTCTCAGCACTGAGCTGATCGAGGAGTACTGGGTGGCGTGTCGCCGTCGACTCAAGAATTGGAAGTCGAGGGAGCAGCCAGACGCGAGCTTCTGCGAACTCTCTCAGCTCGCCGAGGAGATGATGGTCTCGGAGATGCCCGCCCGAGTTTGGACGGCGGTTTACTATGTGCATTGCTTGAACCACCGGAATCAGGACGGGTTGCGTTTAGTACGGCAGACTCTGCGCTGGCATGTCGAAGTTCGACAATCGACCCTCCAGAATATGATCGATACCTACAATCGGACCGAACTCAGCGGCCTGCTCCGGTTAGATCGCGTTCGCCGACGCGTCGAGCGCTGGACCGATTTCCTAATCGGGACCATCACTCGGCACGGTGTGGCCCTCAATCTGGCCTTCGACTCGGATCGCTGTCGCAACAACGCGGAATCGATGCAGGATTCCCCCACAGCTGAGGCGGTCTGGCCCTTAACGATCGCGGGTTTGACTCGCAGTTTCTCGACGACACCGGAGTTCTCCGAGGAGTGTGCGCGGAGCCACTCGGATGTGCTGAAGGCTCAACTTGGGGCCTTTCCCTCGGGAGCATTTCGGAATGATGGACGACCACTTTCTGGCCCGTTAAATCGCGTCGTCCAGAAACTGCTCGACCGAATTCCGCTCGGGGCGGATGAAGGGTTTGTATAAGGCCAAAGGTTAGTGATGGTTTACCAGTAGAACGGACCCCCAGGTCCGTTCCGTCCGGACCTCGAGCAGATTCAGAATCAGTCTTCAGTTCGCACAGACAGGAATGTCCGTGCCACTCATCAGTGGGGCAGACATTCCTGTCTGCCTTTCCGGCAAACCAATTCTGAATCTGCTCTAGTTCGACTGTCCTAGAATCTTCTTCGTTCTCGGTTTTTTGGGGGTAGGGCGTTACGGCTTTTCCAGTGGTAGAACCGGGCGTGTTGGTTTCGAAGTAGTCGCTGTTTCATGCGGGCGAACACATGGGGCGGCGAGTCGGACTCGAGGTGTCGGTGCAGGATGGCGGCGACGGCTTGGCGGACTGGGGGCAGCGTCAGGGCGGGCACTTTTTTTTCCACGTGTCCAGTCTCGACGGTCAGGAACCAAGTGGCGATCAGACTCAGAGTTTGGTGGTGCTGCCAGCCGAGCCAGTGGCGAACTTCGTAGTCGGCCAGACCGGCTTCGCTCTTCGCGCGTTGGAAGCATTGCTCGATGCGATGCTCCGCTTTCGCGGCGCGGCAGAACGACTCCAACGGGGTTTGCGGATCGGCGTTGCTCAGGTCGTAATCGGTCTTCACGATCCGCTCGTCGCGGTCTATATAACGGATCACCACGAGCACTTCTTCGGTCGCCTGTGTCGCGCGAAACTGACCGGTCTCGACGTGCCTTCGAATCGCCTCGATCACGATCGGACCCTGCTCTCCATCGCGCACATTGATGCGGGTCCACTCGGTCTCCGAGCGCTCGTTGGTCCACGCGTCGACACGCTGTGAAGGGCGTCGCGGACGCTGGGGGCGCGGGCCCGTCGGAGCGGGCGGGAGCGCGGGAACTT
>JAYSUV010000555.1:0-3427 GCA_043718945.1 Planctomycetota bacterium
AAGCGGCATCTCGCCCAGTGGCTCGATGGGCAGGACGACGACTCGGAGAGCGGGGTGTCTCATCTGGCCCATGCCCGCGCCTGCCTGGGCATCCTGCTCGATGCACAATCGCTGCATTGCCTGAACGATGACCGGCCCCCAGCTGGGGCGGCGGCACGCTTGATGACTTTGCATTCCCAGCGTCAGGAGCCGATCGAATCGTGATCGAACTGCCTCAGCCGGTATCGCCACTCGAAGCCGCCCGCGAGTACGTGCGCCGGGGCTGGCGCGTCGTGCCGATCCCGTTCAAGCAGAAGGGAGCGAAGATCGACGACTGGGGCAAGATGACGCTGACCGAGGCCGACCTGCCTGCCTACTTCGATCAACCAGCCAATATCGGATTGATCCTGGGAGAACCATCCGGCTGGCTCGTAGACGTTGATCTCGATTGTCCGGAAGCAATCGAACTCGCGGAGCAGTACCTGCCGCCCACTCCCGCTGTGACTGGTCGGCCCAGCAAGCCCCGGTCGCACTACTGGTATTATGCACCGGGAGCCGTCACAGCCAAGCACGCCGATCCAGTCACTCGCAAGATGATCGCCGAGTTCCGTTCGACCGGCGTGCAGACGGTCGTCGGCCCGAGCATCCATCCGGATGATCGGGAACCATACGAGATCCTGACTGCTGAACCCGCGATGGTCTCGGCTCCGATGCTGGCTGCCTGTGTCGAGGCCTTGGCCAAACGCGTGATCGAACTGCGTTACGGGATGCTGCCGCCCAAACCAGAGTCTGTTCGCGTCACAAACGCTACCAGTCGCGTGGAGTCGCCCGTTGATCTCGAACGGCGGGCACTGGCCTACCTGGCCAAACTGCCGCCCGCCATCAGCGGCCAGGGCGGCCACCCCGCGACCTACACAGCTGCCACAGCCCTCGTCCACGGGTTCGGCCTCGACCCGGAACTGGCGCTGTCGCTACTTCTGCAGGACTACAACCCGCGCTGCGAACCACCCTGGAGTGAGAAGGAACTGCGCCACAAGGTCGAGGACGCCGCTTCCAAACCACACACTCGCCCCCACGGCTGGCTCCGTGATCAGGAACGCGAACCAGTGCCAGAGGACACGTCCGTCGACATCTCGGCACTCGTGGGACAGGCCATCGAAACCGCAAAGCGGCCAACGCCGCCGCACATCATCGTTCCGGACACCGACGATTCGCCAGCGGCTTCTCCGAATGACCCAGGTCCGTTGCCCGACGAACTGCTACGGATTCCCGGATTCATCTCCGAGGTCATGGACCTGTCACTCCAGGCTGCGCCGTACCCCAATCCGCCCTTGGCATTCTGTGGTGCGGTCGCGTTGCAGGCATTCCTCGGTGGTCGCAAGGTCCGCGATCCTGCTGACAACCGCACAAACCTGTATCTCATCAGTTTGGCCTATGCCTCCTCCGGCAAGGAGTTTCCCCGCAAGGTCAATGCGGCCACTCTGCATGCCGTCGGTCTGACCGATGGACTGGGCGAGAGCTTCGCCTCGGGCGAAGGCTTGCAGGACGGCCTCAACCTGACACCGTGCATGCTGTATCAGACGGACGAGATTGACGGTCTGCTCCAGTCGATCAACAAGGCCAAGGATGCCCGGTACGAGAACATCCTCGGGACTCTGCTGAAGATGTACTCGTCGTCCAACGGCTACTTCCCGATGCGGCGCAAAGCCGGGCAGCAGAATCCCGGAATCATCGATCAGCCCTGCCTCATCATCTATGGAACGGCGATCCCGAACGAATACTACTCGGCACTCTCGGAGCGGATGCTGACGAATGGATTCTTCGCCCGGTCGATCATCATTGATGCCGTGTGCCGTGGTGACGGACAGGAACCGAGTGATTTCCATCCTACGCCGAGGATTCAGGAGACCGCACAGTACTGGGCGAACTTCAATCCCGGCAAAGGCAACCTGGAGAAGTTCTATCCGACTCCGAAGATCGTGCCGTACACCGACGACGCGAAGACGCTGTTGATCGAAGCCCGCATCGCCTGTGAAGCCGAGTACAAGCTGGCTGAGAAACGTGGCGATCCTGTCGGCACCACCGTCTGGGGACGCACGAGTGAACACATCCGCAAGCTGTCGTTGATCTACGCGATCAGTGCCAATCACCGGGAGCCATCGATCGACACCAGCGCCGCTCGCTGGGCGACCCGGTTCATGATGCACCAGACTCGGCGCATGCTCTTCATGGCCCAAGGCCACGTTGCGGCGAATCCGTTCCATGCCGAATGCCTTAAAGCTAAGCAGAAACTCCGCGAAGCCCCCGATTACACACTCGCCCACAGCGTGCTGCTCAAACGGATGAAACTCGACGCCCAAGCATTCCATCGCATGATGGAGACATTGATCGCTCAGGGAGATGTCGTGCTGATCAATCAGGCGACTGCCGGTCGTCCGTTCCGAGGCTACCAGCTGATCGAAGCGACATAACCAGGGAAACAGGGACGTGATCGGTGAAGGATGTCGCCCACCGTGGGGGGATAGCGGGAGAAGGAAGGTGAACGATGGGTGAATGAAGTTTGGAGGAAAAAATAGGATAAATACATCTCTCTCTTCTTCTTACTCTCTTTCACCCCTATCCCCCCTCGCACTGAATTTCCCCCTTAGCATCCATACATACGCGAGGGGGGGTGAACGAGGAAAGAAGGCTCCGGAGGCGAGGACACCACATGCAACCGATCATGAACTGGGGACCGTGGGAGACCATCGACCACGAGTTGCGTATCCAGCGAGTGGGAGGGATGCCCGGACGTTACCGCATTGTGCAGGTCGCTCAAGTGGACGGCATGTGCATCGTCCCATCCCGACCCGGACGCACGGAACGATTGGTCTATGCATGTCGCCTCAACGAAAAGAAGTGGGAACTGCTCTCGATCCACAAGCGGCCATCCGCTGCTCGACATGCCTGCGAACGAGACGCTCAACGGGCCACATTGGCAGAGTCCTGACGTGCCAGACTGGCAGATCAATAGGTACTCCCGTGGCCAGAATCGCAGGTGATGCCAGGGGGAACCGTGGTGGTCATAGGCAGAGTTTCTTTCAAGTGTCCGGTTTTTCGGCGGGTTCTTGGCAACTGGTTACGGCCCCTCATGTTCCGTCGGAGTTTCTGTGGCAGTCCGCGAATCACGGTGGCCCCCGCTGGCCATTCGCCTGCTGGTCGCCATCGCGGCCCGTTCGCCGGATCAGACTCCGATCCGGTACGAACCGGCGGTCTGGTTTCGCCAGCGGGCCTCGGCTCGGAACCGCAGCCGCTGGTCGCGTTGGACGAGACGGCTGGCCGACTCCGGATTGATCCGCCGCGTCCCCGAGCCAAGTCGTGATCGCGTTCGCCAAGTCTGTGTGACTCCCAGCGGTCGAGCGTGGATCGACTTGTACTGCGGCCCCGGAGCCATGTCGCACCTCGACTG
>JAYSUV010000556.1:0-1246 GCA_043718945.1 Planctomycetota bacterium
TGGGAGCTCGGGTGGTGCGAGTTGGGCCTGGTGCGGTGACACTCGCCACAGGCGAAGAGCTCAGTGCTAGGTCGGTGGTGGTGGCGGTCGAAGGCCGCACGGCTGCGGAGTTGCTGGATGACAACATTTCCTCGGCGGGACAAGGCACGACATGCCTCTACTTTGCTGCACCACTTCCCCCCGTTGGCCAACCGCTGCTCGTCTTAAACGGCGATGGTCGAGGCCCGATCAACAATCTCTGCGTTCCCACCGTCGCCGCACCTTCCTATGGCCCGGGCGACAAGAGCCTGGTCTCGGTGACCGTCTTGGGCGCGGGGAACGATCCCGATCGCCTCTTGGCGGAGGTGCGCGAGCAACTGGGTGAGTGGTTCGGCACCGCGGTCCAAGACTGGCGTCATTTACGAACGTATTCCATTCCTTACGCTCTCCCCGTTCAGAGCCCGCCAGCGTTGAACGTGCCCGAACGCCCCGTTCGCTGGCAGTCCGGAATCTACGTCTGTGGGGATCATCGAGACAACGCGTCCATCCAAGGCGCAATGGTCTCAGGACGTCGAGCTGCGGAAGCCGTGTTGAAGGATCTCACATGAACGACCCAATCATCCGGCTCTTGTTCCTGGCCCACCTCGGCTCATCCCTGTACATGGTGGGGCTCATTTGGTTTGTGCAGGTCGTGCACTACCCCCTCTTTGCCAGCGTTGGCAGTCTGGAGTTTCCCTCCTACGAACAGCGTCACACGGCTCTCACCACTTGGGTGGTCGCGCCACCGATGCTGATCGAAGGGGCGACGGCAGTGCTTCTGATTTGGTTCCGCCCATCAAGTGTCGCCCAGTGGTCCCTCTGGACCGGATTGTCACTGTTGGGAGTCAGTTGGTTGTCCACAGCCTTCATCCAGGTTCCCTGTCACGAGTTATTGTCTAAAGCCTTCGACCCGGTCGTTCATCAGCGTCTCGCTTCAACCAATTGGCTGCGGACAGCCGCCTGGAGCCTGCACGGGGGCTTGGTGCTGTGGATGGCATGGTCATCGTTGCGCTGAGGCCTGCCGACGACTTCTAATTCTGGGAGAATAAACGGTTCATCGGGGAGATGCGTGCTGAGAGTTGAGAGAGAGTGGACATGCGGTTGTGATATGGGGTTAGGGAACAATCCACGTAACTGTTAAGCAAACCGATCTTGTCTCAATTGGGAGTTGAGGCGAGAGTTGGTGGATCATGGAGGATCTTCGGCGGCAATTCGAGGCGATGTTGGC
>JAYSUV010000557.1:0-1245 GCA_043718945.1 Planctomycetota bacterium
TACCGCAGTGCGCCGTACCCGCTGGATTTCGTACCTCCTGCCCATCGAGCAATAGTCTGCCTTCGCGCGAACGCTGGCAAGCCAATGTCTGAAATGGGGTTGAAAGCCGTCAGTCGCTGCGCGGTGTAGATGGTCTGCTTTCTGCACTTCGCCGCCACACACCGGACGTTCCGCAACCTGCCCCAAGCTCGTCATTCGATGGCCGCTCTCCTTACGGCCAATAAGAGTGCGTGGGGTGCATCGGCACCGGCGATGAGTGCAGCGCCACTCAGACTACCTCCACCTGATACGCTGTGCAGTGCTGCGATCCGACCGGACATCACCTAGATATATGGAAGGGTCGGAGTTGCCGAGCCACGCCTGACCGGAGGCACCCGGGTCGCGGATCGAGGCCAAAGCTAGGACGTCCAGCTTGACAGGGATTGACCTCGCGCGACCAGGAGACCTAAGCGGTCGTCGGCGATCAGGGATCACCAAGATCGGTGCAAATCATCTCCCAGTTGAGGCCCGCGTCGACAGACCAGACGATGCCACGCCGGTTTCTCTCGACCCAGTTGCGCAACGGGTCCGGGAAGTGCGTGTGGTCAGGATTCCAATCGACGGTGTCGGGGCCTGTGATGAGCCGACTGCCCATGCCCAGGCCGAAGCTCTGATCGATTATGTCCATAGCATCGTCTCGATCTCGGCTGAGAACGAGCATCGGCCTGAGCACGACATTTTTGATTCGAAGTATATTCATTTCGCTTACCTCTTTGCTGGTTGATCAGTTTGAGGTAGCGTAAATTATCAGACGTGACGGGTGGCTTCTGTAAGGACATGATGCGAATGTTGACCGCGTTTCATGACATCAAGAGATCATGGCAACAGGCGGTTTATTGACTAGCGCCCAATAGACACTTGCACGGCCGATCCCCAGTTGCTTAGCTATGTCGCTGGGTCTGCTCCCCGCATCATGAAGGCGTCGGACGTCGTCAACCGGAACCGAGGCTTACGGCCCCTGCAGACCCCCGCAGCCTTGGCCTTCGCGATACCCTCCATCTCGCGGCGACCCCAGCTGACCGGTTCTGGCTATCGATCAACCCTTCAAGCCCATAGGTTTCCATGAAGCTGAACGACCGCTTTCTGGCGGAAGAACGGCCTTGCAGCAAACGACGACATTGCCGACATCACTCCGATTGCTTGCTGACCCGAAATGCCTTGAATCCGCTGACCACAGCACGGACGCAGTCACCTGGAGTGGGGCCG
>JAYSUV010000558.1:0-3424 GCA_043718945.1 Planctomycetota bacterium
TCTTGAATCGGGTGGACGAGAATCGACTCGGAGCAATAGGCGAAGATCGAGTTACTTCCGACCACGATCAGCGGAAAGGACCACCGCTTCCACTCGGCCATTTCAATCACCCCGTAGTACGCTGACAAGATCGCCAAGCACCATCCGGCACTGAAGAAGACCCAGCTCGGCGTCCAGATCCGCTTCACGATGGGACAGACATCGTAGTAGTGCGCGAGGATTGCGATGAGAAAACAGCCCCCACTGGCGGCCAACAGTCCCGCCAACTTGCGAGCCGGTTTGCGACTCGACATCAGCCAACCTCCCGCCAGCAGCCCAATCAGCATCGTGCCGAGCGTGGGGATGAAGCTGAGCGTGCAATAGCCGCCGTCGCTGTGCGTGAATGGATCCTTGCGAGGGAACAGATTCATCCACCAACCATCAAACGCCGCAGCGGGGTTCGAGTTCTTGTTCCAGTGGGCCGAGAATCCGGTCAGCTCATGGGCTTGTCGCCATTCCGGCGTCACGCCGACGGCTTCCCACGCGAAGTCTGGACCGGGAAGAGCAGCGCTCGCGAACCATCCCCAATAGCCGACGATGATCAGGACCAGCGCTGAGAGTTGCACCTTCCAACTCGTTCCCCCGAGGAGGAATAGAAAGAAATACCCCATCCCGATTTGTGTCAGTGTGTCATCGAACGTGAAGTTCGTTTGGTCCCGGCCCAAGGAACGCAAGAAGATCCCCAGCAAAATCAAGACGACCGATCGCAAGAGGGCGTGCAGCGTCATCTTGGTCATCGAATCGCCCCGGTCCATGCGATTTTCGAGTGACAAGGGCAAGACCAGCCCCACCAGCAGCGTGAATGATGGCTGGATCAGATCATGGAGCGTACAGCCGACCCATGCGACGTGGGATTGCTGCCATGCCAGAAAACTCCAGAACCCACTCTCCGGCAGCGACGTTGAGACGCTCCCCAAGTGGAGTACCTCGCCAAGCATCAACAGCATCACCATCCCGCGATAGGCATCGACACAGGTGAGCCGATTGGCGGGAAACGTCAGCGCTTTGGGCATGCGGCACCTGGAGGCGGGGATCGGTGGGGCGGACTCGTGCGATTGGATTCTCGCCGCTGGGTGTGACCGGCGTCCAGAGTGGCCCTCGTGGTATGGGTGTCCCGCCCGTGAATCCCTGAGTCTTCATAGATGGGACCAGCCGTCTTTGAGGCGCAGTCCGGCGCAGGCCCACCACATTCGACGCTGTACTTGGGAATGGTGGGTCTGCGACTACGTCACTTCCGGAAGGTGTGGCTCGCCGGTCACGTTTCAGAGACGATCGCCCTCGCTCACGCGCCGGGTTTCTGAATCCCTAAAAACTTTCCAGATTCCCGCCAAGATTCGGTCGTGTCCAGCGAATTACTTCATGTCGAACGATGCAATTCGCATCAATGGCCCACGCAAAGGGGAAATCGTCATGGTCGTGAAAAAAGCAGTTGTGACCGGTCTCGCCGTGTTGGGGGCTGCCGGGTTGGTGCTGGGGACGCAGGCTTACAGCTACATCCGAACCGGTGTGAGCAATGTGCAAAGTGCGGTGCAGGCTGAGGTTCCGATCGGGTTTGAACTCGACCGGGCCCGCAATGAGGTGCAACTGCTCCTCCCGGAAATCCGCAAGTCGCTACATGTCGTGGCTGAGGAGCAAGTCGAGGTCGAACACCTCAAGGCAGCCCTCGAAGCCAAGGGTACGGCCCTCGCTGAGCAACATCAGTCATTGGTGACGCTGACCAATGATCTCAAGTCGGACCGGACGCACTTCGTCTACGCCGGAAGCAATTACGATCGGCCCGAACTGGAGAAGGATCTCACCGAGCGGTTCAACCGCTTCAAGATCGCCGAAGAATCGCTCAAGAAAGAACGTGAAATGCTCGTCATGAAGACGCGGGCCCTCACCGTTCACCAGGACACGCTGGAGAAGATGCTGTCGCAGAAGAAGACCCTCGAACTGGAACTCGACCGGTTGCAGGCTCGCCTGCGAACCGTCGAATCCCGCAAGTCGATCTCCAGCTTGTCGATCGATGACTCGAAGCTGGCCCAGGTCAAGGCGATGATCGGAACCATCGACAAGAAGCTCGATGTCGAGGACGCGATCCTCGACGCCGAGGGGAATTTTTCTGATCTGATCCCGATCACGAAGCCCGCCATCAACCCGGTCGACATCGTGGCCCAAGTCGAGGCCCACCTGAGTCCCAGCCCGCTCGCTCCGCCCGCCCCACCGGAGGTGGAACTGGTGAGTGCGACAACTGAGCCAGAGGCCAGCAAGTAAGCCCACTCGAATGCCAAAAGGGCCGGTCGCAAGACTGGCCCTGGTTGGCGTTTGATACAAGAGCGATTCGCCGTCAGCATTCAGCGATCAGACAGAAAAAGAGATCTGGACAACGAGAGACATCCGTCTCCCGTTTTCTCTGGCTCTCGTCACTCGTCTCTCAACTTTCTTCTCATGAATGATCTCCTCTACGTCGGTTTCAACTCCCGCATCGCCGCTCTCGACCGCTCCACCGGTGAGATGGTGTGGGACTGGAAGGCTCCGCGCGGCTCGGGGTTCGTGGCGTTGCTCCTGGATAGAGATCAGTTGATCGTCTCGGTTCAGGGGTACACTTGGGCTCTCGACCCCTTCAGTGGGGAGGTGCTGTGGGAGAACCTCCTGAAGGGGTTTGGGTATGGTGTCCCTTGCATCGTATCGGTCTCTGGCTCGACACTGATGTCATCGACACTGGCAGCCGAGGAAGCCCAAGCCCAGCAACAGGCTTCCCCCGGGGCCAGCAACGCAGCCACTTAAGGACTCTCCATGCAAACCCGACTCTCAATTCTTGTTGTGTTGCTCCTGGCGGGCTGTGCCGAAACATCCCGCGAGCAGCCTCCGATGAAGAACCAGATCGGGAAGAACTGTATCGTTCGCTTCCGTCGCGATACCTTGGGGATGGCGGGGGACATTCCCTCTTCGGTCATGGCGGGAAGTATGAACGGAGCGGAGACCACCCAAGCCGGTCAATTGATGGAGGTGGGGGCCGATTGGGTCGTCATCAACTACCACGGGCGAGAGTTCCACATCCCGCAGGCTGCGATTCTGATGATCGAGTTTGGAAGCAACATCACGCAAAGCCCTGGGTTGAGCCAGCCGGTTCCGGCTCATCCCGTCGATCATGGAGATCACACACACGCCGAACACGAGCATACCGGTGAGCATCCGCCAGCAGGGGATCATGCGCATTGAACTCGCCCGTAGGGATGTGAGCCGCAAGGCGCTAGCTGCGAGTTCTGATGGGCGTTGGAGTCCAGTCTTCAGGCTGTTCCGGACAGGCTAAAGCCGGCTTAAGCCTGGACTCCCACCCCGAGTCTGAGCGTGGCGGAGGCACTAGGTCCGCCACCCCGCTCGAAGAATCGCTCACCAAGAG
>JAYSUV010000559.1:0-1245 GCA_043718945.1 Planctomycetota bacterium
AGCAGCTTCCTCACCCCGAATGAACAGTTCTATGTTCGGACTCACTTTGAAGTGCCAGAGTTAGACGCCGACACGTGGCGGCTGAAGGTTGAAGGGGCGATCGAACGGTCGTTCGAGATCAGCTTCGATGAACTGCGAAAGATGCCATCGCAGAAAGTCACAGCTCTCTTGGAGTGCTCAGGCAACAGCCGAGTATTACTCAAACCGCCGCAGGTCAGTATTCGATGGGAACAGGGCGCGGTGAGTAATGCCGAGTGGACTGGGGTGCCGTTGTCCGTCGTGCTGGAGCGGGCTGGCCTGAAGGAGAAGGCTGTTGAGGTCGTGCTCGAAGGGGCCGACAAAGGCACGTTCGAGTCACCCGAACCAACGACACCGGGGGAGATCACCTATGCGCGCAGCCTGACGCTCGCCAAGGCAAAGCGACCGGAAGTGCTGCTGGCCTACCAAATGAACGGCAAGGACTTGCCCGCTGAGCACGGCTACCCCGTGCGTGTTGTCGTGCCGGGTTGGTACGGCATGGCCTCAGTCAAGTGGTTAAAGCGGATCGTCGTCACCGAGCGTCCATTCCACGGCTTTTTCCAGAGCTTCATGTACACCATCTGGCAGCGTCACGCGGGGCTGCCCGACCTCGTGCCGGTCACGGAAATTGAGGTCAAGGCCCAGATCGCCCGCCCCACATTGAACGAAGTGATTCTTGCCGATGCCGTGTACCGGATACATGGGGCGGCGTGGACCGGCGAGGGCCATGTGGCAAAAGTCGAAGTGAGCACAGATGGCGGCAAGAGTTGGTCCGAGGCAAGGTTACTCGACAAGTCGATTTGTTATTCCTGGCGGTTCTGGGAATTCGAATGGGCGACACCCGCCAAGGCCGGTCATCACACCCTCATGGCGCAAGCCACCGACGACTCAGGACGTGTGCAGCCAATGCACCGCGATGAGGACCGCCGCGATGCCGTGATCAGCCACGTACAACCGATCAAAGTCGAAATCCGCCAAGCGTCGTAAGCTGCGAGAAGAAACGGATTGCGAATTCGTCATATCCATCGAAGGCATTAGAAAGTGACCACCACTCTCCCTCAAAGGAATCTCACATGAAAACGTTGACCGTCATGGCTGCGTCGATGCTGGCGGCAGCATTCGTCGGTGCCGATCTGACAAGCAGCCCCGAATTTCAACACCCGCTCATTAAGGATCACGGTGGCATTGTCGTATTGCCCGATGCCGCTCAGCAGCCGAAGAAGAACT
>JAYSUV010000560.1:0-9666 GCA_043718945.1 Planctomycetota bacterium
ACCGCTCACCTCTCACCTCTCACCTCTCACCTCTCACCTCTCACCTCTCACCTCTCACCTCTCAACTCTCAACTCTCAACGATCTACTACTGTACAAGACTCACCTTGAGTCAATTTTCCGATTCCCGGTAGAGTCCCCGACTGACGTTCTGTTCTTGTGGACATGATGTCTGCGGAAACGTGTGCTTCTGAAGGATCGGGAGCTGTGGATTACCAGTTCGGTTCGCTCGGGAAAACCTGTGCGGCCAGCGGAAAGCCGTTGTGCCCTGGGAACTGGTGCGTCTCGGCTCTGGTCGAACAACCGGGCCGACTGGTGCGTTTCGACTTTCTGGAGGCCCACTGGACGGGTGAGCCTCCTCAAACGGTCGGGACGTGGCGTTACCAAATCCCCGAAGCCACAGCTCAGCAACAACGAATTCTGGATACCGACACCCTGTTTCGCTTCTTTGAGCAACTCACTGAGGATGCCAATCCGGGGCAGGAGCGGCTGCGATATGTGCTGGCGCTGTTCCTGTTGCAGCGCCGTCGCTTGAAGCTCGAAGGCTCTCGGCAAGAGGGGAAGCAAGAGCTTCTGGTGTTCCACGGACAGCGCGGCGAAGGCCCGTACGAAGTGGTCGATCAACAGCTGTCGACGGACGAGATGGCCGCCCTGCAAGCGGAGTTGGCAGCCCGGCTTCAGACCGACAGGGGGCAGTCCGCATGACTGAGATCGCTCGACACACCAATCACCACAAAACGCCGATCCAAGACGATTCGTTCTCGCCAGGAAGTGCTTGTATGCCAGAGACCGCACTTCATTCCGAGACGAGGCCACCCACCTCTGTAGCGTGGGCTTTAGCCCACGCTTCCCGGAATGCATCGCACCCGCGTGGGCTAAAGCCCACGCTACGGGGCATGCGTCTGGGAACGTTTCTGCTGGCCAGCTGCGTGCTGCTGGTCAATTGCGGCTGTCCTTCGATGAAGATCTGGGAGCGTAAGCCCCAACTCTCGAAGGTCGACCCACCGTTGTCGTGGACGGCGACTCCCGAGGAAATTCTGGCCAAGGTCAATCAAAACGCTTATAGCGAGTTCTCACCCGAGGGGTTGAAGTCGTATCGCTGTGACGACGTACGCGTGCGGATGCAGGGGATCCCGGCTCCGATGCGAGCCTCGATGGTGGTCGAGGCACCTCGAAATCTGCGACTGCGGGTCGCCCATCCCATCACCGGGGGTGAGGCTGTCGACATTGGCTCGAACGAAGAGCGATTCTGGATGTGGGCCAAAGAGTCCCAGCCTGCCAACGTCCTAGTCTGCTCGCACGATCAGATTGCCGTGGCGAGCCAGGTGACCTCGCTGCCACTCCCGTTTCGACCCGACTGGCTGATGGAAGTTCTGGGAGTGACCCCCATCTCGGGCAGCAAGTACGAGGTCCATCGCGCGAAGCCGAAAAGCCCGATTGCCGAATTGGTCTCCGTGCAACACACCGCAGACCAGCAAGTCCGCCGGATTGTGACGGTCAACACGGTGTACGGCGTTGTCTTGGGACATCGTGTCGAGTCGATGGAGGGCCAGATGATCGCCCAGGCGAAGCTCTCCAATCACTGGCGAGATCCCGGCTCGCGGCTGATCCTGCCCCGCACGATTGCCATCGATTGGCCCGCAGCTGATCAGCATCTGGCGTTGACCCTGGAACTCAACACCGTCGAATTCAATCCCGCCACCGCGTCGCTCGCCATGTGGCAGGTGCCGCACATGGCCGACTACCCCGAGTTCGACCTCGGGGAGTACGCGATCCGCCAGCTGGGCCATTCCGGGAAAGGGATGGCCTCCAAACCGGGACAGGATCAGAAACCGGGAGCCCGCCCAGGACGCACCCTCCTGGAAGATGATCTGGACGAACTCGAAGCGCCCGATGCTTTCGGCGTGGCCGACTCGCAAGCGGAGTCGTGGCAGGAGGATGATTCGCTGGACTCGATCAATCGCCCCGTCCGCAGCGCCGGGATGAGCAGTGAGGAGCTGCCTTCCGCTTCGTCAGAGGACGAGTTTCTCGTGGATGAGGTCATCGAAGAGGTTCCCCCCGCGAGCGAGCCCTCCGCCGCCCGTCCATTCCCCGGCGGCCTGTAAGCCGACATCAGACCGGTCAGATGACTTACCGTAGAATGGACCCCTAGGTCCGTTCCGCCCGGACCTAGGGGTCCAGGCTACGGGGCCTTCCCACTGGACGCTCGTATGAAACTGCGGGACACTTCAGGCAACCTGCGGTTGACAGGCGACTCCTGCCGATACGATAACTGAGGAACTCAAGATGGTTCCCAAGTCGGCTGGAATGAGAAGTGAACCGATGAACAACCCGCCTCGCCCCTGTATTGGTCCTGTGAAACGCCGGGAATTCCTCACAGCTGGGATGCTGGGATTGGGGGCGATGGGCCTGCCGGATTTGCTGCGCTGCCGGGCGGAGGCTGCAACGGCGGGCCAGTCGGTGTCGGAAGAAACGGCGATCATCTTTGTGTGGATGCCCGGTGGGCCTCCGCATATGGATATGTACGACATGAAGCCGAATGCGCCGATCGACTATCGGGGCCCATTCCATCCGATTCGTACGAATGTCCCGGGTATGGACGTGTGCGAGCTGATGCCCCGGCACGCGGCCATTGCCGATAAGTATACGATCGTGCGGTCGGTAGCCCACGAGTTTGCGGATCATGGCGGCGGGCACAAGCGGATGATGACAGGGTGCGTCCCCGCGACTCCGGTCGACACGGTCAATGACGCGCCCGCGACGGGTTCGGTGGTGGCCAAGTATCGTGAGCGGCTGGACTATGGGATTCCCAATTACGTCTCGATGAATCCGGGAGGACGGACGAACGATGTCTTCGCGCAGGGGGCTGCGTACCTAGGGCAGTCGTACATGCCGTTCAATGTGGAGGGGGACCCGAGCGCTCCGAACTTCTCGGTCCCGAACATCTCTCCTTCCGAGGCATTGACCGGGCGAGTCGATGATCGCATCGCACTCTTGAAGTCGATCGACCGTATCCAGCGCGACATTGATGGCAAGCGGATGGTCGAATCGATGGACCGCTTTCAGGAGCGGGCCGTCGGGATGCTGACGAGTGACCGCGCCAAGAAGGCGTTCGATCTCTCCTTGGAGTCTCCCGAGCTGCGAGATCGTTACGGTCGCCATTGCTGGGGACAGCGGGCACTGATGGCGCGGCGACTGGTCGAAGCGGGGGTCAGCTTCGTGACACTTGTCATGGAGAACCCGTATCAGTCGGGTGTCCCGTCTCTGAAGCAGGGGACCTACAATTGGGATTCTCACGCCGTCAATTGCCATATCTGGGATGATTTGAAAGTCCGTCTGCCGATCTATGACCAAGCGGTCACGGCGCTGATCGAGGACGTGCATCAGCGCGGCCTCGACAAGCGGACGTTGATTCTGGTGACGGGGGAATTCGGTCGCACCCCGCGCATTGAGAGTTCAATCGGGACGCAGACCGGGGTGATGCACCCCGGTCGCGATCACTGGCCGCAAGCGATGTCGTTCATCATGTCGGGCGGCGGCATGCGAACCGGCCAGATTGTCGGTTCGACCAACTCCAAGGGAGAACATCCCGCCGATCGCCCGCTGACCCCCAACGATCTATGGGCCACCGTGTACCGTCACCTGGGCATCGACCACACCGAGTCATTCCTCGACCGTCGCGGACGCCCCAACCCGATCCTGCCGTTCGGTCAGCCGATCACTGAATTGCTGTGACCGGGCGAGACCGATGAGTTCGGACGGGTGCAGTGGTGCTGGCATCGGATGTGCCATCGTGCTGTGTCGGAGGATCCGGCATAGCCCGCAGAATCGGATTTCGGCAGAATTTGCAGGACTCCCCTACTGTGCCAACCGATGAAGAACCTACCGGAGAATCTCTCCGGCGTTGCGGGTCGTTAAGTCGGCACGTCTCCACTGCGGTTCCTCACCGTGGCAGAGCGCGCTGCCCCTCGTGAATGGTCTCTCCAGAAACACGCCCGCCCATTCTCGCAGCCGCCGGTACTCCTCCCCCTCGGAGTTCCGGCGGTTTTTTTATTGATCGCCGAGTGAAATTGCGATTGCCACATGCCAAGCCCAGGGGTGGCAACCCCTGGGCTTCTTGGCCATCCCCTCAGCCAGACTCCGTCCGCTCCATTGAGCGCGTCACGCCCCATGCGGTGCCGATCAGCAAGGCGATGCCGCTCACCCCGCCCAGCCCAGCGAACGCGATTGTCGCTCCGCGAAACGCTCGGCCCCCGACGGAATCCCCCAGCGAAGACAGTAAGCCCCACAGCAGCCCGCAGACCAGCGTCACTGCCAGCAGGCCGACGAAGGTGGCCAAGCTGCGACGCAGCCACTTCAATTGAGATGTCGGGTCAGTCATTCCGGGCCTTCTCGGCGTCAGAGGTGTCGAGGGTCACTTCAATGGGACCGGAGAGTTTAATGACCACAGTCCCGGTCTGGCCTGATAAGACGAAGTTTGTCGCACTGCCAGATTAGTGAATCACCGAGGGATCCGCCACAACCCTCGAGGCCTGTCTCCGCTCCCCGCGCGGGGAAGCCACCCACTGCGCCGCCGCTTCATCACCTGTCGCAGCGACCTCAGCCAACCCTCTGAAATCTGCGAAAATCTGCGCAATCTGTGGACAAACTCCCGACACTGAAGAGGCTCGATCAAGGAGGAATGGTCCACCGATTTCACAGATTGGCACAGATTGAATTCCTCTACAATCGTTCGGTTTGCGGTTGTGGAGCGAGGGAGGTTGAGTCACAAAACGGCATTCACTGAGAGGACTGAGTCAACTTCGTGTCCGCTCGTTTCATCAGGCCAGGAACGGAGTGAAGGGGCAGGAACTGGTTGTTGCCGATTTCTCTGAGGCACACACGTGGACCCACGAACCCATTTCACATCCCTCCACGTACGGAATAGACTCCGGCTGTTGGTTCACTCGGTTTCAGAGTCTTTGCCCATGCTGAGTTTCACTCCCTCATCGGTCCCCGAGTTGCATCGCTTTATGCAGAGCGAGGTCGCGGCCCTGCATCAGGCGGTCACCCCCTGGGGCGGAAAGACCGCTCTTCGCTGCGGCCATCCTTTGCGGAGGCAAGCGACGGAACTCGACCTGACCGGCCTGAAGCGGGTGATCGACTATCCGGCCCGCGACATGACCATCACCGTCGAAGCGGGTCTGCGCGTGCGAGATTTGCAGCGGACCCTGGCCGAGGAGCGACAACGCTTGGCAGTCGACATCCCGCAGGCCACCGAGGCCACGATCGGCGGGGCGATCGCCACAAACGTCAGCGGGTCACGTCGCTTCGGGCAGGGGACGTTTCGCGACCACTTGATCGGGATCACCGCGATCGATGGCCAGGGACGACTCTTCTCCGCAGGGGGACGCGTTGTCAAGAACGTCGCGGGTTACGACCTGTGCAAGCTGCTGATCGGGTCGCTCGGGACACTCGGCATCATCACGCAAGTGACGCTCAAGCTGCGGCCGATGCCTGAGCACACCCAGTTGGTTTGGTTCTCGTTCGACAACTCGGACAGCGTCGAGTTGGCCCTGCAGCGCCTGGTCACGACGAGTACACGACCGGTGGCCGTGGACGTTTACAACCCGCGCGGGGCCGAGCGACTCGCCAGTTTGTCGGAGAGGAACGTCCCCTCGGGCCAGCAGGGGATCTGCCTCGTTTACGAAGGCTCCGAGGCCGAAGTCCGCTGGCAGGTGCAGGCCATTCTGGAAGAGATGCGGCCGGTGCATCCGCAGCAGGAGGTGGCTTGGAATCCCGTCGACTCGCTGGCCGTCGCCTCGGCCATGACCGAGTTCACGGCCACCCCGGAGGACACCTTCATCGCCCATCTGAGCGTGCCGCCCTCGCAGGTCGCGGGCATCGTCTCCCAGCTGACCCTGCAAGGCTTGGTGATCCAGTCCCACGCCGCCAATGGGATCATTCGTGGCATCCTTCCAGAACGTCACTCGACTCGTGATGCCTTGCCGGTCTACTGGGACAAGCTGCGGCATCTGGTGGAATCGGTGCAGGGAAACGCCTCGCTGATCGGCGGACCGGAACAAATTCGCGAGAACGCCGCCGTACTGGGAAACCGGCGAGGCGACTGGGGCATCATGTCCGGAATTCGCAAGGCCCTCGACCCGCATGAGCTGCTGAATCCGGGAAGGATACGGCTCAGGCCGTGAGGTGTGCTGCGGAGTATGGCAGCTTGGCCGCTCGTCGGGGTGGTTCCCTCGCTGGTGTGCTTACGGTGGCGCACAATCGCGGGAACCTCGGGGGCAAGCCACAGTGGTCTCGACATAACTCTTCACCCCGGAGGGGTCAAAGCCAATAGCCGGTGGTCGAGCGCAGCGACACCACCGGACAGCGTCCTCGTCAAGTCCCTCTATCCCGGAGGGATTGCAGCACTCCGCATCACTGCAAACATAAGAGCGGCTGGAATCCCTCCGGGATACAGATGTCTCTGGATGTCAGTATCCGGTGGTGTTCGCTGCGCTCGACCACCGGCTATTGGCTGGATTCCCTTCGGGAAAATGGCAGTTGCCACATAGATTCGTGTCTGCCCCGAGGGAGTGAAAGGAATCGCTAATCGAGTTGTGTAGGAACCACGGCGACAAGCCCCAGTGGCGGGCAGGTGATTTCTACCTGCTAGCCCAACACTCAGCCCGAGTGAGAAGTGGCACCCTTACGGGCTCGTGTCGTCTTCCAATACCACAGTGCCGCCGATGCTCGTCCGACTCCTGAGACAATAAACATCCAGCGAAACACCTCTAGCGGCGGCAAGCCTCCCTGCTGCGAGTAGTGATCCAGTACCAGCCCACCCAGCATCCCGGATACAGCGGCCACCAGTCCTCCGATCTGCCGGAACAACGACAGCTGGACCGAGTTGTCACTCCGGGGAGCCAGCTTCAGTCCCAAACTCGGCTGAGCCACGTTCACCATCCCGAACAGTCCCCATACGACATAAGCGGCCATCAACCACGCCGGGCCGTACCACGTCGCCATCCACCAACAGCCCATCGCCAGACTCAACCCCACCAACCCGCCGACCATAATCTTGCGGTCATGCCCGCGATCCACCAGCCACCCCGATAGCCCCGCCAATGGAATTTGCAGCAACAGCATGACACTCAGCATGCCGTAATAGTCGAGCTGCGAAACCTTCAGGACGTTCGCGCTGAACTGAAACTGTGCCGTCTGCGTCAGCCCCTGAAAGAACGACAGCTGCCAGCATCCGAAGAGGAAGCGGCGAAAAATCGGGTCTGAGAAGGCGAGCTTGAGCTGAGGGCCGATCGACTGCCAGAGGGTGGGAGAATGAGTAAGAGCCCTGAGTGGTACATCGAGCCCGGCCCGTCTCTGCTCCCTCCCCCCCACCATCAGTGTGGCTGATATCGAAGACTTGACTGTGGGGGAGAGGGCCGGGGTGAGGGGGCCTACTTCGGGCGAATCTCCTTGTCCGTCTCCTGCGGGCGAAGACTCGTCTCGACTCTCCAGCTCCACTGTCCTCAACCCAATCAGCGGCAGTATCGAAGCCAAACACAACACCCCGCCCAGCCCAAACAACACGATGTACGCGTCGAGCTTGTCACCCGCAGGCCACAGCTTCGTCTGGTCAAAGATCGCCGCCGCGTTGTACGTCATGCAGACCGTGACCAGCGAAATTGCCATCGACCGTCGAGCCAGCAGCTTCCCCCATTGAACCTCCGGAACGAGGTCCGACAGCCACGACAAGTAAGCGGTGTAAGAAACCCCTTGCAGGAGATACCACACCGCCAGCATCCCGATGATCACCGGAATCGCCCCAGAAGTTCCTGGCACCATTCCCGCATACACCAATCCGGGAATCGCCAGCGCCGCCAGCCGCGCCAGCACGAGCGACACCCACCACACCGTCTTGCGCCCGCCCCAGCGAATCACCAGCCAGCGCGTGACCACCGCCAGCGATTCTGCCGCCTCGGGAGTGACCTGCATCACCGCCAGCGCGACTGCGAACCCTTTGAAGAACGGGTTCGCGAAGTAGTTGAGAAACCCGCCCGTCGTCAGCGCGTGGCCCGCAGAAAACAGCAACTGGCCGAGCAGCACCCGCCGGATGATTGAGCGAGTCTGATCGGGTGAAGACGGATTAACCACGAACGACTGCTCCAGCGAGTTGATAGCGAGCGGGGCGGCGCTAGCCCCCTGGTTCTTCGTGGGGCACGTTTTTTATGTGCCCTGCCTGCGAGTCACAGGCACGTAAAAAACGTGCCCCACGTCAGAACATCGGCGCATCAATTCCGGACAGCGTCGCCGCCAGTCGCAGCTTCTCCTTCACGTCTTCCGGCAGCTGAATTCCATCGACGAGGGCCTTGCGGCGCAGTCCCCACTCGCGCTCTCCCGGCAGCAAGACTCGCTCCACTCCGTCAGCGGTCGGGGCCGCGTGAATCTCGTCCGAGATGTGCTTGATGCGAGCGGCGAACTCGGTCGGCTCGGCGACAGCTGCGACATCGATGACTATGAACCCCGCGTTATGCCGCGAGGGAAGACTCGCCTCATCAAACATCCACGTTCCGACCTGCCACGTTATCGCTCCGCCCGGAAGCACTGCCGACAGAATCTCTGCCCACAGACCCAAGCCATATCCCTTGTATCCCGCCATCGGGGCCAGCGACGCCCGCTTGGGGTAAAGAGTCCCATCGGTCGTCGGCTTCCCGTCCTGGTCAATCAACCAGGTCGGCGGGATCGCCTCCCCGCGCTGATGAGCGGCATACACCTTGCCCCCCGCCACAGCTGCGGTCGCCATGTCGAGCAGGATTGGGTCGCCGCCAAAGACGGGAATCCCATATGCATACGGGTTACTCCCTAGCACCGGCCCGCGCGATCCCGGTCCAGCGACGCTGGGAATGTCGTTTCCCACGACGTGGCAGATGAACCCCGCCCGCGCGGCATGGGCTGCGAAGTAGCCCGCAGCTCCGATGTGCCCGGCATTTCGCAAGCCGACATACGCGACCCCCACACTGCGAGCCTTGGCGAGGGCGGTCTCGGTCGCAAACATGCCGCCGACCTGCCCGAGTGTCGAGTCCCCGTCAATCACCGCCCAGCCCGGTCCCTGACGCTCGATCCGTGGGGTTCCGGCCACACGATACCCGCCTCCCTTGAGCCGGTTGATATACCCGCTCAGCAGCTTCGTCCCGTGCGTGAAAACCCCCATAGAGTCCGTGGTCACGAGCGCCCCAGCAGTCGTCCCCGCATCCTTCTCGGACATCCCGATTTGAGTGAGGGCACGAACACAAAACGAATGCAAAGCAGCAACAGAGATCGGCATGACAAGTTTCCCATCCAGGCGGTGGTCAGAATTCCCCAGAATGGAGGGATCGTGAACTGGGGGGATGCACACTGTCAATGAACGACTCCCCTGCGATGTCCCCGAAACATCTCCGCGAACCGGAATGGTGAGGTCACACGAGCGGCCAGTGAAAACCGACTCGCCAGACTTCCGAAGGAGTGTGGTCGCCATTCTACGCAGGGTTTCGGTCCTCGGCCCCCACGGGGCCTGACTCGAAAGCCCAGGGCGGCAGCCCTGGGTCACGTGGCTGCTCTTGATCTGCTTAAGGCCCAACGGGCCGTCACTCGCTGGCGAAGTCGAGTGGCGGCCCGTTGGGCCTTGAGGGATGTTTGGCTGGCGATTT
>JAYSUV010000057.1:0-2323 GCA_043718945.1 Planctomycetota bacterium
CCAGCGTCAGGCTTTGCCCGCTGATCCGCAGCAGCGATTCCTTCGGAGACCGCACCATGATGCCGCCACCCGCGATGACGTTCGACTTCTGAGCGGCCTGGGTCAGTTGCAGCAATGAGACATTCTGTGCTGCCAGTCGAGCGGGCGACGTGATGATCTGGTACTGCTTGAGGACGCCACCCATCACGGTGACTTGCGAGACTCCCTCGACCGCCAGGAGCCGGTTACGCAGAGTGAATTCCCCCAGCGTGCGTAACTCCATCGCCTTGGCTTCTTGCTCCAGTGGGGTTTTCAACTCGGCAGTGGAGCGCAAGCCGAGCAACATGATCTCGCCCATGATCGATGAAATCGGAGCCATCACGGGGTTGCTGTCCGCTGGCAGTCGCTCACGAGCCAGTTGCATTTTTTCCGCCACGATCTGCCGATCCCGAAAGATATCGGTCCCCCAATCGAATTCGACCCACACGATCGATAGGCCGATTCCCGATGCCGATCGGACTCGCTTCACTCCTGTCGCACCGTTGAGCAGGAACTCAATGGGGCGTGTGACCAAGACTTCGACCTCTTCCGGTGCGAGTCCCGCTGACTCGGTCATGATCGTGACGGTCGGTCGATTCAAATCGGGGAACACATCGACCGGCATCTGACGGAGCTGGATCACTCCGTAAACCATGACGGCGATCGAGCCGATGAGGACAAGGGCGCGATTCTTCAACGAGAACGCAATGATCCAGTTCAGCATTCCAGAAGCCTCTTATCTCACCAGGGAATAGGCCGTTTGAATTTGCGGGACGCCACCGGTCGCCACCATCTCGCCGTGAGTCACCCCGGCCTTGATTTCGACGTACCGATCGTCTTCTCGTCCGAGTTCGACACGCCGACGGTCAAAAGTGCGGTCGGCTTTCTGGACGAACACAAAGCTGCGTAATCCATCTCGCACAACAGCACTCAACGGAACCGACAATGTGGGTGGAGGACGATCCGTCGTCAGTGCAGCCCTGACGAGCATGTTGTGCTGTAGGGCAACGGCGGGTGGCTCCTGGAATTCGATCCACGTCGCCTGAGTGCGGCTGTCCACGCCCACGACCGGACCCAGGCGGGCCACCGTGCCTTCATCCTCCAGGTCGGGATAGGCAATCCACCGGATACGTGCCGTCTGACCGACTTGGACTTGGCTGGATTCTCGCTCACCCACGAACGCTTGCACCCAGACCTGCGAGATGTCATGAATCTCGAACAGGGGCTCATCGGGCCGAATGACTTGTCCCAGGACTCGGTCAAAGTCCACGACGACACCATCCATCGGGGCTCGCACCGGCAGGGATTCGACGACACGCTTGGAGCGAAGCACCTCATCAATTTGCGATGGCGAGAGCCCCAAGGAGAGCAGCTTCTGTCGGACATTGGCGAACTGTGTCTCCAATGCTTTCACACGGCTTTCCATTTCCAAAACCGTGCGGCGCGAGACCGCATCTCCCGCATCGCGAAGTCGTGTGAAAGTGCCCCGCCACATCGCCCCATCGAGATGAGCTAGAAGGAGTTCCAGCTGCACATCTTGCAGTTCCAAGCTGGAGATTTCAGCGAGAATGTCCCCTGCTTTCACCTTTTGTCCCCGATCCACCAGAATCTGACGTAGCGTGCCCGCCAACTGGGACGATGCTGATGTCCGGCGTTGTGGAGGGACATCAATCGCCCCATCCAGTCGGAGAATCCGTTCGACGCTGTGTTCAGTCACCGCTTCGACCTTCAGGCCGATACTCTTCGCGGTTTCCGGGCTGAGCCGTAGAACGCCCAGAAAGAACAAGCTCGATAATTCGTGGCCGCCGAGTGTCACCACGCGGTCGCCCGGAAAGATGTCTCCGGAAGTCACTTCCGCCAGATCTCGCGTCTGTCGCCCGATGACCACCGACTTCTTCCGGTATTCAGAGCTGGCTTTCGTCGAACTCTCCTCCACGAAGACATACCGCTCCGCACCATCGCTGAAGACGGACGCCGACGGAACACTCAATCCCTGTCCGCGACCGGGCAGGATGAACTCCGCCTGACCATTCATTCCCGGCAGCAAGCGGGGTCCTGTCGGAGCATTGGCAATTTCTGCCCAGGCTGTGCCTTGATGGGTTTGCGGGTCGAGTAGCAATCCCAGCTTGTCGACCTGCGTGTCAAAACTCTGGCCAGGCAGTCCGCTGAAGGAGACGCGAACGGCTTGCCCCTCCTGGATGCGATATAGATCCCGCTCCAGGATGCCGATTTGGACCCACACGCGCGAGGTGTCCACAATCTCAAACAAGTGCTCGGTCGGTTCCACGAACTTGCCGACGGCCAC
>JAYSUV010000561.1:0-9652 GCA_043718945.1 Planctomycetota bacterium
GGCTTTAGCCCACGCGGAATTATTATCTTCCCTGAAGCGTGGGCTAAAGCCCACGCTACGGGGACTGGTGTCGAACTCGTCATGTGACCTGATTCACACAGCCGCCGCAGCCGCGTAATCGCAACCAGAAACAGCGTCAGCCCCACCAGCGTCGGCAGATGGGCCAGGTAGAGCTGACTGAACAGGCACAGACCCGGACTGAACGCCGCGGCCAGTCCAGCGACCACCCGAGCGGTACGCCCCGCGATCTCGCCGGCTACGATCGAGGCCCCGGTGGTCACGATCCCGTGAGCGATCCACAGTCCCCAAATCGAGCCGACTCCATGAAACACCGCGAACCACACTCCCGCTCCGGGGAAGTACCGGCTGGCGAAGCGTCCTTCATTCAGAACGTGCATCTGATCGAACAGCTGCGGCATGGGTTCGAAGCTGGGGAAGGAGGTCCGCCCGTCGAGGAAGGTGAGCGACTGGAACAGATAGCTGAACTCGTCGTGGTACGCGGGAGGCAGGTCGCATAGATCCCAACCGGTCCAAGCTGCGACGCCGACCGCGAGGAGTCCGAGAGTCAGAGAGATCAAAGCATTCAGGATGTTCTGAAGCCCAGTCACGGGCGCAGGGTAAACGCTGGAGGAATGAGGGCCGAAGGAGCTGACGAGAACACCGCCCCCGCTGGCACTCCCCCGCCGACTCCCGACTCCCGATTTCCAAAAAAACAGTCCTGACAGGAACACCGGCAGAAACGGCAACCAATCTGCCTGCCTCCCACAGAGCCAACCGGTTAGGGCCTCCGCGCGGGTATCGTTATTCGCCCAGCGTATCGCCTCAAATCCGGCGATCAGCAGCAGCACGACCGACCACGCGCCCCAGAAGCTGGGGAAACGATCCGGGCTGGAAGTCTGGGGAGGTTGGGACATGCCGCACATTCAGGTTGAGGCGATTGAGTGAATTCGGATACCCTCCGCGTGGTCGCTCGGGGCAGTTTTCGCCGATCGCAGTGTCTGCGGTTGCCGATGACGACTCAAGAGTGATTTCGCGGACAGCTGGTTTTGCTGGCTGTCTGCGACCGGGTGCATCTGCCCAGAGGTGGTTCCTCTGTCTGGTTCCCTCTCCCCCGCGATCGGCGTGGATTCCAAGAGAGACACATTGCAGGGGAGAGGGCTAGGGTGAGGGGGCCAAGGTCAACGCCTCATGCGACGGAAATTCGTGTCCGTTACGGGTCGATCACGCGACGGGCAAACATGTCCGTCGTACAAAGCCCCCTCACCCCGACCCTCTCCCCCACAGTGAAGTCCTTCCGGATCGCAGCGCCAATTGTGGGGGAGAGGGAGCAGAATCAGGAACCCGCGTTCGGCGCTGCCCCCCACATGACCTAACACACGCTCAGACGAGCATCTTTTACGAGAGCCTCCATGGACGGACGCATCCGCATCTTCATTCTCGGTCTGTGCCTTCTGGCCGCTGCGACTTCGACCGGCGCTGTCGAGCCGAAGAGACAGGGCAACTCCCAGCCGCAGTCTCAATCCTTGCCGCCGGTTCCGGTGCGAGTGGCGTCATTGGCTTTTATCGAGCCCGATGGTTCCCGCACGCCCGTCGTTGATATCTGGTCGAATGGCCAAGTGCAAGCCGTTGAGATCAGCGGGACTCGCCAGAAGCCGGTGAAGGCCTCGCGGACTGATCGCCTGAGCGAGGGCGAAATGCGTGAGCTGTTTCAATTGCTGACCCAGCAGTGCCAGATGGCCTCTCTGACCACCGACAGTGTGAACCAGTCAGTCCAAGCTGCCAGTGAGCAAGAGCAACTGATCGCCGAGATCGAAGGCGCCGCACAGACCGAGATCGGACTACTCGTCGGCCAGCGCTGGCACGCCGTCGCCTGCCCCGCCGTGTCGGTCCTGACGACGCGATTCCCCGATGTCGCCGAAGTCCAAAACGTCGCCACCGCCCAGGACCGACTGCAAAACATCGCAGCTGTGGCATTGCTCGGGGGTGGCGCAGCTGCCGACCTGCAGGCGGAAGCGGCGACTCACAAGTTGAGGGAACTGCATCCCGAGGCGGGCGAGATCACCCGCCGCGATCTGAAGATGGTCCGCCAATTGGCCAATGGGAACCGCTTTGTGCAGTTCCACTACGCGGGCTCGCCGGGCCAGTCCGAAGCGTGCCTAGTCTCGTTGACGCAAAGCCCGCAGGGTCCGACCAAGGTGAGCGTTCTCGATTCCCCGAGTGTGGTGCGGTAAACCCATCGCAGGATGATCTGGCAATGTCGCCCATGAGGGGTCTAGTCGGCGACCCGCGGCTTCAGTTTCCCCTGCCAGCCGCGTTCCGGGGCCTGGCCGCCGAGGGACCGCGCGATCAGCGTCGCGTTGTGGTCCTGCATCCCGATGTACGTTCCCTCATACGTGCCCTTCGGCCCCATTGAGTCGGAGTAGAGCGTCCCGCCGATACCCACGTCCCAACCTTGTTGTTTGGCCCCCGCACGTACCGCTTCCAAATCCTTCGGGTTGACACTGGCCTCGACGAAGACGGTCGGGATTTTGTTCTCGACGAGGAAGGCCACCAGCCGGTTCGTGTCATTGACGCCCGCTTGAGACTCAGTCGAGATTCCCTGCACCGCGCGGACGTTGATCCCGTAAGCCCGCGAGAAGTAGGCAAACGCATCGTGAGCGGTCACCAGTGTCCGCTGCTGTTCCGGGATCGAAGAGATCACCTCGCGGATATAGGCATCGAGCTTGGTCATCTCGGCCAGATAGCGGTCGGCGTTCGCGGTGTAGTCGGCGGCGTGGGCGGGGTCGTGCGACTTCAGCTGCTTCGCCACCTCGCGCACGCACTCCATCCACATCTGAATATCGCCCCACACATGCGGGTCATGGATGCCTGCCACGGCCTCCGATGATCGCAGCTTGTCATGCGGAATCCCCTCGGCGACGGCAAAGAACTTGCGGCCCTTTTGATGAGCCGCCTCGTAGTCCTCCACCATGCGGCCTTCGAGGTGCAGCCCGCAATAGAAGACGATATCGGCCCGTAGCGACTGCGCGGTGTCGCTCGCTGTGGGGACGTAGACATGTGGGTCGGTCCCCTCGTTGAGCAGGCCAGTCACCTCGGCATGCTCTCCCGCGACCTGCCGTACGATGTCGGCGACCATGCCCACCGTGCAGACGATGTCGAGTTTCTTGTTAGCCGTTGGAGCAGTCCCGGACCCGGGCGGGGCGGCGGCAGGTGGGCAACCGACCAGCAGACCGAGTGTGGCGGCCAGAAGCAGGAAACGAGCAGAATTGATGAATGTAGCCATTGCTACACTCTAGTGCCAAAGCCCAGAGGTTGCAACCCCTGGGCTTTCAGCCATTCCACGTCTCACGTTGTATAATCCGCGTTCAACCGCACGTACTCCGCGGTCAGATCGCTGGTCCAGAACCGCACTGATTCCTTACCAAGGGTGAAGGTCAACACGATTCGCACCTCGCCGGTCGCCATCGCGTCGGAAACCTGCTTCGCATCGAAGGGCACCGGCGTGCCCTCCCGATAGAGAGGGATTTCATTCACCGTCAGCGAGCAGTCCTCCTCCTGAAACGGCACCCCCGCGTACCCCGCCGACGACACGATCCGGCCCCAGTTCGGGTCATTGCCAGTGATTGCTGTCTTGACCAAGGCACTGTCCGCCACCGTCTTGGCAATCCGGAACGCCGCCTCGCGTGTCGGTAGGCCATGCACGTCGATCGTGACGAAATGTTCCGCCCCCTCGGCATCGCGAATAATCAGTTGAGCCAGAGCCATCGCGACATCATCCATCGTCGACTGCAGCTGCGAGTGCAGCTCCTTCGGCACCGGACCAGCCTGCCCATTGGCCAGCAGCAGAACGGTGTCGCTGGTACTCGTATGGCCATCGACGCTGATGCAGTTGAAGCTGCGGTCGACGGCGTGCCTGACCAGTGCATGAGTTTCCTCTGCCGAGATCGCCGCGTCAGTCATAATGACCGACAGCATCGTCGCCATGTTCGGAGCAATCATCGCCGCTCCCTTGCAAACCCCGGTGACGGTCCAAGTCTTGCCGCCCGAGGAGAGCTTCCTTGACACGATCTTCGGCACGGTGTCGGTCGTCATGATTGAACGCGCAGCTGTTTCCAGATGCTCCGCCGTCCGTCCCAGCTTCTCAGCGGCCAGCGGAATCCCGGCAGCGATCTTCTCCTTGGGCAGGAAGCGACCAATCACCCCGGTCGAACAAACCAAGTAATCCTCAGCCGCTCCGCCGATTTCTTTCGCCACAGCTGCGGTCATCCATTCGGCATCCGCGATTCCGCGATCCCCGGTACAGGCGTTCGAATTGCCGGAGTTGATGACCACTCCCCGAGCTGTCTTCCGAGGCAACCGGCTGCGACAGACCTTCACCGGTGCCCCGACGACGAGGTTCTGTGTGAACACCCCGGCGGCGGAGCAGGGGGTGTCGGACACGAACAGTGCCAAGTCCAGCTTATGCGGATCAGCCTTGATCCCACACGCATGACCCGCAGCTTGAAACCCCAACGGAAGACTGACACCCTGCGACATGACACGCCATTCCTAGACAGCGAGAAGACTAACCCGGGGAACAATTCACTGGGTCGTGACACACCCGCATGCTAAGAGGTTCCGCCCTTGCTGCCCAGAGACGAATGATCTTCGAAACTCATCTGGCCAACTGAGGGTTCCAACGCCTCCAGGCAAGCCAGGTTGCCTCGACACAAATCGACACGCCGGAGTGGCTGTGGTGGAACATCTCCGTCGCAACCGAGACAATGCCGGGATGACCATTCTCCCATCGATCGATGATGTCGATGTCCGCGACCTGGCCCCCCTGCGGCTCTGCGTGGCGGTGTTTGGTTTGCTGCTGGTCACTGCGACGTGGCCATTGTGGTGTCCCACGGGTGACTCTCCGTCGATCCCGTGGTTTCGCGGGCTGCTCGCCATTCCAGCGAGTGTTGACCGCTTGCTGGCGTGTGGGATGGTGCTAAGTGGCCTCGCTGTGGCATGGCTCGCGGCGCGTCAATGGAGACAGCTTCGACACGATTCCCGGACCGGAACTGTTTGGGGAGGATACCTCAACATCGCGAATGCGGCCTGGATGGTCTGTCTGGCCGCGAGCATGCTCCTCGATCAGCAGAGGCTGCAAGTTTGGGCCTGGGAGTTCTTGTGGCTCACTATTTTCCTGACTATTGCGACTCCACGAATGGCCCTGTGTTGCTGTCGAGTCCTGGTCATCGGTATTTACTTCTACTCCGCCATCTCCAAGTTCGACGCGGGATTTGTGCAGACACAGGGACCGTGGCTATGGCAGGGGCTGCAACGTGCCTTGGGGGTCGAGGTCTCTGCCTGGGGATCAAGCTCATCGCCCGGCACGCTGGCCTTTCCACTGGGGGAGTTGCTGGTGGCAGGGTTGCTCGGTTTCCCTCGAACGCGGCGGTGGGGTATCGCGGGTTCCACCGCGATGCATTTGACGCTGTTGGTGGCGTTGGGGCCGCTAGGCTGGAATCAGCTGCCGGGGGTGTTGTTGTGGAATCTGTTTTTTCTGGTCAGTGTGCCGCAGCTATTCTGGAGGCCGCGGGCGTTGTCAGGCCCAGCGACTGAGTGGCTTGGACTCACTCATGAGGGGGAGGCTCGTCATCCGATTCGTGATCGATTCTGCCAGACAGCCATCGTGGGATTGAGCCTCTGGCCCGCTCTCGAAGGCGTTGGTCTCTGCGACCACTGGCCCGCATGGGCGGTCTACTCCTCTCGCCCCGAGGTGGTCGTGATTCAGATTCAGGACGAGCAGGTGGCTCAACTGCCACTCGGCTGGCGACCTCATGTCGGTCCCGCCGAGGCCCTCAGCTCCTGGAGGCCAGTCTCCATCGACCAGTGGTCGTTCGAGACTCGCCGCTGCCCCACGTATCCCCAAGGACGCTACCGGCTGGCTGTCGCTCGCCATCTGGAGGATACCTACGGTGTCACTCTCCGCGTGACGGAACGATCGATGCCAGACCGCTGGACTGGGCAACGGCAGGCTCGCGTGATCGAAGACATTGCCGCCGAGTGCGATCAGCGATTCTGGTGGAACACGCAGTCGCGAGGTCTCCTCCGGACCCCGCTGGTTTCCTGGGGCGACCGCCTGATCGCGCACACGGCCCAACTGTCGGTGGCGTGCTACTTGATCGCCCTCTTACTAGCCGCTCGCTCTCGGAGCAAGGCACAACCCTCAGTTGGAGTGGCCTGTTTCTGGACAGCGGGGCTGTTCGCATTGACCATTCATGTCGCCTGTGCGTTTCATTTCCTCCACCACTGGAGCCACGCGAAGGCCCTCACGCACACCGCTCAACGGACTGCGGAAGTCACCGGCTGGAACTGGCCGGGTGGGCTGTATATCAACTACGCCTTCCTGCTGTTCTGGGCTGTCGACGCCGTGCGCGTGTGGCGCGAGGCTCTGGGGAGAACCTCGGTCGCCTCACCGTGGCGCAAGCGGGTGGTCCACGGCGTGTTTCTGTTCATGATGTTCAACGCCACCGTGGTGTTTGGTCCGTGGCATTGGACGGTGGTGGGGCTCGTGTTTGCTGTCGCGTGGTGGACCATGTGGCGTATCCACGACCAAGCCCAGGGGTTGCAACCCCCGGGCTTGGCACGCCATCCATCCCTCACCGCGACTCCCGACTCCCCAATGGACGATCGACCCGAATAAACAGCCAGCAGATCGCGGCCAGCACATAGACCAAGGCATACAACGAGAACACCGTCTGAAACCCCGCCAGTGAGGCGGCAGACTTCTCCCCGGCGGCGAGATGATTGACCGCGACCTCCAGTTCAGCAGCTCGGGCGGCGACCGACCACTCGACGATCGACCCCGTGTGCCAGTTGGCAAACGCCGCCCCCACGGCTCCGACCGTGTTCATGCAGGCGGCTGTCACGGCGGCATGCTTGCGACCGATGTCCTGGCAACTGGCCCAGGCCGACCCGAGCGTCAGATCCACCCCCATCGCGGCCAGTGAGACCAGTCCGCAAAACGCCAATGCACTCGTCGCCTGTTCCGCCCCCCACCAGGCGACGGCACACAGCAGCATGGCCGTTACGCCGATGATCTGCCGCGCACGATGACGGTGGATCGTGTGCCGGGCCAGCTTCCCGACGAGAATCCCCCCCAGAACACACCCCACCGCTCCCACCAGTAGCGGGGCTCCCTTATATAACGACCCCACCAAGTCTTTGTCCGCAATCGCAAACCGGTCCTGCATGTATGCCGGTAGATAGGTGAGACTGAACACCCACCCGTAGTTCACCATCGAATACATCACGCACAGCACCCACACGCTGGGGTGAGTCAGCAGCTCCCTCCACGGCACGCCCTCCGCATGCGAGGCGGTCTCTCCCGCCGAATCGATCAGATCCACCTCGGCGGCGTTGACCGAGGGATGCTCTTCGGGCCGATTGCGGAACCAGAGTCCGAACAGCGTACACCACACGACTCCCGTCAGCCCAAACAGTAGAAACGCCATCCGCCAATGCACCAGTGCTGGAGTCCACGCCGTCCCCGCCACCAGCACGCCCCAAATGAGCGGCGTCAACCCCCCCGCAATGCGGCTGCTCATGAAGACCAGCCCTTGGGCCGTCTCCCAGTACGTACGTGGAAACCAGTTGTGAATCGCCCGCGTGATGTTGGGAAAGGCTCCGGCTTCTCCCGCGCCAAACAGGAATCGCACCACGATCAGCGCGGTCAGTCCCCCGATGACCGTCCCGCCGATCGTACTTCCAATCAGCCCCGTAATCGCCGTCCAAACTGACCACCAAGCGACGATCCGCAGCAGCGTTCCGCGCGGTCCCCAGCGATCGCCCAGCCAACCAGCGGGCACCTCAAACAAGGCGTACGCGATCGTGAATGCCGTGAACGCCCACTTCAACTGAGGCACGCCATCCAGCCCCAAGTCCTTGGCCATCGACGGCCCAGCTGCGCCGAAGCAGGCCCGGTCGAGGTAGGTAATCATCGATAACCCGCACGCGAACGCGAGGACGCCATAACGCACCCGCGTCGGCTCCGTGGCATCCAAGGAGGTCGCGGAGCGGTCTTCAGCGGAGCGTTCAGATGAGGTGGTCAACGGTGGTCACTCCCGGTCAGGATGCAGTGGTTGGGTCAGATTTCTCACGACTTGGGCGACAGGAGGCCCTAATTCTTCTTCCAAGTCGGGTGCTTTGGCCCATCTCCTAAATACGGATACAGCTCGAAGTGCTCATCCCCCTTTCCGTGCGAGCGCGGGTCGCCGCTGGCCCGGAGTTCGCTGGCCAGCTGATCGGAGAGCTTCTGCTTGGCTGCCGCATGACGTGGATCGTCCGCGACATTTGACAGCTGTTCCGGGTCGGGTACGAGGTCGTAGAGTTCCTCCGCCGGGCGCTTGGCGAAGGCGAGGTCGTAGGCTCGTTGATGCTCCGAGTCGCGGGTCCGGTTGTCGATCAGGTACGTCTTCGTTGCTCCGTTGTCGGTGTCGCCGTACCAGACGCCGGGGATCGCTGAGTGTTCGTAGTCGCCGCTGCCATTCGGCCAGCGGTCGGGGCGGAAGTTGCGGATGTAGAGATACTTTTCCGTGCGGATCGCGCGACACGGGTAGCCGCCCATATCGGGGGCCAGTTGGGACGGGACGTGCCGCTCCTTGCCGGTCAGCACATGATCTCGCTGCGGTTCAATTCGCCCCGACTGGTCGCTCTTCAGCAGTGGCATTAAAGATCGTCCGGTCATGTCAGCGGGGATCGGGAGACCAGCGGCCTCGAGCAGCGTCGGGGCGACATCTTGCAGGCTGATGAAGTCGGTCGTTGTGCGGCCGCCCTGCACCACACCCGGCCAGCGAACCACGAACGGGACACTGGTCCCCAGGTCGTACAAGTTGCTCTTGCCGCGCGGGAAGGCCATGCCGTGGTCGCTCGTGATGATGACGATGGTGTTGTCGAGTTCGCCCGCGTCTTCGAGAGCTGCAACTGCTTTGCCGACCAGGGCGTCAAATCGCTCGACTTCGAACAGGTAGTCCGCGATATCACTGCGAACCAGTTCCACGTCGGGAAAGGCTGCAGGGACTTCGATCTTGGCGAGGTCGAACCCGGCCTGCTTCCCGGTGCCCTCCTCAAACGGACGGTGAGGATCGATCGACCCAAGCCAGAAGCAGAACGGTTTCCCGGCGGGTCGCTTCTGGAGGAACGTCTCAAAGTCCGGGAACCGCTGGCCCGCGATGTCCCGCTGCGGCGTTTGCGTCTTCCCCGGTCCCCACCCCTTGGCGAACAGTCCGCATGTGTACCCGCGCTCGGTGAGCATCTCGGGGAACGTGCGGAACTTGTCCGGGAACACGCAGTGCAGATTCGCGCCAGCTTCCAGCCGCCAATGCCACTGCCCAGTCAGGATCGCCCCGCGCGAGGGTGTGCAACTCGGCGAGGTGCAGTACGCCCGCTCACACAGCAGCCCCTCGCGGGCCATCCGGTCGAACGTCGGCGTCCGCGCCACGGGCGTGCCGTACGCTCCCGCGTGACGGCCCCAGTCATCCGCGATCGCGAAGAGAATGTTGGGTGGCTTGCGGATCTCTTCAGCAGAGGCCGAGGAGGGGAACAGCAGGCAGACAATGAGCGCCTGCAACAGGCAAGTGACCCATCCAGGCGAGCCGGGCGGCGTCAGCCCCCGGACTCC
>JAYSUV010000562.1:0-3410 GCA_043718945.1 Planctomycetota bacterium
GCCTGTGCAGCCTCGCCTACAGCGACCAGTGGGACCACTACTGGCAAACCGCCTGAAATCCAACGAAAAGAGAAATGCCACAATCCGCTCCTACACCCGGGACTCCACAGCCGGGATTGATGCTTGCCTGTTGATGCGTCTAGTGGTAACGTGACTGTTTCAATGCTCAGGGGTTGCCACCCGTGGGCTTGCTCCCGCCTTGTGCCGTCGGCGTACTCATCCAGAGTCGCCGAGCCTGCCTCGCTCATTCCGAAGGTGTTGTCCATGATCCGCACGAGTGTTTTCGCTCTCTTGTGGTCGTGTGTCGGTCTCGCTTCTCTTGCATCCGCTGAAGATGCCGCTGCTGACAAGGTCAGCTTCTACAAGCAGATTCGCCCGATCTTCCAGGCCCAGTGTCAAGGATGCCACCAGCACGCCAAAGCGGGCGGCGGCTTCGTGATGACCTCGTTCGACCGCCTGCTGCAAGGCGGTGAGAGCGGTGACAAAGCGATCGTCCCCGGACAGCCGGACGCCAGCCACCTGCTGGCGGAGATCACGCCGAAAGACGGCAAGGCGGAGATGCCCAAGGACAAGGCCCCGCTCTCGCCGGTCGAGATCGATTTGATCCGCAAGTGGGTCGAGCAAGGGGCGACTGACGATACCCCGGCCAATGCGGTCTCGAAGATCGACCAAGAGCACCCGCCGACCTATTCGCGGTTGCCGGTCATTACGTCGCTCGACTACTCGCCGAACGGCCAGCTGATCGCTGTCTCCGGATTCCATGAAGTGCTACTGCACAAGGCAGACGGCTCGGGCCTGGCGGCGCGGCTGGTCGGCCTGAGTGAGCGCATCGAGTCCGCTCGGTTCTCGCCGGACGGCAAGCGTCTCGCGGTCTCGGGCGGGTTGCCCTGCCGGATGGGGGAGCTACAGGTCTGGGATCTGTATGAAGGCGAAGAGCTCAAGCCGAAGCTGACTCTCTCTGTGCCGGTCACTTACGACACCATTTACGGAGCCAGTTGGACTCCCGATGGAAAGCTGATTGCGGTCGGCTGCTCGGACAAGGTCGTGCGCGCGTTCGATTCCACCAGTGGGGCGCAGGTGTTCTTCAACATGGCCCACGATGACTGGGCCGTCGGCACCGCGTTCTCGGTCGATGGGGCGTACATGGCCTCGATCGGTCGCGACATGAGTTCGAAGCTGTACGATGTCAAGACGCAGCGGTTCATGGACAACATCTCGTCCATCACCCCCGGAGCTCTCAAGGGTGGAGTGCAGGCTCTGACCCGCAACCCGACCAAGGACGAGATCCTGATCGGTGGCTCTGACGGTGTGCCGCGCATCTACCGCATGCAGCGTGTGACCTCGCGCGTGATCGGAGATGATGCGAATCTGATGCGGCAGTTCCCCGCCATGCGCGGTCGGATCTTCGATGCCGACTACGCTCCCGACGGCAAACGCATCGCAGCTGTGTCGAGCCTGAACCGGCAGGGGCAGCTGTACATTTACTCGGCCGAGTTCGACAGCGAGATGCCCGCCGACATTAAGGGAATCGTGGGCAAGGTCGCTGACAGCCAGAACGGTGACGAGAAGAAGCGGCTCAAAGAGTACGTCACCGCGAACGTTGCAGTGCTCGCTCAAGCGGAAGTGAACACCAGTCTCTACTCGCTCGCCTTCTCGCCGGACGGATTGAAGATCGCCGTCGGCGGTGAAGACGGGATCATCCGCCTGTTCAACGCCGCCGATGGCAAAGTCGCCAGCGAGTTCCCGGCCATCCCGGTCGCTGCCGCTGCTGTGGCCGCTGATGCCGCCAAGGGCGTCGACTATGTCAGCTCCGAAGCGGCCCTGGGCGAGACCCTGCCCGATGGCACTACGGTGGCCTCGATCGAGGTGATCCCGCCGCAGATTCAACTCGTGGGCAACATCGGCTACACCCAGCTGCTGATTACCGGCATCCTGAACACCGGTGATCGCGTCGACCTAACCCGCATGGCGAAGTTCCAGATGACTGGCAATGCGGCAACGGTCAGCCCCCAAGGGCGAGTCCGAGCCGCTACCGACGGGCCAGGCCAGCTGGCGATCGAGGTCGCCGGACAGACGGCGACGATCCCGGTGGCTGTCAGCGGCATCGCTGCCAACAGCACTGTGAGCTACATCCGCGACGTGACACCGATCATGTCCAAGGTCGGCTGCAACGCGGGCACCTGCCACGGGTCGAAGGACGGCAAGAACGGGTTCAAGCTCTCCCTGCGTGGGTACGACCCGATCTATGACCTGCGAGCGTTGACCGATGACCACGGGTCGCGGCGCGTGAACCTCGCCTCGCCGGACGACAGTCTGATGCTGCTCAAGGCAACCGGGGCTGTGCCGCATGTCGGCGGGCAAGTCACCAAGCAGGACAGCATCCAGTACCGCATTCTGCGGCAGTGGATTGCCGAGGGGGCCAAGCTCGACCTCGAATCACCTCGCGTCGCCAAGATCGAGGTACTGCCCGTCAATCCGATCATTCAACTCATTGGCGGCAAGCAACAGATGCGGGTCGTGGCGACCTACACCGATGGGGCCACCCGCGATGTGACCGCTGAGTCGTTCCTCGAAACTGGGAACATGGAAGTGGCGGTCTCGAACGCTCACGGTGTCGTCACGACTCTGCGACGTGGGGAGGCTCCGATCCTCGCCCGTTACGAAGGGGCCTATGCCGCGACCACGGTGACTGCGATGGGCGACCGCACTGGATTTGTCTGGCAGGAGCCCGCCGCCTGGAGCGAGATTGATACTCTCGTGGCGCGCAAGCTGGAGCGGATGAAGATTCTCTCGTCGGGTTTGTGCGATGACTATGAATTCGTGCGACGTGTGACTCTCGACTTGACGGGGTTGCCGCCGAGCGCGGATGAAGTGCGGACCTTTGTCGCGGATACGCGCGAGATGAAGGTCAAGCGCGATGAGCTGGTCGACAAACTCGTGGGCAGCGATGCCTATGTCGAGTTCCACGCCAACAAGTGGGCTGACCTGTTGCAGATCAACAGCAAGTTTCTCGGCGGCGAGGGGGCCAAGCTCTACCGCGACTGGATTCGCAAAGAGATCGCCGCGAACACGCCATACGATCAGCTGTGCCACAAGATCATCACCGCCAACGGATCGACGAAGGAGAACCCACCTGCGGGGTACTACAAGATCCTCCGCGATCCTGACCTGATGATGGAGAACACGACGCACCTGTTCCTGGCGGTGCGGTTCAACTGCAATAAGTGCCACGATCATCCGTTCGAGCGCTGGACCCAGGACCAGTATTACCAGACCACTGCCTACTTCTCGCGAGTCGGCCTACAACGCGATCCGAAGAACGCAGCTGGCGATATCGGCGGCACAGCTGTCGAGGGTGCCAAGCCGCTCTGGGAGAATGTGTTCGAGAAGCCCGATGGCGAAACGACGCA
>JAYSUV010000563.1:0-3410 GCA_043718945.1 Planctomycetota bacterium
GTCGTCTTTCGCTCCGCGAAAGACGACATTCCTAACGGTCAGATTGACCTCGCCAGCGTAACCAGTGATCCGCGATCACCATCGCCACCATCGCCTCGGCCATGGGGACAAATCGCGGGAGCAAGCAGGGGTCGTGGCGGCCCTTCGTCTTAATGGTGGCCGGGTCGCCGTCGCGAGTAACCGTGGCCTGCTCAATCGGCAGGCTGCTCGTCGGCTTCACCGCCACCCGCAGCAGGATCGGCATCCCGGTCGAGATCCCGCCCAGCATCCCGCCGTGGCGGTTGGTCGTCGTCACGATCCCCGTCTCGCCAGTCGTGAGTTGCCCACGCGTGAACAGGTCGTTGTGCTCGCTCCCCCGCATCGTCGCACAGCCGAACCCGATGCCGTACTCGACACCCAATACGGCGGGGAGTGAGAACAGAGCCTTGGCGAGATCCGCCTTAATTTTGTCAAACACCGGCTCACCGAGGCCCGCCGGGACATTCACGGCCACGATTTCCGCCACGCCGCCGATCGAGTCCCCTTGCTTTCGGACCTCTTCGATCCGCTCAATCATCCGGTCCCCAGCCGCGATGTCGGGGCAGCGGATGATGTTCGGCGAACCATCGGGGCGTTGCTCGATGTCATTGAGTGTCAACAATTCTGGCGAGGTGATCGTGGCTCGGATATCGCCCACCTGCGTGACATACCCGAGTACCCGCCCGTCGAACGCCTGGGCAATCAGCTTCTTGGCCACGACCCCGGCTGCGACGCGAGCCGTCGTCTCGCGGGCACTCGACCGGCCCCCTCCGCGATAGTCGCGGAAGCCGTACTTGGCGTCGAAGCTGTAGTCGGCATGGCCGGGCCGGTACAGGTCTTTGATCTCGCTGTAGTCCTTGCTCCGCTGATCAGTATTGCGGATCAGGATGGCCAAACTCGTCCCGGTGGTGCGGCCTTCGAAGACCCCGGACAGGATCTCGGGCACATCGGCCTCATCCCGCTGCGTCGTGATGTGGCTCTGCCCCGGCCTCCTCCGATTCATGTCGACGAGCAGATCGTCCACCGTCAGCGGAATCCCCGAGGGCACCCCGTCAATGATGACCACATTCCCCGGCCCGTGGCTCTCGCCAGCGGTGGTGATGCGGAATGCCTGTCCAAATGAGTTTCCAGCCATCAGTGGATTGTAGTGATCCGACGGGGAAGCTGTCAGCAATCGGCTGGGGGGCGATTACACGACTCCAGTAAGGTTTGTGGTCGCTTGGAGCAGGGCGGGCCAGTTTGTCACATTGAGAAAATCTAGCCCGCTGCGCCAGCCAGGGCGAGCGAGAGGAATCCCTCTCCTGGCGCTTCGGGCTGGCGGATATTCAGCCAGCTCAGATTCACAAACTGGCCAGCCCGGTCACTTGGAGTGAGCCCAAGTTTGTCCATCCGTTGTTGACGGCTTCATGCATTCGAATACGGATACGGTCTGGCTGTTGACTCAATCGTTACATCCCGCTTGGAGAGCATCTTGGTCGCGGCCTTTCTGAGCGAGGTGACATGAAACAAGTTGATTTCACGTTCGGCGGCAGAATCAGCCGATCAATTCAGCACGATGGAGTCGTTGTTCCGGTCGCCTCAGGGCGAACCTTGTTCCGAAGGATTGGAACACTCAACAACTGTCGCTGTTTCAGCGATCGCTTGGGAGTGTTCAGATGCGGTTTCTTTCTTTCCGTCCTGCTGTTTGGCCGGTGTATGCCATCGCGGGTGTGTTGCTCATCTCCGGTTGCGCTGCGAAACGCCAGTCGACCCGAATCTCGCACTCCCCTGGGGGGGGGTATCGGAACAGTGCTCCCGTGCAGGAATACAACCCTGAAGCCGATCCAATTCCCATGACCCCACCCGCTCCTCGGGATGCGGACCCCCCTCCCCCGACCCGAAGTACATCGGACCTGCCGTCCGCTCCGCCTCGCGATGATTTCGAATCGGCTGAGCGTCCGGGACGTCACAGTGCGAGCTTCGGTCCATACACCGGTCATGTGACTCCCGCATCGAAGTCATCCGATCAGCGAGATTCCAACCTGTAGGCATCCTGTGGCAGCTGTTTTGTCTCGGAAGCCCGAACCTTCCAGGTTTGGGCTTCCGGGCGATCTGGACTCAGTTGTCCTTTCTTTCGATAGTTAATCACTGCAATTTTGGCGATCAGCGTTGGTCATGTCAGAGGGAGATGAGGAATTCGACGAGGGCGAGGTAGTTGTTAGTTTTTGGGGGGCGTGGGGAGCGTTGTGGGAAATTCGGTTCGCAGCATATCTGCAGCGATTTTGCAACGACGGTCTCGATGAGACGGACACCGATGGGCGTTGTCCCACGGACGCGAACTCCGATCCACCCGCGTCGCTGACGACTCGTCCCACGAGGCCAATTCCATCAGCGTGTGCAGCCACTGGTTGAGATGCCAGCAGACGATGTTCGACCAGATGTTGCGGACTTTTTGTTGGTCCGCGCCCCAGACTTCATTAATCTCGTGAAAGTGTTCCTCAATGGCCCAGCGATCGGCGGCGGCCTCGAGGATGTCGCGGACGGTGGCGTTTGAGTCAGTACAGAAATACGGAATCCAGCCGACATCGTCGAACCGGACAAGCACAACGCGTATGAGATCATGGGCGAGATGCGATAGCGCCAGGAAGGTCTTATCGTCGCGAGTCACTTCGACCCCGCGACAGCGATTGGTGATCGACTGCCAGCCTTCGAGATGTGCGGCGCGCTTGGCCAAGCTGGAGCTTCGTGCCCTACTTGCGCGGTCGACCGCGTTGGCCCGGCGTGCGTGCGGGTGACAAGTCGAACAGCGCCGCGTCCTTGCGTAGCTGGCTGACGACGACCGCTCCTTACGCCAGCACCGCGTCGAGAAACGGCCGCGCGGCGTAAGCCCCATCGGCAACAATCCATACGCTGCGTTCCATCTTCCACGACCGCAGCCGCGCGACCAACCACGACACCAGCTCAATCCCACCGTTGAAACTGTGGGCTATTTTCGGGTGTCCCTGCCGGGACAGAAATTAGGTTTCAAGTCGAGAATGACCAACTTGGAATCCCCGCCCCTTCAGGGTTGAGGGGCTTTCGGCGGGGTGACGTAGGAACACGAGAGGTTGAACGACGGTAGTTCCTCCCGTAACCTCTTCTTGTTCCACAACCCAGACGCTCAAAGCCGCGTCTGGGCCACCCCGGTGGCACCTCATGGTGCCGCTTGTTCGTGCGGCTTGGTTCGACTGTCCCGAGTTGGTCTATTCATCATAACGTCTGATGTGGGAAGATGATGGTTCGTGCGGGGTGGCGGTTCGAGGATCACGGGGAGGCAGAGCCATGGATGGTTCGATGCAGAGGCGGAAGGCGGAGTTGGAGCGGGAGTGCGAGGTCGACGCGAGTGTGTTTGCGGGGGTGACGGAACGGATGGT
>JAYSUV010000564.1:0-1239 GCA_043718945.1 Planctomycetota bacterium
CGACATTGATGCCCTGCGCACACTGGCCCGGATCAGCCCCGACACGGTTTCCAGCTTCTATGTCGAGCAAGTGCCGGGGACATCGAACAAGGAGTTGAAGGCCCGGATCGAGAAGACCTTTGTGGGGCGCGAGTGGAAGGCATCCGGGGCGATGGACACGCTCAACATGCTGGCCGGAGGTGGACCCAATCCGGTGCAGGCGGTGGCCAATGCCTTCGACAGCTGGGCCAAGGGGGGGAAGTCATCGACCGCTCCCGCGAAGCCCGCGACTTCGATCCCCGCTCCCACGACAAAGGCGGCCAAACCCGCCGCCAAGATCGCCGCCACGTCGACCGTCGAGGTCCGCTCGCCCGAGGACTGGGCCGAACAGTTCGCGGAATTCAGCGGCGACCTTGAACTGTTCCTGACGATGATCTCGGCTGTCGGCTTTTTGATCGCAGTCCTCAGCATCCTCAACACGATGTTGATGAGCGTGATGGAACGCACCGGCGAGTTCGGCATCCTGCGAGCGATGGGCTGGAAACGCAGCGAGGTGATGCAGCTGGTGATGTCCGAAAGCGCGGTGATCGGCCTGACCGGCGGGATCGTGGGGGTGATCCTCGGAACGCTCGCGTCACTCGTGGCCAACGAGGTCTGGCCTGACCGACTCTCGCTACATGTGTCACTCGGGCTGGCTTTGTTTGCATTCGTGATGAGTACGCTGCTCGGCGTGGCCGGCGGACTCTACCCCGCCTGGAAAGCCGCCCGGCTCTCCCCGATGGACGCCATCCGACGGGCGTGAGGTCCAGAGAGGCGATCGTGGTCGGAACCACTAACCCGACGCGTCAGCGAGGGCGTACGTCTCTGGATGTTCTGCGAGAGTTCGACCTCCCGAATAGACCTCGGTCAATCGACCCGGTGCAGGCGATTCTGGGTGGCACTCCTCGCTACGCGTCGGGTGACTGATATGGCAGGGCAATCGCTTGTCGAACGTATGACTTCGTTTGGATTATTACATTGTCGAGCCTCGAATCAAGAGGGCAGTTTCCACATCCCAACAAGAATCCGAGTGGCCCACGGAATCGAAGATGTCCATGTAGTTTCTGCCATCGTTTCACCAGCGAGTTTCAGGCGATGGCATTCTGGCCACGATCCGTTGGTTCTGCACTTTCGGGCATCTCTCCCTCTTATACCGCGAGTCTGAGCAGGCGTTGGAGCAGGACGCGGATTGTCTGGGGGAGCGGGGTGGTGGCGGTAGAC
>JAYSUV010000565.1:0-9635 GCA_043718945.1 Planctomycetota bacterium
CAGGCTGGAAGCCTATCCCACGCCCTCAAGCCCCCGGACAACCGCAGTCGAGATGCTGCAACGCCATTTCCTTACGGATCACCTGCTGATAGTACGCCATTCGCTTCTGGGCATCGTCGAGCGATCCGCCGAACGACCGCTTCTCATCCAGATAGATGCGAGGGACTGGGAACTCTCGAATCACCATCTCATGCCGCACAGCTTGCACCCAATGCTGGAGCGGCATCGCATAGCCGAGTTCCGTGATCTCGAACTTCGGCAGCGACTCGACCCGATAGGCTTTGAATCCGCAGAACGAGTCGGTCAGCGACAGGCCGAAGCATTCGTTGAGCTGTTTCGTAATCTGCATGTTGATGCGGCGGCGATCCTCGGGAGCGAAGTTGTCGCCATCGAAATCCTTCAGATAACGGCTGCCCGACACGATATCGGCCAGCGTCCCGTCGTCCGCGACCAGCGCATCCACCATCGAGGGGATTAACTGAGGTTGGTGCTGGCCATCGCAGTCAATGGTCACCAGCGCGTCGTACCCGTTCGCAATCGCGTAATCGAACGCCGTTCGCAACCCCGCTCCGTAGCCCTGATTCTTCGCATGGCGGATGACATGAATGCCATCCATCTCGGAGAGCAGGAACGGCGTGCGGTCAGTCGAACCGTCGTCGACCACCAGCACGTCTTGCGAGTACTTGCGAACTTCCGGCAAGACATCCAGGAGATGAGCCTCTTCATTGAAGACCGGCAAAGCCGTCAGCTGTCGCATCGCCATCGAGGAACTCCTTGGGAAACCGAATTTCCATGAGGGAACCGCACCCATCGAACAAGTTTGATTCTACGACTGTTGAGGACGGAAAACCAATTCGGAGTGGCCCAGCGGGGACGAAAGCCAAGAATGGCGAGTCGTAATCTGTTTATCTGTTACAAGTTGCCGCGACGGGCCGTGTGGTGGAGTTGCGGGTCAGTGGTCAGGTATCACTTAGGGGACAGGGGCTGCTGCGCTTCAACCGGATCGTCCACTCATTCCTCGCCCCGGCGAGCGCGACCGTGAGTTCGCTCTCCGATTCAACAGTCACCCGGTATGTCCCCGCGTCCCAGCGGGCCACCCGTCCGCGATCGCCGCTGACTGGTCCTTCGTAGTCGAGGTACAACAATCGATGGTCGCCGATTCTCTCGGCTCGGATTTCGCGATCCGGTCCCGGTTCATCGAGCAATCGCCACGTCCACGCGACCACACCGACCTCTAACAGAAGATCCCAGTGGAAGAACGGGTGATCGTGCGTCAGAATCGCAAAACGCCTTCCCGACTCCTGTTCCCGCTCCGCCCCCATGACTTCTCCCTTTCGCCGTTACCGCATCCTCGTTCTGCCCTTCGCCGCAGCTGTGATCGCCGGGCTGGTGTGGCTCGCGGAGCACAATCAACGGACGCAGCAGCGCACGACGCAAACCGAGCGAGCCCAGCCCCGTCGACTGGCCCCGCGCATTGAACTCTACGATCAGAAGTCCCAGCTTGTGAAGTTCGAACGGTATCTGGGCCGCACCCGGATGGTCGTCGTATTCTTCGACGGCGAGACCGGAGCCGACCACGACCCGTGGCTGACCCAACTGCGAGACCACTATGACACGGTAAAAGCCGCTGGGGTGCAGGTGATTGGAATCGGAGTGGCGACCCCGTACGCCAACCGCCAAGCCGGTGAACGCTCGCAGGCGTTTCCGTTTCCGATCCTGTCCGATATCGGCAAAGACAACCCAGCTCCTGCTCATACCCAGTGGGGAAGATTCGACCCCAGCGACGGGTCGTTCCACACGGGCGTGTTTCTGGTCGATCGGTCGGGGATGGTCGAAACCGAAGGCCGCATCTTCAAGCCCGTGACTGATCCGGAGGCCGTTGTGAAGGCTCTGTGCATCGGGAAGTGGCCGGAATAGCCTCCTTCGTAGGACATGTCTTCGTGGGGCACGTTTCCTACGTGCCCGTGAATCGGTCCACCGATTCAACCACTGAAAAAGCCAGACACCAGAGACGGGCACGTAGGAAACGTGCCCCACGACAGAGGTGGCGCTACTTCAAAGCCGCAGCCACTGCCTCAACCACGATACAGGGAGTGATCAGCAACACCAGCGTTGATTTCGGAGCCTCATCCGAGGTCTTCTTTCGCAGCAGCTTTGATAGCCCGGTGGGAGGGGCGGCGACCTCGGGGCTGGGTGCCCAGATGACAAGCGTTTCCCCGGGCTTCACGGTTGCGGAGAGTTCGACTTTCAGTGCATTGATTTTGGGGCACTGGACTTGTTGCTCCCCTTTTTTATAAACCTCGACGGATTCGATCTGATCCAATCGCAATCGCAGATCGAGTTGCACCGAACCGGACTGTGTCACGCACGGGCGGGCCAGAATGGTGGTTCCGGTCTGGTACTCTCGAATGACAGGCTTCCCGTTTTGGCTGTCGATTACAAAGGGGCTTGTCGTGGTACTGGCAATCTCAGCGTTGTCGCGATCCCAAACGGTGACTTTTGGGGGGACGTGCATGAAACTCGTGAGACGATCTCCCTGCGCCTGAATGAAAAACTCCTTGATGCGCTGATTGCTAAACGTCTGAGCATGAATCGGATGATGCTCCTCGACCACTGCTGATGCACTGATGAGTTGGATCGCCGAATCGCCTGTGTCCCTCTCGGTATCGAGCGAGAACAGTGGCTCGGGCTCAGCTGCGGGGGGTACGAGGACCGCGTTCTCCAGCCCCAGGCGGTTCAGCATTTCCAACGGAGCCGACACAAAGCGGGTCTCAATGGAGACCTGAGCCGGGGCAGATTTTTCCCCCAACTGAGGCTCCGCCGCCCGCGCACCAAGCGGGTTGTTCAGGAACAACGTGGTAACCAACAGAGCCAAGGCGATCGTACGCATGGGGGGAATTTCCCGAGGGAGGGGCGGGCAGTGGCGGTAAAGTATCGCGGTCGAAACATTAACGTCTCCAGAGATTACTCGGCACAGAGTGTTGGTATTCATGTGATACAACAGCAGAAATTGCCGGTATGGCCTCCCCGTGGGGCGTCTTCGTGGGGCACGTTTCCTACGTGCCCGTGAATCGGTCCTCCGATTCACCCGTGTGAATTAAGGCTGGCCTGGTCATCTGCGAGAGGAACTTGATATCAATGTACTTACACGGGAACGTAGGAAACGTGCCCCACGAGGAACAGGAAGCGTAGGCCGATGAAAGAGAACTTCACAAGGCGTCGACTGCCGCACTGGGATTATCCGGGAGCCACTTACTTTGTCACCACTTGTCTCGCGGGCAGCATTCCCGCTCAAGGGCTCTTGGAATTAGAACGCCTGCGGGCGAGCTTGAAGCGACAAGTAAGACCGCTAGGAATGCCCGTCGACGAATGGGCTGTGTTTCATTGGAAGAAATCCTTCGTCCAGCAAGAAGCCTGGCTCGACCGCCAGCCAGGCTCACGCCTTCTGGGAGACCCACGACTCGCTTCGATTGTCGAGAAATCACTTCAGCATTTCTCAGATGAGAGGTACGAGTTGCTGGCTTGGGTTGTCATGCCCAGTCACTATCACTGGGTTTTTCGCCCACTCGATCAGTGGGTGCAATCGCTGGGCGCGGCAACCGAAGAGCGATCTCCACGTCAGCGAATCCAACACTCGGTGAATCGTCATACAGCTGTGGACTGCAATCGGCTGCTTGGTCGTACAGGAGGTTTCTGGCAGCGCGAGTCCTACGATCACTGCATTCGAGATGAGGGCGAACTCGAACGGATCTTGGCCTACATACACGCTAATCCCGTCGTTGCCGGAATCGTGGAGCGACCCGAGTTGTACCGCTTCTCCTCGGCATACCCGCCAAATCTGTTGCGTGTTTCTAAGCTGCGGATGTGATGATCTGTGTGGTGCGTCTTCGTGGGGCACGTTTCCTACGTGCCCGTCTTGGGGATCAGCTTTTTCAGCGGTTGAATCGGTGGACCGATTCATGGGCACGTAGGAAACGTGCCCCACGACGGAGCTACCCATACACCCTGACAAAATAGGTCGCTGACACCGAGACCCCGATCACGCTCCAACGGATGGGGTTCTGATTCAGCTTAACATATCATGACCACTTACAGAAATGGCGACGCTGGCCGGTGTTTACTTGCAGGCCGACGGTCGAAACGGGTTTTGGACTTCGATTCCGTGATACAACTGGCCGCTGTTGAGATCTTCGGAAAGGATTCGGCCACACCCAGCACGTTCAGCTGCGGAGATAATCAGCGAATCCCAGTATGAAGTGCCATATTTGTGCTGCGTGGCAATCGCTCGCTGGACGAGGGAGAAGTTCAGGGGGACCACTTCCCACGATCCCAATTGTGCAATCACTTCACCAGCCTCTAAGGATGTCATCGGCTGCGGGATTTTTCTTGTCACCACAACAAAGAATTCGCCCAACACCTGCGCCGAGAGGACTGCCGTTTGGGATTGAGTGGCCTGCAATAGCAGTGCCTGGGCTTGGTTCTGCTTGTTCAAGTCTCGCGTGTCGTAGGCGTAAATGAGAATGTTGGAGTCGAAAAAGACCTTATCGCTCATAGAGGCTCTCCCGTGTCCATCGGCGGTCACCCATGTCGCGACTGAGCGTGGCAAACGTCGCGAGCAGTCGTTCCTTGGCCAGTTCCACGCGATCTGATGAACGTGCCGCAAGTGATTCCACAAAATGCTGCAGAAGAGTCTTCAGCGTTGTGTTGTCTGCTTCAGCAACCGCCTCGGCTTGGGCGAGAACTTCGTCATCCACTTCCAGTGTCAGTTGGCACATCGCAAGTTTCCTGTCATGAATCGAGACACGAGCCAGGTTCCAGAACTCAACCCGTATTCATAGTACCTGTACTCACAGCGACCGGCTAGCCTTGCCTAGGCGAGAACTGGGTCAGGGGCACGAAGGCGAGAGACTACTCCCCATACACCCTGACAAAATAGGTCGCCGAGACGACGAAGCCGATGACGATCACGCCGTAGCGAATGTGGTTCTTGTTGAGCTTCCGCGCCAGGGTGGCACCAGCGAAGCCGCCGATAATACCGGCTACGATCATGGGCAGGGCCAGAGACCAGTTCACCTTGTTTTGCCACACGAACAGCGTGACCGATGTGCCATTAATGATCGAGGCCAGCAGCGCCTTCATGGCGTTCATGCGGTGGATGTTCGAGTCTCCCATCAGGGCCAGCGAAGTGAGCATCAAAATGCCGATCCCCGCGCCGAAGTACCCGCCGTACAGAGCCACTAGGAACTGAAACGCCACAATGCCCACTCGCGTTCGCAGCGTCGGAGCTTCGTGCGGCAGGCCGATCCCGGTCCACTTCGAGATCGTTGGTTGCAACATGAACAGCAACGTGGCGAGCAGAATCAGCCACGGCACCAGCAGCATGAATGTCTTGGCCGGATAGCTGACCACCAGCCAGGTCCCGATCGCTCCTCCGATCAGCGAAGGAATCAACAGCGGCAGCAGGGAGCTGCGCGTGCCTTTCAACTCCTGGCGATAGCCCCAGACCGAAGCCAGCGAACCCGGAAAAAGGGCAATCGTGCTCGTCGCATTCGCGATCACAGCGGCCTCATCCCCCGAGCCGAGGACGTAAGTGAGCGACGGAAACGTGAGCAACGTCCCCCCCCCAGCGACGGAGTTGATGATCCCCGCCAGCACGGCGGAGACGGACAAGATCAAGTGTTCAAGCATGATGATCGAAGTCTACTCCCCATGGGGCACGTTTCCTACGTGCCCGTTTGGAATGCTGAGGCTCAGAGTGTGAATCGGTCAGTCAATTGACAGGCAGGTAGGAAACGTGCCCCACGCGGAAACGGCCTCCACGCGACAATTGCGAGGGAACTCGCCAGAATCCCTCGTGGAATCCAGAACGGCGGTCCGTACCTGTCCGTATTGCACTTCACAGGACATTGAGCACATGGGTGACGAAGCCAGCCAGCAGATTCAGAACTCCTGGCAACAGTTGCGAGACGCCGTCTCGGTTCAGCAGAACATCTCGGCGTTGACGCTGGTGGTGTATCTGTTCATGGGCGGGGCGCTCGCGCTGTATGTCCGGCTGCTCTATCGAAAGTTTGGAGCTTCGCCCTCGGATGCGGAGTCGATCACGCGGGTGTTCCCCCTGTTGACTCTCGTCACGATTGGGGTCATCGCCGTCGTGAAGTCGTCCATGGCACTCTCTCTGGGGTTGGTCGGTGCCTTGTCGATTGTGCGGTTTCGCTCAGCGATCAAAGAGCCGGAGGAGTTGGTCTATCTCTTTCTGTGCATCGGCGTCGGGCTGGCCCTGGGAGCGGAGCAACCGTTGCTCGCTGTGGCGCTGGTGCTGGTCGCCACAATCTATATCGTGGGGATGCACCTCACCGGCAAGGGGCGTCGAGATCAGAATCTGCTGCTGACCATTACCGGGGCCGCCGCGAGATTTTCGGACTCGGAAGATGCCGGGGTACTGCAAGTCATCGGGCGAACCTGCGGCCCGTATACGCTTCAGCGTTTCGATATCGAGGGAGCCCGCGGGCAGGTCCGCATCGGAATCAAACAGACCAGCTCCTCGGAAACGGCGAAGCTGATCTCCAAGCTGCGAGATCAGCTGCCGGATTGTGAGTTGTCGTTCGTGAACCTGAGTTCGCTCGTCTAATGCCGCTTCAATTCCAACTCATTGATGAGGGCGAGTCCCGCTCCGACCTGGCGGTGCGGCGCGAGACGAAGTTCACCTTCGACCGGGTCGACCTCGACTCGGTCCGTCGCCTGCTGGAGTCGAACAGTCGTCGCCTCGTCCACAATTACAAAGTGTCGACGGTTCGCAGCATCTACTTCGATGACCCCGGTTTGTCGGCCTGTCACGCCAATCTCGACGGGCTGGGACTGCGGCGCAAACTTCGGCTACGGTGGTATGACCAACTCCTGCCCGATCGCGATCTGTTCCTCGAAGTGAAATGGCGCAACAACCGTGTCACCGGGAAGCACCGCATGCAGCTGCGAGCCAGCGAAACGGTCGGTGAGCGGAGCTATGCCGAGTTGATCCCCGCCTTACTGCACGCCGCACCGGCCGTTCGAACGTCCGACATCCTCGCGAATCCGGAACCGATCATCGTCGTCGAATACCGCCGCGAACATTTCGCCTCCCTCGACGGGTTGCTGCGCGTGACCATTGATTACGACCTCACGTTCTACCGGCAATATGGACGGCAGCAGCTAAAAATGGAATTCCCGTGCCGGATGGACCGGTTCGCGGTCCTGGAGGGAAAGACGCCGATTGGCAGCGAACGAGAATTGCGCGACATGTTTTTCCCGCTCACAATGCGGGCGGCCCGCTGTTCGAAGTACGTGCATGGCTGCCGGTTGGTTGGCTTAATCCCGTCCATTGGCTGACTGTTTCATCCTTAATCGGTGATCTCCCAGTTCACCAACCCGACGCGTCAGCGAGGGCAACTGCCAGGGTGCGTCGGCAGCGAGGCTGTTACTGGGGGCTGAGACCAGCGGCGAGCATCGAGAAATGTCCGCCCTCGCTGACGCGTCGGGTTGCTGGTTTTGTGCCCAGACTTGATCCAGAGCGAAGGCACTGACCCGCACTTCCACCCCCCCGTCTCGCTCATCGGCGAATGCACGCCACTCGCCCTTTCTTGCACCGGCTGCTTGCTGTTCTCTCTCAGACCCATTCCAATGGCCTAGGCGACCTAGCGGGCCGATTGATGAGGCCACCTGAGTCGACACGGATCAGAGAAACGGGAGATGACAACATGTCAATTGACCAGGCACCAGAGTTTTCCCACCGGCGCACTGCTTCGCCCGCCCGGCTCGGATGGATCGCTCTCGCACTCTGGGCCGTGACGTGTGCCACAGCGGCCTGGGCACAAGAGGTGCCCACTCCAGATCGCCCCGGCGAGGACTGGCCGTGCTTCCTCGGCCCGCGACATACCGGTATCTCCGGCGAGACGGGACTCCTAGCGAAATGGCCAGTGGCGGGGCCGACTCGGATATGGGATCGGGAGGTCGGGACGGGGTACAGTGCTCCGTCGGTGCTGGGAAATCGGCTGGTGATTCATCATCGACTGAAGGATGAAGAGATCGTCCTGTGCCTGCGAGCGGATACGGGAGCCCCGCTCTGGAAGCATGCCGAACCGAGTCAGTTCGAAGACCCGTACGGTTACAACAACGGGCCGCGTTGTTCGCCGGTCTTGACCAAGGACCGCTGCTACACGCTGGGGGCCGAGGGGACGCTGGTCTGTCTGTCGCTGCTCGATGGGTCGCTGATTTGGAAGCGCGAACTGAGGAAGGAGTACACCATCCCGGACGGGTTCTTCGGTGTCGGATCGTCGCCGCTGCTCGAAGGCAACACGCTGATCGTACTTGTCGGCGGCCAGCCGAACTCCGGCGTTGTGGCCTTCGACGCCACGACCGGCAAGCCGCTGTGGAACAGTGTCGGCAAGGCGACCTGGGACAAAGCTGCGACTGGCTGGTCGGGCGAGCCCGAGTATGAGTGGACCGGTGATGAGATGGTCACCAGCTACTCCTCGCCGATTTGCGAGACGATCCACGGGCAGCGGCACTTGCTGTGCCTGATGCGGCACGGGCTGGTCTCGCTCGATCCGCAGACCGGCCAGGAGCGGTTCCACTTCTGGTTCCGGCCGCGCGTGCATGAGTCGGTCAACGCCGCCCAACCGGTTGTCGTCGGGGACACGATTATGATCTCCGCAGCCTATCGTCTGGGAGCTGCAATGTTAAAAGTGCGGCCCGACAACAAGAGCTTCGATGTCGTCTGGCAGAACCCTACCAACCTGCTGACCCACTGGTCGACCTCGATCCACCATGACGGAGTGTTCTACGGATTCAGCGGACGACATGAGAACGAGGGGCTGTTTCGCTGCCTGAAGGCCGACACGGGTGAGGTGCTGTGGGAAACCCCCGGCATGTCCGAAGAGCAACTCAAGGGGCTCAAGCAAGACCCGGACGGCAAGATCGTCGACGCCAAAACCAAGGCTGCTGTCCCGTGGCCGTTCTATGGGCGGGCATCGAAGATCATGGTCGATGGCAAGTTCATCGTCCTGGCCGAACGCGGCGGGATGCTGTCGCTGGCGCAGGTCGATAAGACCCAGTTCGAGGAGGTCTCGCGGTGCGAGGTGCCCGGTATGAAGTACCCCTGCTGGACCGCTCCCGTCCTCTCTCGCGGCCGACTTTATCTTCGCTGCGAGGACCGGTTGATCTGCTTAGACGTGAAGGGGCCGTAACAGAATTCGTAAGAATTCTGCCGGCTGGCTGGACGGAGTACACGCACGTCAGAATTCCGGCTCATCCGACTATTTTTGGGGGTTGGGCATTGGCAAGGTATTCACCTTGTCGGGTGTACTGGGTGTGGTGCAAGGTCAGGAGGCGCTCTTTGATGTGTTCATAGTTTCGGTAGCCGTAGGCGCGTCTTTGCAGGGCTCGGATTTTGTTGTTGATCCCTTCCAGCGGGCCGGTCGAGAGTGGGTGGTCGTACCAGTTGAGGAGGCCTCGGCGGTGACCTCGCAGGGTCTTCGCCATGACTTGCATTTGGCGGATGCCGGCGGCGTCCGCGCGGCGGCACCACGCATCGAGGAACTTCTCCGCAGCGGGCTTCAAATTCTGGTTCCAGAACTGCCGCAAGTCCTCCTTCAGGTAGTACG
>JAYSUV010000566.1:0-3390 GCA_043718945.1 Planctomycetota bacterium
GGCCGCCGCCCGCGCCGACGGCGGCGTGAACCGCAGCGCTCGCGGCGCGAAAGTATTCGCAAATATTAAAACAGTCATCCGCACCTGCCACAAACAGGGCCTGAACTTCTTCGACTACGCCCGCCAAGTCATGCGCGCCACCCTGACCGGCCTCCCGCCGCCACTGCCGCTCGCCACCCCCGGCCACTGCTCCTGGCCACGACGGATGCGTCACCGAAATCCCTCGTGACCCCCTCACGCCCCGTGCGAAACCGCGCCCCCCCGAGTGTGAGGCGGGGTTAACAGTTACAAACGAACGGCAGCCGCTCACGTCCGTCCTGATCAATAAAACCCGTGAGGCCATCGCGAGAGACCGGGATCAACACCTCATCCGCAGTCACCGCACGCGGCCACCACGCACGCACCTCCGGCCACAGCTGCCACCCGCAGACGGCCAGCAACAAACTGAGGAGCCAGACACGAATTGACCGTCCACGGGACATGATTCCCATCTCCCACTGCCGATTAAGGTCGCTGCCCACTTGTCCGGTTCAGATTCAGACCAGCTGGAGGCATCTCTCCAGTGACACATTCCGGTCCCCGATCATACCGAGAGACTCGACGGCCGGAAGGCCTAGGCTGATTTGCTGAATTACGGTATCCGCCGTCGGGAGGGCGAGGCCAGAACGGTGAACATGACTGGGCCGTAGGCGATGTCGCTCCGCGACTCGCATTTCGCCTGCCGAAACACGTCTCCCACGAGGCCCGCAGGGAGTCATCTGGCGGGAGGAATCTCAGTCGCGGAGCGACATGAGCTACGGTCTGAACGGGCACGTCGGAAACGTGCCCCACGAGGATCGCCATCATGTTCACAGCACTGGGGCGAGGCTCCTGCCGAGCCGCTCTGGCGAGAAAACATCGTCCCCGGCTCGCGGCTCAGCAGGAGCTTCGCCCTCATGGGCGAGCGTGGCCCACTCCCAATTCTGAGCCTTGACGAGGCACTCGCATCGTTCGTGCGTGCGTCCCCACACTCGGTAGACACTGCTGTCACTTCGTGCTTGCATATGATTGCATAATGTGCTAGCATTAACTGATCGTGAATGCCAAGCACCGGAAGACGCTTCAGGCCCGAAGGGTCGGTTGTTCTCATAGCCAGGGCTGAAGGCTCTGGTCCCCGGACCTGATGAGCCAAAAGGCCCAACGGGCTGGCCATTCGCTCGCGATCCATGCGGCACCACGTTCGCGAATGGCCGGGCTTTCAGCCCTCCAATCACTGAGGACGCCCATGTCCAGGGCCTTCAGCCCTGGCTGGGAGAATGGATGGCCTTTCAGGCCGGAAGATTGGGAAATCCCTGGGAGTCCATCCATGAATACTCTGATCCACAAGGGTTACACCGCCCGCATCGATTTCGATGAGCGCGACAACATTTTTGTCGGACGAGTGCTCGGGCTGCACGCCATGATCAGCTTTCACGGCGAAACGGTAGCCGAGTTGAGGGCTGCTTGTGAAACGGCGATTGACGAGTTCTTGCTGGATTGCCAGGAGCAAGGTCTCCGCCCCGAGAAGCCCGCCTCCGGCAAGCTCATGCTGCGTGTCCCTCCCGAAATCCACGGAGCCGCCCTGGTCGCAGCTCAGGCTGCCGGAAAGAGCCTGAATCAATGGGCGACCGATGTTCTCCAAGTCGCCACTCAGGGGTGAATCCTTCCCACTCAACCGCCGGACTTCAGTCCGTTGCTGCTGCACCGTAGAATGCCCGGCTCGCTCTGTTTCCTGATTTCGAACCGGTTGTGACGAACAGTTGCCGCCCGGTCCGGGGTCTTGAGAGGGAGCGTTCGCAGGATGGTCGGGAGCAAGGGCGGGGCGGTGTCCCGTTCTTGCCTGCTCCCTCTCCCCCACAATCGGTGTGGCGATCAGAGTGGACTCAGCTGTGGGGGAGAGGGCCGGGGTGAGGGGGATGTCTCAGGCCCCCTCACCCTAGCCCTCTCCCCCGCAACACGTCACTCTGTGTTTCCATACCGCTCGCGGGGGAGAGGGGACAGGCAGCAGCCATCTGTTGGCAAATGCCTTCTCAGGGAGGTGCCCCGCTCGCGGAATCCCTGACCCTCCACTCGCAGCTGTCCGAACCGTCCGTGCTGAAGCCGCTATGCCCAATCCTGCCAAAGACTTGTTCAGCGACACCACGATGAGCTTCGGGGAGCACCTGGAAGCGTTGCGGTCGCACCTGTGGAAGTCGATCGCCGGAGTGGCGATCGGGTGTGTGTTTTGCCTGTTCTTTGGAACGGAGATCGTCAATATCATCCGCTGGCCACTGGATCAAGCCTTGGCCCCGACGGGTGTGAAGTTGAAAGATGACACCGGCCAAAACCCGATCCGGGTCTGGTGGGCCAAGCTGAGAGGCAATCCGCTCCCCGCACCCGTGAAGCCCCCGACCGATCCGTCTGGGACGCCCCCTTACGCCATCAAGGCGACCGGTCTCATGGAGGTCAGCGTCCCGGCCCAGACGTTACTGGCTGAATTGCATCGCGTTCTGCCCGAGCAGTTCTCTGCGACTCCCGCCATTCCCGCTGACCAGACGATCAAGCTCACGTTGTCCTCGCCCGAGATCGAACTGATGCAGCAGGCGGTCCTCGATTCGAGGAAGCCGGTCGCACTCAGCCCGCAAGAACCGTTCATGATCTACCTCAAGGTCTCCGGCCTCGCGGGACTCGTCCTGGCCAGTCCGTGGGTCTTCTACCAGGTCTGGCAGTTCATCGCCGCCGGGATGTACATGCACGAACGCAAACACATGTACGGGTTCGGGACGCTCAGCCTCTTTCTGTTTGGAGTGGGTGTGGTGTTCTGCTTCCGGCTCGTACTGCCGATGGTGTTGAAGTTTCTGATGACATACAACGAAAGTGTAGGGGTGAAGCTCGAGCCGCGGCTCTCCGAATACCTGACGTTTGCGTCCATCCTACCGCTGATGTTTGGCATCGGCTTCCAACTGCCGTTGATCATGGTGTTTCTGGAACGCATGAATCTGGTGACGACACAGCTCTTCATCGACAAGTGGCGGATCTCGGTGTTTGCGATCTCGTTTGTCTCGATGATGCTGACCCCGCCGGAGCCGATCAGCATGATGATGATGATGGGCCCCATGGTCGGGCTCTACTTCATGGGGATCCTGCTGTGTAAGTGGACCTCGAACAAACGCGAAGTCGCCGCCGTGCCCAGCGTGTAGCCTCCCCGTGGTGCAAGTATTCGTGGGGCACGTTTCCTACGTGCCCGTTCTGTCCAAATAGGCGATTTCGCTCAGCGAATCGCATACCGCCAGTCAGGCCATGATCTTGCCAGCTCTTCACAGGGCTGTTGAAGAGTGGTGGCTGCAAAAAAAATCAAGAAACGCAAAAGGAAGAGTAGCCCCTTTTGCGTTT
>JAYSUV010000567.1:0-9564 GCA_043718945.1 Planctomycetota bacterium
AGCGCATGGCGACTCCCGAGGCGAAGCAAAAATACGCCGCGAGAAAACATCGCGGTGAGCGTCCGTTCGCGCAGATCAAGCATCACTTCGGCGCGAGAAGTTCCTGCTGCGCGGCTTGAAGAAGGTCCGCATGGAATGGACCTGGCTCGTCACCGCCTTCAACCTCCGCACCCTCCTGACCCTCCTCCAACCCCGTCCCGGCCCCGACCCGGAGCCCCTCATCGCCGCCCCCTGACCCCCAAAATCAATCGACCCGCCCCCCTCGCCGCCCCGTCGCGCACCGGGGACAGGGGAAAACCAAGGATACGTGGAAAACCATCAATAAAATCAACAGGCCGTATTGTCGGGTGTCCCTCGCGGGACAAAGCAGGGAGTTTCCTCTGGAAACAAGGCCTGGGCAGCCGTGCCCCGGCGAGGTGGAAGAGCTGCTCGCAGCCCACGGGTTTCTGCGTACAATAGCGACCACACTCCTTCCGAAGTTTGGCGGGGCTAAGATCGAACAGAGAAGACCTGTGTGAGAATTCTCGGTATTTTCGGATTGACGTAATGTGTGTGTGTGTGTGTAGGTTACGTCGTGTGGCTTAAAACATTGCACAGGGCCGTGCAATTTCCCTCGCAAGGAGGTACTCTACTGCTGTTCAGGAAGGTACGACTCATGTTTCAGTTGCCCATTCGCCGTGTGATGCAGGTTGTGATAATGTTGATGTCTCTCGTGTCGATCTCCGATGTCTGCCAAGCGGAGAAGGTCACGATGAACGATTGGAAATTCAACTACTCGGAACAAAATGAATACCGCGTCATGATTGAGGTCTGGGACGATAACCTGAACGTGCTACGCGTGTATACGTGTGATGACAGTGTAATTGCCAACACGACGGAGTATACGTATATAGGAACTCAGTCCACGGATTATGGAATTATGCACAGATGGCATGACACGAGAGTGCATACTTACGGAGGCTGCACGATTAGTCAGGTTTGGGCCGAGTCTCGTATAATTGGCACAGAATACTGGTACTCTGAAGGAACGCCAACCTTCACAGTCACAGCAAACTGAGAGTCCCGAACGGAGTCAGCATGAATCGAAAGCGTCCCGGGTTTACAATCACGGAACTGATTGTGTCGATGGCGATTCTCGGCCTGCTGGTCGCGGTGGCTTTGCCCGCCGTCCAGCAGGCTCGTGGATCGGCACGTCGGATGAAATGCCAGAACAATCTGAAGCAATGGGGGCTGGCGATGGCCCAGCATTGTGAGACTAACGGCTATTATTCGACTGGCAATTCCACGTTCATCGAGATGCTGCCGGGGATGGGGCAGTCCGCGCTCCATAAAACACTCAAGGATGCGCGACAGGGTTTGTTGAGTTCAGAGCAGATCCATGCGATCCCATTCACGGTTCCGGAATTCGTCTGCCCGTCTGATCCTCTGCACATCGTCCGCTATGGGGATTCTAACTATTACCCCAACGAAGGCACGAAGCTGCATGACAATGATCCCACGAATGGTTACAGTCGAGTCTCTCGGGTGACTCGGCCGTCGGATGTCGCGGATGGTTTTTCGCACAGTGCCGCATTGTCGGAACGGTTGGTCAGAGGGGGAGGTGGATACCTTGAGGAATTGTCAAATCCTGATCCCAAACGGAACTTCTGGTTCACCCAGACTCGCTATAGTCATTCCGGTGATGAGTTGCTAGCGGTGAATGAATGCCGTCTTCGCAGCACGACGACTTTCCCCCAGTTCTACGGAGGTGGTATGTCGAGCTATGACGCAGGGGGAACCTACTACAACCATTTATTATTACCCAACGAGCGGGCCTGTTATAACGGCCCGGAAGACTGGGAGATGACGCATTTGTATTATCTCGTGCCGCCTTCCAGTCTGCATCCCGGCGGAGTGAATGTGTTGTTCCTGGATGGGAGCGTACGTTTCGTTGCTGAGAATCTGGACGACACCGTCTGGCGGGCACTCGGAACAATCAATGGAAACGAATCGGTCAACTTATCCTTTTGAGACTCGGCATGACATCGACTCGCTCTGTTTGTTGGGTCGGGAGCCTGGCTCTGTGGGGGCTGTTGGCCTGCGGATGTGGGGGAGACCTCAAACCCATCGAACCGGCCCCGCCCAACGATTTTGTCACACGCCTCATTTGTGATCAATTGTCAGATTCGAACACGGTCAGTCCGCTGGGTGAAGTTGTCGAGATCAGCCAGAACACCGGTTTCTTTCTTCAAATGGGCCTCGAACTCAGCGCGACTCCCCCGACCGAATGGCAAGGCCAGACGGTCGTTCCCAGTGCGGAGTGGGCCCTGATGGTGGTCATCTATCCCCGCGAGAGCGATGACACCGATGCCCGGACATTGAAAGGCCGGGTCAATCCCTTGGATCAACTCAATCGACTTCAACAGCCGATCCGGAAGAGACAGTGGTTTTTGCCGAACTCGGGCGAAAGCTCCTTTTGGTACTACGGGGGGCGGAGTTCGAAAAAACCCCCGCGAAAACCTGTCTCGCCCACTGCCCAGGCCGATTGGAAATCGGGAAAGACCCAATGGTACTGGTCGTACATGTGTGTGGATAAAGATCAAACCGGAGAATTTATCTATGAGATTCGGCTGTTTCCGACGGCGCACCATATCTCGCCCGTCCGCCGAGAATTGGGGCCTCCCGTTTTGCTGAAACGCGGGCTGCTTCGAGTGGTGACTGCCTCCGAGAAGGCATCGCCTTGATCGATGACGACACCCGGGTGTGTGTTTCGAAAGAGCAAGGAAGTCTGGACTTCTGCCCCCTCTCCCCACTGGCGATCTGGCTCTGGGAGCAGTCGTGACAGTGGGGAGAGGGCCGGGGTGAGGGGCACAGAGCGTCACCATACCCCCTCACCCCCACCCTCTCCCCCGCAATACGTACAAGGTGATATCCACATCGTTCGCGGGGGAGAGGGGGCAGAAACTGGCCGCTGCCTACTTTTCTGAGGAACATCTCATGAACAGACGACACCCTGATTGCCCCGTCTCTTGCGTTGCGATTTTCCCTCCAATCGGCAACAGTGTTCGCAGATTCGCAGCTGTCCCGGAAGCCGGGCGTTTGAGCGTTGGTTCAGGCGTCTGTGTGGTGCTTCGCGGGAGGGTTGCTTCGACTCAACAGTTCGTCCTCTCATGTCACTGTCCTACCGCGATTCTGGTGTCGATCTTGAACTCTATGAGCAGGCGATGGGCCGCATCCCCGCTTTGCTCGCGCGGACGAACACGCCGCGCGTGATGCCGCTGCCGGGTGGGTTTGCCGGGCTGTTCAAGTTGCAGGACGCCGCTCACAAGTACCGCGATCCGGTACTTGTCTCGGGAACCGATGGGGTCGGGACGAAGATCAAGGTCGCCCACATGGCGGGGGTGTATGACACGATCGGGATCGATCTGGTGGCGATGTGCGTGAACGACTGCTTGTGCCTGGGGGCTGAGCCGCTGTTCTTCCTCGATTATGTCGCGATGGGGAAGGACAACCCCGACCGTTTGACGCAGATCGTGAAGGGGGTCACCGACGGCTGCATTCAGGCAGGGACCGCTCTGCTGGGAGGCGAGACGGCGATCATGCCCGACATCTACAGCGTCGACGACTTCGACCTCGCGGGGTTCTGCGTCGCGGTGGCGGAAAAGGATAAGCTGCTCACCGGGTCATCGATTCGACCGGGAGATGTGCTGATCGGGGTGCCGAGCACGGGGTTCCACTCGAACGGATATAGCCTTGTGCGCAAGGCGGTTTTCGAGGTTGGCAAACAGAAGATCGACGCCCATGTCCCCGAACTGGGAAAGACAGTGGCCGAGGCGCTCCTAGCCCCGACCCGCATCTACTCTTCGCTGACCGCCAGTGTGCTTTCGAAGCTCATGGTCGAGATCAACCTGATGGCGATTGCTCACATCACCGGCGGTGGACTGGGCGACAACATCACCCGGCTGCTTCCCGAAGGCTGCGCGATTCGGATTGATCGCTCGACCTGGACGCCGAATCCGGTCTTCGGTTGGGTCCAAGGGCTGGGCCAGATCGACCGCGAAGAAATGTTCCGCGTGTTCAACATGGGGATCGGGATGGTCTTCGTCGTGCGCGACGATGTGGCCGACCGGCTGATGCAGCATCTGACCAGCCTGAACGAGACCGCGTACATCATCGGCGAGGTCGTCACTGGTGAGCGGAACTGCGTGTATGTGAATTGAACGACCAACTAAAAAGCCCAGGGGTGGCAACCCCTGGGCTTTCGTGCGTCGTGACTGGTCGTCAAGCTACGCCTTGAAGATCTTCTCGCGACCATCGACCACGTTCTTCGTGATGTTCCGCGTATCAAGCACCATTTTCGAGTGCTGCACCAGAAACGCCGGGTCGTAGGCCGAGTGATCCGTCGCGATCAACACACAATCGAACTTGCCGAGGTTTTCCGGCGTCAGCGGAGTGCTCTCCATCGCGGGCAGCGTGGGATGATGCCGCATCTTGGGCAGCGATGGCACGTGCGGGTCGTTGTACGACAGCAAGGCTCCCCGCTTGATCAGCAACTCCATCAGCACGAACGACGGGCTCTCGCGCGGGTCGTCAACATCCTTCTTGTAAGCAGCCCCGAGGATGAGAATTTTGCTCCCTTTGATCGGCTTCGCCTGGTCATTGAGGAACTCGCCCAGCCGGGTGATGACGTATTCCGGCATCTTCGAATTGACCTCTCCGGCCAGTTCGATGAACCGTGTCGACATCCCATACTTACGAGCCAGCCACGTCAGATAGAACGGGTCGATCGGGATGCAGTGTCCACCGAGGCCCGGCCCCGGATAGAACGCCTGGAACCCAAACGGCTTCGTCTTGGCGGCGTCGATGACTTCCCAAACATCGATCCCCATCTTGTCAAACAGCACCTTGAGTTCGTTGACCAGCGCGATGTTCACCGCGCGGTACGTGTTCTCCAGGATCTTGCAGGCTTCCGCGATCTCGGGGGTCGAGACCGGAATGACCTTCACCACCGCTTGCGAGTACAGAGCGCACGCCGCCTGGAGAGCTGCCGCGTCCATCCCGCCGACCACCTTCGGGATGCCAGCTGCCGAGTAGTTCGGGTTGCCTGGATCTTCGCGTTCCGGGCTGAAGGCGAGCAAGAAGTCCTTCGAACACTTCAGTCCGCTCTTCTCCAGAATCGGCAGCACCACATCCCGCGTCGTCGTCGGGTAGGTCGTACTTTCGAGGACCACCAACTGCCCCTTGCGGAGCGACTTGGCGATCGACCTCGCGGTCTCTTCGACAAAGAACAGATCTGGATCGCGGCTGTCACTCAGCGGGGTGGGCACGCAGATCAACAGGGCATCCGCTTCTCCCAAGCGGCTCATGTCAGCTGTCGCTGAGAACTGTTTCTTATCCTTCCAGCCCTGAACTTTTTCAGAGCTGATGTGCTTGATATAGCTGCGCCCGGCATTGAGTTCATCGACCTTTTTGGTGTCGACATCGTAGCCGATGCAAGTAAAGCCCTTGTTGACGAAAGCATCAATCAGGGGAAGTCCGACGTACCCGAGGCCGATGACCCCGACCTTGGCGGTCTTGTTCTGAATCGCGTTCAGTAGCGATTCCGACATAGTGTGCTCCTCACGAATGAATCCCAGCTGATGATCGCAGGCCGAAGCTCCTACGGGCTAGCCAGATGTGGCGGAAGCTATCAGGTTAGAAACACGATGACAATAGGTGGATGTTGAGAGTAAGAAAGTCCCCGGGACACCCTAGATCGGCAGTCCCCGCCGGTCGAAGGACTGCATATCGCCTAGATGTGCAGACTCCATCGAGTAATTGATACCCGATCTTGCTTCGATGCCAACTCACGAGCTATACGGACCACAGATCTCCAGAAGGTGGGCACGACATGCAAGCGGGGGAAAGGATTCCCATGATCGACGGTGTGGAAGTATCTGTGTCTCCCGATCCACTGGCGATCGATCTGCGCCAACGGTTCGGCATGGACCTCGGCCATCGTCGCGATGAGCACGCGCTGCAGCACGCGGGTCGCATCCTCGAACACCTGCGAACCCAGCTCGCCGAACTCGATCGCCGCGAACAAAACCTGAACAGCCAGCTCTCCAGCATGGATCAGGAGCGGCGCTCGCTCCGCCTGTGGAGTTCCCAGTTCACCGAGGACGCCGAACGCCGGGAGCAGGAACTCCGCGCCCGCGAGATCAAGCTGGCCGAACGCGAATCGGCCAGCGACGCTTACGCCGCTGAAGTCGAGTCGCGAGAGAAATCACTGGCGGCTGAGTGGGAGACCGTAGCTGCCGCCCGAGCTGCGATGAAGTCGGAACTGGCCCAGGAGATCGAAACCGAACGCCGGGAACTCGCCGAAGGGCAGCGTCGCCTCGAAATTGACAGCCGTGAACTCCAGCGGGTGCAAAGCGAGTTCGATCACTCGCAGGTCCTCCAACTGGAGAATCAGCGCCGCGAGGTGGAAGCCCTCCGTGCAGAACGACTCGGTGAAGTGGACCGTCGCGAGGCCGATGTCTCGCGCCGTGAGATTGATGTCGAGAAGCGGGCGAGGTTCCACGAAGACCATCTCGACCGTGTGCGGCGCGATCTGGCGGACCAGCGGCGCGACCTCGAACGCGAACGACAACGCCAGCGGGTCTGGATCGAACAAGTCGAAGAATCGATCCGGCTGCGGCTCTTACATGTCCGGCGGTATCGCAACCTGGTGGCTCAGCGCGAACAATCGATCGAACACGAGCGGGAACTGCACCTGCAATCGAAGCAGGTTTCCGAGAACGAAATCGCGACCATTCGCCGATTGTTGCAAGAGCAGTGGCTCGCCTTCGATCAGGAGAAACAGACCCATCTGGTCGAACTCGAACGACGGAATTCTGAACTCGCCCAGCGCCAAAGCACTATGGAGATCAAATCTCAGACGGTCGAGCAGTTGTGGAGCGAAGTCGATCTGGCCAATCAGGACCTGCTGGAGCAACGCGTCATCGTCACCCAGATCCGCGCGGAACTCGATCACAGCCTTGGCAGTGACGAAACCGACTCCCGAATACAAGAGTTGCAGTCCCGCTTGCATGAGCAGTGGCGGCATGTCCGCGAATCGCTCATCGAGCAGCGGAATGAGATCGAGACCTCCCGGCAGTCGCTCCATCGCCAGCGCGGCGAGTTTTCCAGTGAACGCGAGGTCCTCACCACCTGGGTCGGCCAACGCGAATTCCAGCTGCGCGCCTTCGAGGAGGCGATGACCCGCGAACGATCGCAATCCCAGGAGACCGAGAACCGCTGGTCTGCCGCCCGCGAGCGCTGGCGAGAAGAAAAGATGGAAGCGGAAAACGTGATCCGCGGGCTCCTGCTCCAACTGGAGATCATGGTCGCTGATGCCCCCGAGCCGGCATTTCCACAGGCTCCACTGACCCCGACAGCGTCTCCGAGTTCCGCTGATCCCCAGCCGCTCACCGAGTACGGCGAACTGATCGCCGCAGCTTGATGTGCGAGTGACACTGCGTGGCAAGCGAGGGATTGTCGGGTCGATTGCTCGTCCGGTTTCATGACACCGGGATGAACGCCGCACATGAGAATCGCCAGCCCGCTGCGCCAGCAAGGGTTGCTGGTACGCGGCCCTGGCTGGCGTAGCGGGCTGGGCAGCTCGCCCCGAACGGCACGCCTTGGAACCGTTCTGGACTGCGGGTATTCTCATGTCGAGGCCAATCTCCAGGCATGTGGGAGAAACGGCCCACGTTCCCGGCGGTCTGTACGTAGACTTTTCCGGGTGGTTGTGCAGCGGTCGAGGGACAGCGTCATGTCGAGATTTCTGAGTGTGCGGTGGATCGTTCTGGGCTTACTGCTGTGGCCGGTTTCGGTCCAGGCCCAGGCACCTGCGAATCCGCGAGACGTGGCCGCACAGATTGACGCCCTTGTCTCTGAGCGGTGGGCCGCAGACAAGATCACTCCTGCGGCGATCTCGGACGATGCGGAGTTCTGTCGACGGGTCTATCTCGATCTGTGTGGCCGAATTCCTCCGGCGTCCGAGGTCCGCGACTTCCTCGCCGATACCGCTCCCGACAAGCGGGCCAAGCTGGTCGACAAGCTCCTGGACAGTCCGACGTATATTGTGAACTACACAAACGTCTGGCGGGCGATCATGCTCCCCGAGGCGTCGAGCGATGAGACGATCCGGTTCTTGCTGCCTGGGTTCGAGGCGTGGCTCCGCTCGCGTCTGGCCGAGAACCGAAATTTCGCCCAGATCGCGGAGGAGTTGCTGACGCTGCCCCTGGGGACAGAGGCGATGGAAAACTTCCAGCAACCCAGCGCCCCCAGCCCACTGGCCTTCTATCGGGCCAAACAAGGCAAGCCCGAAGAGATCGCCGGAGCCAGCGCCCGGATGTTCCTCGGGGTGCGGATCGAGTGTGCCCAGTGCCACAATCACCCGTTCGACAAATGGAAGCGCGAGGAGTTCTGGAGCTACGCCGCCTTCTTCAAAGACACAGCGACGATGCAGGCTCCGGCCACTGTCGTAGAGAAGGCGGTCGAGGCCGTCACCGGTGCCAAGCCAGTTGACGACCAGCGGTCGATCAAGATCCCCGACACCGAGATCGTCGTACAGACGCGTTTCCTTGGCGGCGCGGAACCCGACTGGTCGACCATCTCCGACAGCCGCGCCAACCTCGCCCAGTGGGTCATCTCGAAAGAGAATCCCTACTTTGCGAAGGCCGCTGTCAACCGCGTCTGGGCGCACCACTTCGGGGTCGGGATCGTCGACCCGGTGGATGACTTTGGTTCCAACAATCCGCCGAGCCATCCCGAGGTGCTGGATCTGCTCGCCAAGGAATTCATCGCCCACGACTACGACTTCAAGTTCCTGATCCGCACGATCACTGCAACCCAGGCGTACCAGCTCACCTCCGTCCGCTCGCACCAGAGCCAGGACAACCCCCGCCAGTTCGCCCGCATGCCCGTGCGTGGGCTGACAGCTGAGCAGATCTTCGACTCACTCGCCCAGGCCACCGGCTACTTGCAACCGTTCGACCCGGAACAGACGCTGAACTTCAATCAGGACCAGGCCCGCCAGGAGTTCCTGGAAACGTTCGAGACCGACACCGGCATCGAACGCCAGAGTACGATCTTGCAGGCTCTGTCGCTGATGAATGGGTCGTTCGCGTCGGACGCGACCAGCGTGCAGGAGTTGCTGCGGTCGAGGAACGATAAGAACGGCACTCTCATCGCGATCGCCGAAGCCCCATTCTTCACGCCCGACCAGCGAGTCGAGGCTCTCTTTCTGGCCACGCTAAGCCGCTTCCCGACCGACACTGAGAGGGCGCGATTCCTGACGTACTTGAAGGACCACGAGGCCACCGATGTTCCCAACCGACCGCTGGCCGATCTGTTCTGGACACTATTGAATACAACGGAGTTTCTGTCGAACCACTAACGCCCGGTCCCCGCGCTGGATCGAAGCTGTCGCAGACTGAGATGAGCGACTGCCTGCCCACTCCGTCCTTGCACTGCAAACGGTTGAAGTCCGCACATGCTGAGAGAAATTCTGCGGCCCGACTCACTCCCGACCCCGGTGGCGTCCGGGTCATTCCCGGG
>JAYSUV010000568.1:0-9508 GCA_043718945.1 Planctomycetota bacterium
TTCCGATCCGTGCGGCAGTCATTCGATCTCGAATGTCTGGAGTTCTCCGTGTCTCCGTGGTCCACTTCCGACCGCTGCCCACTTTTGAGATGCACACACTGATGTCGCAGGTCGCCCTTGACCCACTTGGCAGCGGCGATCCTCCCGCTACAATAGATGGTCTCGGGGGTGGAAAGCTATCCCTCGCGCGGTGGGACCGCATGAACCGGGTCAGGCGGAAACGTGCAGCCCTAAGTGTCGTGTTACCAGGTGCGTGGGGGGTAGCTTTCCGCTCCCGTTTCGTTTTCTGCCGAGGGATAGGCTTCCAGCCTGTCTTTCTCGGCGGAGTTCAATACACGGGCGCTGAATGTCAGGCGATGACAGGCTGGAAGCCTATCCCACGGGTTCCAATGATTCATGCCACTCTCGCCTTCTTCCTTGATGCTGGCGATTGAGTCCTCCTGCGACGAAACCGCAGCGGCTGTGGTGACTCGGGATTTGCGAGTCCTGTCCAGTGTCGTAGCCAGCCAGAATGAATTGCACGAACGTTTCGGCGGAGTGGTGCCGGAGATTGCCTCGCGTGCCCATGTGCAGCGAATCCTACCCGTCATTGACGAGGCGATCCGCCAGGCCGGAGTCACTCTCCGCGACCTGTCCGTCATCGCGGTCGTCACCCAGCCGGGACTCGTCGGCTCGCTGCTTGTCGGGCTGACTGCGGCCAAGACGCTGGCGCTGGTGCTCAACAAGCCGCTGGTGGCGGTGAATCACATTGAGGGGCACATCTACGCCTGTCGGCTGGCGGCGGGACGCGATCTGTTCCCCTGTATCGGGCTGGTGGTGAGCGGGGGGCACACCAATCTCTACGACTGCCATGCCGCCACGAATTTCGAGTTGATCGGGGCCACGATCGACGACGCAGCGGGGGAGGCGTTCGACAAGATCGCCAGTGTCCTCGGACTCCCCTACCCCGGCGGGCCGATGATCGAGAAAGTCGCCAGCACCGGGAACCCGACAGCCTTCCGGTTCCCGCGGACCTTCCTCAAGGAGGAGCGACTCGACTTCAGCTTCAGCGGGGTCAAGACCTCGGTCCTCTACGAGGCCAAGGGCCAACCAGGGGCACACTCGCAACCGCCCGCCCTCACCGCATCGCGAGTCGCCGACATCGCCGCCAGTTTTCAGGCAGCTGTGATTGACGTGCTGGTCACCAAGTGTCGACAGGCCCTGCGACGATCGGGCCGCAAGGTGCTATGTGTCGGCGGGGGAGTGGCGGCGAATTCGGTCTTTCGTGCGGCCTTGGAAGAGATGGCCCAGCGCGAGAAGATCGAGCTGCATCTCAGCCCGCGCGAGTATTGCACCGATAACGCCGCAATGGCCGCTGTCGGGTGGGAGTTATTCGCCGCGGGTCAACTGGCACCGCTCGATTTGGATGTGGTGCCGGGGCTGGTGCGGAAAGAGCATTAGAGCATTCCACGATTGACGTGTCCGACAAAAGTCCCTGTCGCGTGGGCTTTAGACCACGCGACAGCGATATTCTCAGGGAAACGTGGGCTAAAGCCCACGTTACTTCGAGTTCTGTCGGAAACGCCACGATTGCGTTCGCGCCAAGAAGTAGAACGGACCCCCAGGTCCGTTCCGCCCGGACCTAGGGGTCCAGGCTACGAGGGCGCTCACCATATTGTGGAATGCGCTGATTGATTGAGATTGCTCCGCTTCGCAAAGCCTTCGCGTCGCAGCGAAACGGGAAGCGGCTTCGGCAGAATCGGACGGGGACTTGAACCGATTCAGAACTCACCTTGAGTGATTTTCTGATTTTCGATATTTCTCCACGCTCTCGGGAGTTCGTCTCCCGTCCGCAGCCAGATTCCTGGCTACGGAAAGCCCCTCCTCCGGTCCCCCCGAAAGCCCTCCACATGCTCGGAGTCGTCTCGCAAACTTGCGATCGCCTGCTGCGCGTGCATTGGCTGTGGGCCAGCATGGCCATTTTTCTACTGGCTTGTTCAGGGGTTACACTGGCTGAAGAGGACCATGACTCATCAAGTGGCGAATTCCGACGATCACGCGAGTTCCTGGTCAATCCAGAAGCCCTCGAAGAATCGATGCTCGAAACAGGGCCGGTCGAAGATGAGGAAGTGTCGGCGGATGAATTTCTGAACCAAGAGATCGTGGATGTGGTCATTGAGGGCCGCGAGACGATCCCCGAATACGCGATCCTGCAATCGGTGAAGGCTAAAAAAGGTCGCATCATCACTCCGCAAGAGGTGCAGGAAGATGTCGCCGCACTCCGCAGAACGCATTGGTTTTCCAGCGTGAAGCCGATTTATCGGCGCACGTCTGCGGGTTTAGTACTGGTCTATGAAGTCCGCGAGCGGCCCATCATTCGCAAAGTGCAGTTCATCGGCAACAAGAAAATTAAAACCGGGGAGCTGGAAGCTCATACCGGGTTGCGGACGAATCAACCGTTTGATGTCGCTCTGAATCGCGAGGCGGTCGCTCGCATCAAATCGCTGTACCTCGAAAAGGGTTTTCGTAATGCCGTGGTCGAAATGACCAAGGGCAGCGACCCCCGAGACCGCGAGGTCGTGATCTCCATCAGCGAAGGTCCGAAGACCCGCGTCCACTGGAGAAACTTCGAAGGCAACACGTTTGCCTCCGATGCTGTCCTGCGCACGAAGCTGTTGTCCAAGACCGCGTTTCTCTGGACCTTTGGGGGAATCTATGATCCCCAGGTCGTCGAGAATGATGTCATCGCGCTGACCAAGTATTACAACAACCTTGGCTTCTTCGATGTCAAAGTGACCCATCGCGATGAGATCGATGACGACCAGAAGGGCGTCAGTCTGATCTTTACGATCGAGGAGGGACCACGCTATCGAGTCCGCAACGTGGAACTGATCGGGTATGAAGTGCTCAGTCGGAACAAGCTGTACCGCAGTCCCAAACTCAAGGCGGGAGATTACTTCAACTACCTGCACATGCAGCAGGATGTGGGGAAGATGAAGGACCAGTATGACGTGCTGGGACGCCTCTACGCAGAGGTCGCCCCTACGCCGATCTTTCTGGATGAACCCGGAGTGATCGATCTGGAGTACCGGATCAACGAAGACAAGCCCTATCTGGTGGGAGATATCAAAGTCAGCTTCCGAGGCGAGACTTCTCATACTCGCGAAGATGTGATCCTGAATACCGTCGCGCGGATGGTCAAGCCCGGACAACTGGCGAACGGTCGCAAGATCGATCTGGCTCGGCGTCGAGTCTTGTCGAGTCAGCTGTGGGATCAGACCGAACCGCCGACGTTCGAGATCACTCCGGTGGACGGCATTGATTACTCACTGGCTGCGGATGACCCCTTGAGTGACATCATGCGGGGTCAGAATCAGGAAGAGATGTTCTTTGCCCAGACCCGGCGTTCAGCGCCCGTGGCCGGATATGGTCACAGCGTGGCCTCAGCGGGGCGGCCCCAGTCCCGAGTTCGTCCCGCATTGAATCTGACACCCGTGATCGGGACCGGCACGGTGCCCGTTCGCCATCAAGCAGTGGCGAAACCCGTGCCCGCCGCTCGGTCGATGCCGGTGGGAGTCTCGCTGAAGTCTGATGCCCCACGTAGTCGGGTCTCACCGACACTGTCCCGCGCGAAAGCCAAGGCGGCTTATCAGCGTCCCCAGCTCTACAACGTCGATCCGGAATCACTCTTCGGGGAGGCCGTCGAGCCCGATATCGTCATTCGCGGCCAGTCCGACATGACCCCTCGGGGACAGAGCATCGACCGCAATGGCATGCCGATCCCCCAGGACTTCGGCTCGGGAACCTCGAACTCCGGAAACCCCTATGGCGGGACCACCTTTGGTCGCACTCCCACTCAGCCACCCGGGTATGTGGACCTCGACATTGATGTCACCGAAGGCCGCACCGGTCGCTTGATGTTCGGGGCCGGAGTGAACAGCAACAACGGCATCGTCGGCTCGGCGGTACTCCAAGAAGACAACTTCGACATCATGCGTCCGCCCCGCAGTTGGGCCGATATCACCAACGGATACGCATTCCGTGGAGCCGGGCAGAGTTTTCGGTTGGAGGCTCAACCCGGCAACCAGGTGAGCCGCTATGTGGCCAGTTGGAATGACCCCTTCTTCATGCGAACCGACTACAACGTCGGCGTGAGCGCGTTCTACTTCAACCGGTTCTACAACGAGTGGACCGAAGACCGCCTCGGCGGGCGACTCAGCGTCGGCAGACTGATCAACGAGTACTGGTCCGGCAGCGTGGCGCTGCGGTTGGAAGATGTCAAGATTCGCGGCATTCAAGCGGGATCCCCGACCGACCTGACGAGTGTCGATGGATCGAACTTCTTGTCGACGGTCTCCGCCACCCTCTCGAACGATACGCGGGACAACGCGTTCATCCCGTCCCAGGGACACATGCTGGAAGGCACTTACGAACAAGCCTTTGGCGAGTTCAATTACCCACGCGTCGAGGTCAGTGCGTCCCAGTATTTCACGGTGCGTGAACGGGCCGATGGCTTCGGGAAACACATCGTCCAGTTGTATGGTCAGCTGGCCTGGTCCGGGAGCGATACGCCGATCTTCGAACGGTATTATGCTGGGGGCTATTCTTCGTTCCGTGGATTTGCCTTCCGCGGGGTGTCGCCGATCAAGAGCGGCGTCCGTGTGGGTGGCAACTTCATGGCTCTGGGCACAGCTGAGTACATGCTGCCGCTGACGGCGAATGACCAGATCCGAGCGGTGGCCTTCACCGATTTTGGAACTGTGGAGCAGGATGTCGGATTCGACGACTTCCGGGTGAGTGCCGGTGTCGGCTTCCGCCTCGTCATCCCGGCGATGGGGCCCGCTCCGATCGCCTTCGACTTCGCCTGGCCCATCGTTGACCAGAAGTCCGACGAACGCCGAGTATTCAGCTTCTACGTCGGCTTTACGCGGTAGGCGGAGACTCCTTCAGTCAGATGCCTGAAGGATCCAGAGCTGATCACAGACGACTTATCAATTTTGCTGTGCTGAGTGCTGCGAAGACTCTCCGTTGGCTTCACAGGAAGAATCAACACCGGATTTGTGCCTGACACGAGAGGTGTGGGAGCCCATGACTGTCGTCGAGGTGATGACGGAAATGGTCGTATTGACGGCGCTACGCGTCTCCGACACACGCTTAGCACTCGATTCCGATCAGTGTTTTCCCTCGGATGTTGTCGTTTGAAAGTTTTGGCACAGACATTGCATTTACTTCAATCATCGGACGCCAAGTGATGGTCGTCCACCAGTTCCAGGGATCCACACAAAGGAACCACCATGTCACGCTTCATCTTCTCCACGGTCGCGATCGTTGGTCTCTTGGCCCTCAGTTCGGGGTCGGCGTTCGCTCAGCAGTGCCGTCAGGGCGGCGGCTATGGCGGCGGCGGCTACTACAACGGCGGCTCGTTCGGGGTCCAGGTCTACTCGACCCCCAGCTACAACTACGCTCCCCGGTATGCCTCGTCCGGCTATCAGAACTACCAGCCAAGCTACCAACAGAACTACCAGCCCAGCTACGGCGGCTACTCGAACCAGTCGTACTACCACGACACCAGTCACTACGACTACCACGGCCCCTCGTTGCAGCGACACGGGAACCACTATGACTATGTTCCCGGTCACTACGACTACCACCAGACCGGACACTACCACCACTAGTCGATCCGGAGTCGAGTCGGAGAGAAACTCGCCAGACGTGCTTCCGCGTCTGGCGGTTTCGTTTCTGGGGATCATCAGGATTCAAGCTGCGATGAACCGGACCATGACCTGATAAAAGTCATTTCAACCGAATGCCCCGGAATGGGATTGAATTTCCGCGTTTCACCTGCCCATACTCACCTCAACTGGTCGAGCGTCGAATCCATCCTCATCGGAGGGTTCGCGACTCCCCCAGGTTTTTACAAGGAGCGTCAAGATGAGAGTCACCCCGTTGCTTCAGTTGCTGGCGGTCAGTGCGGCGTTCATCGCTGCTCCGGCCTTCGCCCAGCATGACCACAATCATGCCACCCCGTGGCACCAGAGCACCGTGATCTACGACCAAAACGGTCAACGGGTCACCGCCAACTACGGCAACTATCAGTACGTGCTGCCGCCCAGCCGACAAGGTCAGGGAACCTACTACACCCACAACAACATCCGCTACTACCACCTGCAGCAGCACGGTCGCGGCCATGTCAGTCGGCCCACAGCTGTCCAGTTCGGCGGGTTCTCGCATGTCGATGAATTGGCGGCCCAGTTGGAGTCGATGACCAACGAGTTGTGTCTCGACCTGCACTACAACTACCAACACAACGTGGAGTTCGCGGAGACCTACCGCGAAGCGTATGAAATCCTCGAAATGGCTCGCTACGCCCATGACGAGGAGCACCACGGCGATCGAGCCGAGTTCGCTCGCGTGATGGCCAACATTGATCCGCTCTTCCACCATGTCGAAGAGGATGTCGAGTCCTGGTCACGGAATCACCGTCGCCAGATTGGCCAGCTGGGGATCATCGACAAGATGCAACGCATCGAAGGCTTGATCCACCACCTGCTGTACGATGTCGGAGTGACTCCGGTCCATCATGAACATGGAGAGGAGCAGGCCCCTCCTCCCGGCGGTGGTGGCGTGGAGCAAGCTCCTCCCCCCCGTACGCTGCCAGCCCCTCGCCCTTAAGGCCAGTTTTAGAATCGTTTTCCAGAAAGGCAGACAGGAATGTTTGCCCCACTGATCAGTGGCACAGACATTCCTGTCTGTGCGAACTGGAGGCAGAATCTGCCCTCAGTCGCCGTCTCCTCATGACCCAATGACAAACGCCCCGGATTCACATCCGGGGCGTTTGTATTGGTCGAGTCAGACGCGGGGACGACTTACTTGGCGTGTTCATGACCCTGGTCATGCCCCGCGTGATCTCCGGCGGGAATCGCTCCCGAGTAAGGGGTGTCGCCGATGGTGATGTTCAGCTTGGCGGCCGAGGCTGCGTCGTCGAGGTGTTCGACCAGTTCCTTGTTGGTGAGGGTGAATCGCGAGGTCTGGCCAGCGGGGTTACCCTCTTCGGGCTGCGCGGCCAGCTTGAACTGCTCGGGCGAGTCACCGTGCTTGAGGTTGATGACGACTTCCGTGGCGGTGGTAGTCACCGACTTCTTCGCGGAGCTGTCGAGCAGGTAGACCGTGACGGCTCCGGTGGCGTCGTCATGCACAACCTCCGCGTGGTACTCCTCGTTGCCGAGTTCGACGAGGGCTCCATGATGCGGGCCTTCAGAGGCGTGCCCGTGGTCATCGTGGGCCGGGGCAACGGTTCCCGGTGGGGGAGTGGTCACCGTTCCACCAGGTGCCGGAGCCGGCGGGGCGGCGGGTGAGCAGCCTGCGGCACACAGGCCGAGAGCTGAGGCGAAAACCAAACTGAGTGATGCGGTACGTGTCATGGGTGGTGTCCTGTGGGAGTGGGGAGTGGGGAGTGGGAAGTGGGAAGTGGGAAGCAAGCGGGGCGGCAGTCGCGAGGCCAACTTCTGGCTCCCGGCTCCCGACTCAGTGAACATGCTTCGTCTCGAAGCCGTGCCCTTTGAGCCAGCCCTGCCACTCTTCCGCAGCGGCGTGATCGGGGACGTGGATCGTGACCCACATCGGGCAACGGTAAGAGATGTCGGCATGATCGCCGTGTGCCTCGTTCTGCACCACACAGCCCAGATCCTGAAGTGACTTCGTAAACGACTTCGAGTCTTTCATCTGCGGCCCCGTCAGATGAGCGGTTTGCCAGTCAACCAGTCGCAGCTGAACGGTCTCGTCGCCGTGCAGGAATGCCTCATCCACGTGAGCGTGATGAGTATCAAAGCCCGAGCCTTTCAACCAGCCGTTCCACTGATCGGCCAGCTTGTGGTTGGCGACCTTCATCTCCTTCCAGGTGGTGCAGCGGTAGACGACATCGGTATGTCCGTCGTGCTGGCTCTGCTTGACCTCGCAGCCGAGATCTTTGATTGCTTTGAAATGCTGAGCGGCCTTTTGGGCGTCGTCGAAGTGCTGTTCATGCCAGTCGGGCAATCGAAAGGCAACGACTTCGGCGTGGTCGTGGCCCGCGTGGTCAGCACCCGCGTGGGCGTGTCCTTCGTGGCTGTGATCGTGTTCGGCCTCTTGAGCCGGGAGGGTGCTGGCACTGACAAGGGCCAGTAGGATCAGACCAGCGGAGGAGAGAGTGAGGGCGTGTGAGCGAAACATGAGAGGCTCCTTTCGGAAGTGGGGGAGTCGGTGGGGGAGGAAGTGGCTGTGAGCGGCAGGGCGCTAGCCGCCGGTTCTTCAAGGCGGTCGGTGATCGGAACCGGCGGCTAGCGCCTTGCCGCTCACTGCGGCTTCGAAATCATCAGTGTTCTCCATCCAGAACCACTTCTGCATGCGATTCCCGTACCACGCGCTGGGCGGCTTGGAGGCCGAAGAGCCAGAACAGGGCGGGGTGGACGAAGAAGTCGAGCAGGGTGGAACTGATGACGCCGCCGAGGATGACGGTGGCGACCGGGTAGAGAATCTCTTTGCCGGGCTGGTCGGCCGCCAAGACGAGTGGAATGAGGCCTATCCCCGCTGTGAGGGCGGTCATGAGTACAGGGGCCAGACGCTCCAAACCGGCGCGAACGATCATCTCTTTCGACCACGTTTCCCCCTCGAATTTCACGAGGTGCAGGTAGTGATTCAGCAGCAGAATCCCGTTGCGCGAGGCGATCCCGGCCAGAGAGATGAACCCCACCATCGCCGCGATCGTCAGCGTCTGGTGAGTCAACACGAGGGCTGCTACCGAGCCAATGAACGCCATCGGCAGTGCGGCCATCACCTGCAGCGAGAGATTGACCGACCGGAACATCGTGTACAGCACTAAGAACACGCCGAGCATTGCCACCATGAATAACAGGCCGAGCAGCCGCGACGCGTCCTGTTGGCTTTTGAACTGACCGGCGAACTCGAAATAGTATCCCGGGGGCAGTGTCTCTTGTAGTGGTTTCAATCTCAGCTGTATGTCTTGCACAACATCGACCACGCCGCGTTCCGATACATTGCACTGGACTACAATGCGGCGGCGGACGTTCTCGCGACTCACGGAGTTCGGCCCGCGAGACTCGTAGATCTTGGCCAAAGACTGAAGTGGCACCTGTCCCCCGCCGGGTAGATCAATCGTCAGTCGCTTCAAACCGTCAATGTTTTCACGGGCATCTTCCTCCAGACGCAGGACCAGGTCGAACGTGCGCTGGCCTTCCAGGATCTCCGACACGGTCACGCCGTTCATGGCGGTCTCGATGAATTCGTTCACGTCGGCGGCACTGATGCCATGCAGCAACAGCTGGTCTCGATCCAACTCAATGCGCAGCTGGGGAACGGTCGTCTGCTGCTCGACGATCAAATCCTTGACGCCCGGAATGCCTTCGATGTCGGCTTTGACTTGGTCTGCGATCTGACGCAGTGTGTCGAGATCATCGCCGAAAATCTTGATCCCGACTTGAGCTTTCACTCCGGAGAGCATGTGGGAAATCAGGTGAGAGATCGGCTGCTCGAC
>JAYSUV010000569.1:0-1217 GCA_043718945.1 Planctomycetota bacterium
ACCTCCTCGACGCACTCCGCCAACTCTTCACCACCGGACCCTGGACCCCACCCCGACCCGCACCCGCGTAGATCCAACCGCAGGCACGTGAACAGTTACCCGACGTGGTTAGACCATTATGACCAATTCAATCCCAGTCCGATACTGCGATGAGCACTCGTAGAGCCTTTCTATTAATTGGTGTGCTGTTCATTGGTTCCGCTTTCGTCGTCATTGTCAGCATCAGTCGAGCCAAGTCTGACAAACGAGCCGAAGACTTCCTCACTTCGTTCACTACCCCTGTTAGGTGGCGATACATCGAAACGCGTCACGGACTTAACTCCATCGGAGGTTACGAGCAAGTCGAGTTCCTCTTCGACGTCGGTTCAACGGCCAAACTTTCAGATGTCATTTGTATCGACGATACAAGACGCCTGCTCGAAACTCAGCTTGGGAAAATCGACTGTTCACATCCTATGGACCCAGTTCCTTACAACACCAGCAGAGCATCGTGTGACATCGAGATCGCGCGTAGTTTCCCGAACCCGGAGCTACCGAGTCGACTGGTTGCGATCGGAGTACGTTGCAAGTAACGGGGTTTCTGCCCGGGACTGCCGAACCTGGGGAATACGCCCACGCGAAGTGGGGGTTCATACGAACGTTCGCGGTCCCCGCAGGAACTTCTTCACCCGCCGGACACTTTCCGAATTTCGGGACAAATGGGAACCCGTGTCAACACCTACGACGCCCTTGGTCGCATGCTCACAACCGGCCGGCTCCGACACGGTCTCCGCGTCAGTGCAGGGAATTACGACCAACACCTATGGCAGGAAAGGCCGTGTCGACACCGCAACGGGGCCAGCGATTGTCAACACGGTCTCTACCGTCTCCCATCAAACGCGAATCAAAACCACCTACGACGCCAACAGCAACGCAACCAAACCTCCCCTTCACCGTCGAGGTCGGTGGACGCGGGAATCCAGGCCCCAGCGAGCATGTCATCGGAGTTGTTCATGTGATGGCCCTCCTGCGGCGCTTGATTCGGTCGACTTCGTAGTCGGTGTTCCGGGCCGCAGAAATCCGCTTCGGCTTGAGACAGGTCCAAAATTCGAGCATCACGAACGACAGAGTTAGACCATGCCGATGAGGTCGAGCACGTCCTCGTCGAAATGGAGCTCCTCGCCTTCTGGCATGACGATCACCTTGTCCGGTGCCAGCTGCGTGACGAAGTCCTCGTC
>JAYSUV010000570.1:0-3351 GCA_043718945.1 Planctomycetota bacterium
TCGCAGCTGCGCGGGAGACGCCAGTTCGGAATGCGGCAGTCGCGAGTCCAATTTCGCGGGCGTTTCGCGTGTGAGGCCGCAGCGCACGGCGCGCTGTGCCATCTGGTGAGGGCTTTGACTCGCCAGTGTGAGTGCGTCACCCGTGGTCAATCACAATCCGAAAGTCTCACGTCGTCCGCAGACACTGGCAGCCCAAAGCAACCGCCAGTGGCACCCAAACTCGCCCCTCATTCAACGCGAGCATCTCTTTTGACAGTGCCACCCCGCCGTACAACCGATCACGAAATCCGTGCAGCGACGCAATGGTGTGCCGACTTCGCCTGAGTTCGTCCGGACCTGGGGGTCCAGACTACAGGTGGACTACGGATTGATAGCCGTCTGTCGCCCGGACGCCTACGTTCGGGTGGATCGGGGGACGCGAACGGCGCATAACGAGACCTCGATCAGCGTCAGCCACGAGGTCCATTCGAGGAGCGCCTCGCGGGTTGGGTGGCACGCCCTGTAGGCTCTGCGAAAGGGCGAGGGAATTGCGCGCTGGCTGAACTTTGACGTGTATGGATGGTTCGCCACGCCCTTCGAGGACTCAGGGCGTGCCACCCGTCCCGCCGAATCATCGTCCGGGCTTGGATGCCATCACGCACAATGTCATCATCAGGCATGAGGTCAATGGCCCCGGCGATGACACCGCAGTCAGCTGGTTACTCGTCACGACGCTGCCGATCGAGACGATCGCCGAGATCCTGCTCGCGGTCGATTATTACGCGGCGAGGTGGACCATCGAGACATATATCCCCACATTTAATGTCGGCTGCCAGGTCGAGAAGATAATGCTCGAAACTCGGTCCCGCTTGCCGAACTGCCTGGCGATGTCCCACATCATCTCCTGGCAGATTCTGTACCTGACTGATCTCAATCGAACCTGTCCCGACCTCCCCTGTCCCACCGTGTTTGCCGACCATGAATGGAAGCCGGTCTGGCGCATCATTTGGATTATGGGGCCAGAAAACCGCTCTGCCGAAATCGCCACCCCGACTCTGCGAGTTCATGAAGCTGCTCACTCAACTCGGGGGCTACAACAACCGCCCCCAAGAACTGCCCGCTGGCCCCCAACCCGTCTGGATCGGCCTCCGCCGCATGCTCGACTTCTCCATCGCCTAGCTCACCTTCGGCGAGCCAGAAGGGAGTTGTGTGTAAAGGACAGTGAGGCCTCAGACCGTGCCACCCGTCCGCCGCGACGCTCCGCAGCGCAAAGCCTTCGCGTCGAAGCTAAACGGCTTCGTTTGATGGATTGAGTACGGAAAGAAAGTCACTCCTCCGAACTGAACACTCTCTGCCCGTCAATCCATGTCCCCAGCACGTTCGTCTCGCGAATCTGCTCAACGGGGCAGGTGAGCAGGTCGCGGTCGATGCGGATGAAGTCGGCGCGTTTGCCGACCTCCAACGAGCCGATCTCCGTCTCCGACCGCATCAGCCAGGCATTGTTGATCGTGTAGAAGCGGATCGCCTGCTCGCGGGTCAGGGCCTCTTCCGGGTGCAGCGGGGTCGGATGAAATTTGCTCAGGCGGGTGATGGCGACCTGCATCCCCAGAAACGGGTTGTAGGGATTCAGACTCCGCAGCGACCCGATCCGCTGCATGTGGTCGCTGCCGCCGCCGACTGGAACCTGAGCCGCGAACAGACTCGACAGCGGCTGGAAGTACCGCAGCCGCGGCTCCCCGAACTGAGCCACCAGCGTGTGCGTGTCGAGGTAGAGCCACGCCGGTTGAATGTCGACTCCGATCCCCAGTTCGGCACAGCGTTTGACGGAATCGGCACTCATGAAGTTCGAGTGTGTCAGTGTCGAACGAGTGGCCGCGATCGGGATCTCCTTGTTGACCGTGGCGTAGGCATCGAGCAATCCTGACACCGCCGCATCGCCGACGCTATGAGCTGTAAAGGCCAAGTTTCGCCGGGCACATTCGCGCACGGCAGGGACCAGGAAATCGTCAGGGATATACCGCATGCCACGATAGGCCGGGTCCTCGATCCCATAGATGCGACTGACGCCCCACGGCTCGCTCATGAAGGCACTGCCGGTCAGCATGCCCCCATCGAGGAACACCTTAATCCCGATGATCCTCAGTCGCTCGCTCCCCTTCACGAAGAGCGGGTCAGCTGCGATGGCATCGAGGTCCGTCGTGATCTGTTCGAGAGGCCGATTGGCGTCGAAGCTGCGAGAGAGTCGCATGCGGACGGTCAGTTGGCCCCGTATGTCGAGGCGTTCGAACTGCTCCTGGCCATCGAGCGAGCAGTTGCGGTCCAGCGCTCCGGTGATGCCGACGCTGTTGTAGTCTTTGAGTAACGCCACCAACCGGGCATCGCGTTCGTCTGGAGTGGCCTTCTTCTCTGTGGAGGCGGGTTTCGACTTGAGGACGGAACCGGCCTTGCGGAGCAGACCGGTCGGCTCGCCGTTCGCATCGACCAGAACCTGATCCAGGTGTTCCGCAGCGAACGCCTTGTGGATGCCGCTTTCCTGGAGGGCGAGCGTATTGGCCGACGCATCGGGCCCGGTGCGAAAGGCGACCGGGTGCTTCGGCGCGGCCTCATCGAGTTCGGCCTTCGTGGGGTAACGCTGTTCCTGGAGCCGCGTGATGAAGACCTGGGACAGGTTGATCCACTCCCCCTCCGGCACCACGACGGCGCGCTGCCGGACATACGCGAGTACGTCCGCGATCGAGGTCATCTCGGGGACCTCATGATCGAACTCAAACATTGCCGCCCCAGAGGCATGCACATGTGAATCAATCAGCCCCGGCAACACCATCCCGCCCGCCAGGTCGATCACCTGCGTCTGCGGTCCTTTCAGCGCCAGAACATTCGCGTCGGTCCCTACCGCGACGATCCGCTCACCGCGCACGGCGATGGCTGGCACAATCGAGTTCGCGGCGTCTGACGTGAACACCTTTCCGCCATGCAGGATCAGATCCGCGGGCTCAGCGGCCTGGACGACAGCTGAACAGAGGAGTCCAATCGCAACACACCAGAGGGCCGGGCGGGTACGCATCATGGGGATCCAATGGAAAGTGAGCGGTCAGCCAGAGGAAAGCCCTCCCATGGTCTCATGCTACGCGGATCGGAGTTGTCACAACAGTCTACGCCCTAGTGATTCGATCCAAGGCGAATCAAGTCCAATGAGCACACGATGACAGGCCATCCCCACCAGCTGACGAGGGAATCGCTGGGACCGGAACATCCTATCCCGCCGGGTGTAGTAACCTTCCATTGCGCGATTGGGTAGTTTGCGTTAGCTTGGTGGTTTCTGGGTGGTCATTCGGCTGCCGGAGACTTCATGGAGATCGAACGATGTCAGGG
>JAYSUV010000058.1:0-6352 GCA_043718945.1 Planctomycetota bacterium
CCACTAACTCTTGGCCGGGGCCGCTGGGGGCGGCACTGACCGAATCGCACTCGCTTCGAACCGAACTCGCATGTTGTCATTGAGTTGCAGCGTGACTTCTGTGCCGTCTTCAGACAACGAGACAAAGGTGCCCCGAATCCCGCCAATCGTGACCACAGGATCGTTCTTCTTCAGGCCCTTCAGCTTGTCCAGCTGTTGCTGTGCCTGCTTCCGAGGATTGTTGCCCATGAACTGCATGAGGAGCATGACCACCACAGCCGGCAGAAGCAGGACCAGAATCCCCCCCATGCCGCCGCCAGCCCCCTTCTCTGCCACATCCCCAGCGGGAGCCGTATTCGGAATCTCTTCCACGGCCGCCAAAGCTGTTGAGAACCAATTGCCCATCAGACCGCACCTTTCCGAGGTGTGACGTGTAAACACCACCGCACCGGGTCCACCTCTGTTGAGGCATGCCTGTGCAGGAAGTCGCCGAAGCTGAGGATTTTAGGGATGCCCGCCCCGTCCAGCAAGGCGGCGTCCGTCGAGGTGGCATCCGAGAATTTCGAATCGTCCAGAAGGGGACTGAAGCGAGGGGCGAAGTATTCAGGAATGGGGCGGTGTGACTGGCTTCGTGCTGGCCAGTCCGAGGGAGGAGAATGTCGACGTAATACCACAGATCTGCTTCATGGTGTGGCTCGTCGGCATCATCGGCCTGAGTGGTTACACGCAGGTGCCAAGCCAGAGCTTGCCTTCCGCACGATGCGACGTAGGGTTCAATTGCGTCCCCTGGCGTGGTCACCCCATTATTCCAACCCTTGTGTGAGATCCGCTCCGCTCGGATGAATGGGCTGTCTGATTGACACACCCGGGGCGAGAAGAGGCACGCTGTCATGCTCGCGAACAAACAGACTCCACCTCCAATTGGTCAAGCCAAATACGACACCTCAGTGGATTGCCGTTCCCGCTCGATCAAAGATCTTCCCGATCTCATCCGCATCGCTCTCCGGAAAGTGGTGCATGATTATGTGACCGGTTGGGGCATTGTACTCACTCAGACACCGCGAGAGCGTCGCCGCAAGAAGCGACTCTGGGACCGCCGGGATTCTGTGAGACGGACCTTTCGCCGCCCAGTTTGGGTGCATAAAGCGGGCTGCTTGAAGATCGGTACGGCAGGCGAGAAGACCGTGATGGTTCAGCACCGCGAGGAGATATATCTTGTTCACGACCTCTCCGACTCGGGGATCGGCCTCACGAGTGACACCCCCCCGAAATCCCGTCTCGTCGTGCTGGTGTTCGACTCCTGGCAAGGGCAGCCGGTCGAACTCCTGGTCCAGCTGCGTTGGCGGAGGCGAGTCGGCCTGCAAAACTACCACTGTGGGGGGAATATCCTCGGGGTGTTGACTAGTCCGTAGCAGAAGTCGTCACGGCCTGTTGAAAAGCGTGGCATGGGCGTCTCGCCCATGCGTTTTCCAAGGGATTCACGGGCGGGACGCCCGTGCCACGGGACATTTTCAAAAAGCCGGTCAGACTTTTGTCGAAACCAGAATGACGTGTCCGACAAAAGTACCGCCACTGGGCTGGCCCCAGTGGTTCCGGCGTTTTTGCACGACTCAAAAGCTCAGAGAGTGCAGTCGCGCACAAGCGCGGGAACCACCCCGGCGAGCGGGATGGCGGGGAGACTATTTTCGTCCGCCCGCCTTAGCTGAGAGCCTTCAGTACCAACTGCCCCATGGCCGTCGTACTGATGGCTGTCTCGTCCTGGCGGGCGATGTCCTTCGTCCGGTGTCCGGCATTGAGGACCGACTCGACGGCCGCTTTGATCGCTTCGGCTTCTTGTTCCAGATGCAGCGAGTGACGCAACAACATCGCAGCTGCGAGAATGGTGGCGAGCGGGTTCGCGAGTCCCTTGCCGGCGATGTCGGGAGCCGACCCGTGGATCGGTTCATAGAGCCCCGGTCCGGGTTCTCCCAGCGACGCCGAAGGCAGCAGCCCGAGCGATCCCGGTAGCATCGAACCCTCATCGGTGAGGATATCGCCGAACATGTTCTCAGTGACGACCACGTCAAACGTCGAGGGCCGCGAGATCAGGTGCATCGCCATCGAGTCAACCAGCACGACATCATAGGCCAACTCCGGGAACTCGGTCTTCACGACCCGCTCGCTGACCCGCCGCCAGAGACGGGATGCCTCCAGCACGTTGGCCTTATCGACCATCGTCAGCTTCTTGCGTCGCCCCATGGCGGCCTTGGCGGCCATCCGCACGATCCGCTCGACCTCATGCGTGCTGTAAGTCATCGTGCTGAAGGCTGTCTCGCTGCCGTCGGCATTCTGCTTCAGCCCCGACTCGCCAAAATAGAGCCCGCCGGTCAGCTCGCGGAAGAACAGAATGTCGGTTCCCTCGACGATGTGCCGCTTGAGCGGCGACGAATCGAGCAGGCAGTCAAACGTTGTGATTGGCCGCAGATTCGCATACAGCCCCAACTCCTTGCGAATCTTCAGCAGCCCCGCTTCCGGACGTGTCTTGGCCTTCGGATCATCCCACTTCGGCCCACCGACCGCTCCGAGCAATACTGCATCTGCCAGACGGCACGCGGCCAGCGTCTCATCCGGCAAGGCTGACCCCGTCGCATCAATCGCACAGCCACCAATCAGATGGGTCGAGAACGAAAAGCTGTGGCCGAACTTGGCGGCGACGCGGAGCAGGACCGCCTCGGCTTCACGGACGACTTCGGGACCAATCCCATCACCAGGGAGCAGGACAATCTTCGCGTTCACGGTCAGACCTTGAGCAAGCTGATTTGCAGGGCGAGTCAGAGGGCGGACTCTACCGCGCCGCCGGGCGGGTTGCCAGCGGTGGTGGACTGCATTGGCTGAGCCATTTCCCCTGAACCCGATTGGCACTCAAAGTCGCCGGGGAGTTTTGCTCGCCTCCTTTTTTCTCAATCCCGTTGCCTGGGACTGACACACCGTCTTTCGCCCCCTGGAAGACTGACAGCTAGTCGTTCGAGCCGAAACGCAGGCGAGTCGATCATCGCCTTACCTCGCCGGGTGTTTCGTGGAGTGTAATAGCACGATCAGGCCCTGCCGGTTGCGGGCTCCCAGTGCGGTCGAGAGGCGAGCCGTCAGTGGGTCGAGTTGACCATTCGTGAGCTTGGCCACAATAGTCAGAGTCGTCTCGGCGGCTCCGCGACCGCGGAAGGCTTGCTGGACGTTGATCGGCTCGCGACGGGCTCCAATGGCGAGGATTTGGAACGGGCCAATGACTTCGGAGGGCTTTCCCTCTCCAGGCTTGTTGACGCCGGTGCCTTCCGGAATGTTCGGGGAAGCTGCTGCCGACGGGATCTCAAACGATACGAGATCGCCGGGGTTGATCTGCTCGGCCACAACGGACCGAGGATCGATCGGCACCCAGAAGGCGACCTCGTCTTGCTGTAGCGACTTCGCCAACTGCTGCTGTGCCAAGGCGGCGAGATCCATCTCCAGAATGATTTCGCCACCTACAAAAATACGGTTCGCTCGTTGACCAATCACAGCGGCTTTGGCCGACCACAGCGGAGCGACCGTTTCCAAGTTCCCCGCTGCACTGCCGGGCAGATCGATCTTTTGCAGATGCTCCTCCCGAATCGAATCACCGATGTTCAACTTGACATCCGGCTTGATCGCAATGAACGACACCTTGCCCAGCGTGTTCGAGGCATTTTGCAGATACAGCCAGTTGCAGACCGCCCCCGCCAGGCCGAGGATCGCCGCTATCAGTAGACCAGTAAATCCCTTCATGGGGCGTGACCTTTCTGCGAATCTGATCGGGGCCGCTTGTCGCGCGGACGGGCAAACCAGACGGTGTGCCCACCCGCTCCATCCGACACGATGAACCCCCAGCATATCAGACGCCGCCCAGCTGCGGCACTGGAGCCGGAGTCGTCGCTGGGTCTCTGCCCCTCCTGCCCCCTCTCCCCCACATGCGGCTCGACTGTCTGAGAGGACTCCACTGTGGGGGAGAGGGCCGGGGTGAGGGGGCGATTTCGAGTTGCAGGCTCTCGAATCCCGGCTCGTCCGGTGGGCTGTGTCAGCGGGAATAGCCGAACTGCTGCCAGAGGCTGATCGAGCGGGCCAGGCAGCGGCTCCGCCCCGACCAGCGAATCCAGCATCAGCTGCTCCTCGGGTGACACCGCCAGCGACAGCACCCACTCGTCGGCGACAGCCAGCACCTCTGTGCAGCGTTGTTCCAGGGCCACCAGTGCCTGCTGCGAGTTGCCCTCCACAGGCTCCCGAGTCAACACCATACCGAATTTTTCCAGCGGGAGCAGCAACTGGAGTTCCGCAGCTTCTGGCAACTGCTGGCCTTCAAGCGAAGTCGCCAGCGGCGCAGCCTGCTCCCGTCCGCGCTCGCGGGCCACCCTCCAAGCCAAAGCCAGCAATCCCCCCGCAATGGCAACGATCACCAACAGATCGAACACCCGCCGGGTGAACGAAGTCGGGGATCGGGCCAAAGGAGTTTGCAAGGAGATCATCCGGCGACCTGCCAGCGGTGCGAGTCGAGGTCTTCAAATTGGAGTCTAGCGGGCATGTCCTGAGATTACTCGCGCGGCGCTCAGTCAGACATCTCGACGATCCAGAAGAGTCAGCCCGGCGAGCCCCCGGCGTGAGCCGGGGTGTTCATGCGGAAGAACATCCGCTGGATGCAAAGAACTCTCCTGACGTAGCACAGTGGAGTCTTGATCAACCAGAAGCGAGTCAACATCGGAGGCCAAACGGTCGGGTTCTGACACCCCGGCTCACGCCGGGGGCTCGCCGGGATGCTCGAAATCTAATCCCAAGTTCTGTATACGCCTTCGAAACTGACAATCACCGCAGATCATATCGCTCCGCGACTGAGATTCCTTGTCGCGTGGGCTCAAGCCCAATGGCACTTACTTTACTAACCCGACGCGTCAGCGAGGGGGAGCGAAAGCGACATTTCCCTGCGTTTCCCTCGCTGACGCGTCGGGTGACTGGGCTCAAGTCAGTGAACGGGCAGATTGGGAGATTTTGCGGGTTATTCCGGTTTTCCTGAAGATTCGGGCGGGGAGGGCCGATGAAATAGGTAGTGACTGGCGTTTGAACTGGCTCCCGGTGGAGCCGCAACTGTCATCCTCGACCTGTGAGCAGCGGAATGAACCTCACCAAACAGCACCTCGGGACGCTCGGACTTCTGGCCGGATGCCTACTGATGGGTAGCCTGACGGGATGCCAGACTACGGTCGGTGGTCAGACGTTGCCTTCTCCGGATTACCTGCGGGACGACATCCAGTACTTCCCAGCAGGTCCAGAATTCCTGCTGCCGAACACTGTCCGGGCCCATGAAGAGTACAAGGCCGCCCAGGCGGGCGAAGACGCAAAACCATACAACCCGCGTCCGTAACTCATTACCACACAATGCCTTCCTGCAACGCAGCGGTCCGGATAATACCGGACCGTTGCGTCTATTTTTGAATATCTCGCTTTTTCGCTAGACGAAAGTTCACACTTCATCGAGAATCCTTCTCTTCCTGACGGAAGCGCGACTGGTCGTTGACCACGCGTGGGAGTCCGCCGAGTTTCTCGGGCTGGTTCGCTCCGACTTCCGTCGCACTGTGAATCTGGGATGAACGCTTCGGCGTCTCTAGCTGCGTTGCGGCTGCAACTTCCGGTGATCGCACCTTCCATGCTGAAGTGCGACTTCGGGAATCTTCGTCGAGAGATCGAACTGCTCGACCGCGCCGAGGCAGCAGTCCTGCACTGGGATGTGATGGATGGGCATTTCGTGCCCAACCTCTCCTATGGGGCGATGCTGATCGAGCGGGTGCGTCCGCTCACGCGGGCGTTCTTCGACGCCCATTTGATGATCTCGGACCCGGCGAAGTACTTGGATGAGTACGTCAAAGCCGGGTGCCAAGCGATCACCTTTCATATCGAGGCGGTCCCCCAGCCGCTGCCGTTGTTACGCCGCATCCGCGAGGCAGGTTGCCTCGCGGGCATCGCGATCAACCCCAAAACACCCGTGTCGGCCATCGCGTCGACCGTCGGCGAGTGCGACCTCGTGCTGGTCATGAGCGTCGAGCCGGGGTTCGGAGGCCAGTCCTTCATCCCAGCGGCCATCGAAAAAGTGTCGGAAGTCCGGGCTCTGTTTGGCCCGTCGGTGCTGATCTCCATTGATGGGGGAATCGGCCCGAAAACCATCTCGGACCCAGCGGGGGCCGGGGTGGATCTGTTCGTTGCGGGAAGTTCGGTGTTTGACACACCGGATTATGGTCAGGCGATCCAGGGCATGGCTGCGCTGGCTCGGACCGCTCGCAACGTCTCTTGAGGAGTGGCAATGTCGACAGTGCGTTTGGTGGTGCGGCCCGGCGAAACC
>JAYSUV010000571.1:0-1215 GCA_043718945.1 Planctomycetota bacterium
TCTCTCAAGCTCACCGCCTGCCTTGAAGCTCAATGCGAGTTCTGTCACCTCGCCTGGTGAAACGACACACACGTCGGGGCAGGCGAAATGGCGCGAGGAGAGTCATCATGCGGTCATTCACGATAGTCGGATTTTGGCCCGATACGGGACAGCGGTTCAGCACGATTGTGCGGGCGCGCTCGCCCGATCTTGCGGAAACAGCATGCCAACAAGAGCACCCGGGACTGGCTGTGTGCGGCGTCATCCAGGGAGCACATCTCTGCGTCGAGTCGGCCGAACGGATCAGTTGTGAAGCCACACCCAACTGATCGCTCGACGCCATGAATGAGACCTGCACCTCTTTCGACGTTGGCTCGCTGTACTCCAACGAGGAAATCTTTAGATCGCTTGAAGTCGGCAATGCAGGAGGTGTTCGCGTCAGGGCAAACGGCGATGGGCAAGTACGACGAGCCGCCTTATTCACTTCTATCCCGACCCCGAGGCAGCTTCTGGAAAATCCGTATGTGGACCGACTGGAAGATAACGTGCTGGTCTATACGGGGACCGGACGATCCGGTGATCAGAATCTATCGGGGCCAAATGCGAGACTTCCACAGCAGCCCGATCAGCGGTTTCCAATCTATGGCTTTGCTCAGATCGCGAGCCGGCGCAGTGCGCTTCGTGACAACAAGCGTTGGCAGTTTCTGGGACTACTCGATTTCTTACGCTGCTACCGTGAGCAGCAAGTTGATGCAGAAGGCCAGTGGCGGTCGGTCTGGGTCTTTGAACTGTTTGTCCATAACCAACCAAGCCGCATCGTCATAGCGAGTGACCGAGAGGCCGCTGAATCCGCACGTGAACGAGTCGAGACTCAACTAAGACCATTGGACCGGGAGGTTCCTCTGGTCAGTAATGACCGGCCACCCGCCGAAGGCCTTCCCGATCTGGCCGTCCTTGAGCCCACTCGAAAAAAGCTATTGGCGTTGGATCCACGAGGGTTCGAGTTGTTCGTCCGTGACTTGCTTCAGCGGTCTGGCTTTGAACGCGTTGAGGTCACGAAATTCAGTCAGGACGGCGGGATTGATGTGAATGCCCGGCCAGGATTCAGCTCGTGGCCGATCCGTCATCTGCTGATCCAGATTCAGGCGAAACGTTGGCTTCACACCGTCGGGCGCAAAGAAGTCGCCGAGCTCAGGGGCAGCCTGCAGCCGCATGCTGCGGGCTGCATCGTGACGA
>JAYSUV010000572.1:0-9463 GCA_043718945.1 Planctomycetota bacterium
CCCCATCTTCTGGCTTCATCGAACTGCACGCATGTGCGCTGCCATTTTCATCCAGATTTTCCCCCGGAAAGCGCCGCCATTTTCAACCGGGCTCAACAGAATCGGAATCCGCTCTAAGCGGCCAGGTCGCTCGCGAGGTTCAACTCTATCGATCGTGCCGATTCGCCCAGCTATCCGGATTTTACTGGAAAGTCGCGGGGGAACACTCGATGATGGGGAAGCGGCGCGTGACGGACTGAGAATCGCATCAGCGACAGCTGCCGATCTCGGGGGCCATTGGGCATGCGAAGAACCGGCGGCGAGCGCCTAGCCGCTCATTTTTGGAGAACACCTGTGCGACTGGCGAGGGGAACCTGTATGGCAATCGCCCTGATCGCGATTGTGTCGAGCGTGCGCGCGGAGACGCTGCGACTCAAGAGCGGGTTGACCTATTCGGGCAAAGTGGTGGGACTCAACAGTGTCGCAGTCTACTCGTCACTGAAATCCAATCTCAATAAGAAGGTGCCCGCGACGTGCCCCATCTGGATGGTCGACGACGGACCGCGTCGGCTTTCCGTTCCCGGGCGACAGATGGCCGAAGTCCTGGATGACGCCCGACTCCCTTCCAGTATCATTAGTTTTAAGATCCCTCAACACAAATCGACCCAGCAGAACTTCCCCTTACAAATCGGGACGTTCTCCCGCGTCGAGGAGTTCGACGAGTTTGGACATGGCATGGTCCAGTTGCGGACGGGGCCCGAGACGACGTTGGATATTATGCTAGGAATTGTGGAGCTGCGTCCGGATTATTTTCGGATCGAGGCATTGAAGTATGACTGGACACTCGCCCGCACGACTCAATCGCTCGGGCCGGAGGTCATCGACCGAATTCTTAAGAATCGAGTCAACCGGTCAGATGTCATCGACCGGCGAAAACTCGTCGCCTTCTATGAGCAGGCCGAGATGTACAAGGCGGCCCGCCAAGAGATCCAACTCCTGGTGCAGGACTTCCCCGAGGAGAAGGCCGAGTGCGACAGAACCACCGCCTTGATGGACGAACTCGATTCTCGCCGTGTGCTCAACGAGATCATTCGTCGTCGAACAGCCGGGCAACATGAGCTGGCCTATGGAGCGGTGAAGACGTTTCCGACTGTGGGCGTCAGTGTCGACATCCAACGCCAGGTGTCTGAGATCCTCGCGAGCTATGACTCGGTCCGCGAGCGCCGGGCGAAGCTCTTGCTCCAACTCGACATGCTACAAGCTACGATTCCCCCTGCAGAGGCAGACCAGCTCAGGCCGCTACGAAGTCTGCTGGGCGACGAGCTACACGCCGTGGAGAATCTCGACCGTCTGGCCCCTTATGAACAGATCGCTGATGACCCGCAAGTCCCGGCCAGCGAGAAACTGGCACTGGCTTATTCCAGCTGGGTGGTCGGTCCCTCGGATGCGGATGATTCGTTGTCCTCTGCGGTGCGGATGTGGGAGATGCGGTTTTTAATTCTGGAATATGTGAGGACTCCGGAGAATAGCGTACGGCGAGCGGAGATTCTAAAGACTCTGGAGGAGATCGAAGGGGTCTCGGTCGAACGAGTGGCCCGGATGATCGAGTTCCTGCCCATGCTGGAAGACATGGCTCCGATTCCCCCCGGTGTTCCCACGCAAGTGGAGTTCACCTCGGACGGTGCGGGAGATCCACTGTCGTACGTGATGGTGCTTCCTAAAGAATATAACCCGCAGCACAGCTATCCACTGCTAGTGGTTCTGCACAGTGCCGGGAATGATGCGGATGCGGAGGCCCGCTGGTGGGCCGGTGATGCGGATCGCGAAGGCCTGGGTCAACGCCGCGGCTTCATCACCATAGCCCCGCACTATGCTCAGCCAAAGCAGGCTCAGCACGCATACAATCTGAGTTCGCACCGCGCGGTTCTCGGTTCCATTCGCCATGCTATGCGAACATGTCGGGTGGATGCGGATCGCATCGTGCTGGCCGGGCATGGGATGGGAGGGGATGCGTGCTTCGATCTGGGAATGTCGCATCCGGATCTCTTTGCGGGTGTTATACCCATCTGCGGCATCAGTCGGCATTACTGCAAGTTTTATTATGGGAATGCCATAAAGCTTCCCTGGTACGTGGTGGCGGGACAACGAGATCGAGACACGGTCGCCGAGAATATGCGAGAGCTGAACCGCTACTTCGGAAAAGGAGCGGATATCACTTACTGTGAATATAAGGAACGAGGATTGGAGTCCTATATTGAGGAACTGCCCCGCTTACTGGACTGGGCGGAGACGGTCCGCCGCAAGCCGATTCAAGAGTTCGACAATTTCGAAGTCAGCATACTTCGCGCGTTCGACAACCGCTTCTATTGGATTCAGGCAGGCACACTTCCGGAGGAGATGTTTCAACCGATTGTCTGGGAGGATCCCAAGAAGACAATTCGCGAGATGCCGATCAGCGGCAAGATCACTCCCGGCGGGACGGTCTACGTGTCTCACCCAGGCAAGACGTGTTCTCTTTGGTTCTCACCCGACATGATCAATCTCGATGAGCGGGTCCGGATCCATGTGAATGGCCGAGAGAAGTTCAACGACGTGTTACAGCCCCGCTTGGAGGTTCTGCTGGAAGATCTCCGCACGCGGGCCGATCGGAAACGGCTGTTCTGGGCCAAGCTCGATTTGTAGCGGGGCCTGCGAGTGCAAACTCGTATCGCACTTCGCGAGGTACTGGGCTGACTCCCCTTCACTCATTTCATTCTGTCACACGGTGGTCGCTCAACGCCTGAGCGGTTTGCACGGTCAGCGTCCGCAGGTAAGCATAGAGGTCCGCGTAGTCGATCGGCTTCAGATCCTTCAGCAGGCCACCCGGCATGAGCGAGCTACTCAGTGGCTTGCGGGTTTCGATGTCGGCGACCTCGATGCGGAAAGTCTGATTCGCGGCGTTCCGGATCACGACACCGTCGATCGCTTCGTACACGACCATACCGGTGAAGATGCGGCCGTCCTTCGTCTCCACGAGCGTCGTTTGGTAGCGAGGGGAAACGTCGCGGTTCGGAAGAGCAATCGCGGTGAATAGATCCTCGCGAGAGAACCGTGTCGCTGAGCCTTGCAGATCCGGCCCCAACGCCCCACGAGAGCTGTGGCACTGGACGCAGGCCCGCTGACTGAACAGGAGTTCGCCCTTGGCCGCATCGCCGTGACTCCAGTCGACGGTGGCCAGCGTCTGCTTCAATTCGTCGATGCCGAGTTGGGTGTCACCCGATTGGCGAGCGAACTCGGAGGGGAATTTCGTTTGCACGTAGGCGGTCCACTTCTCGACGATCGCTGCTTGCACATTGCCGTCCTGCCCTGCCTGGTAGCCGAAGCTCTGGCCGAGATTGCGGCGGAGGAGTTCCTCCAACTGGTCGCGAACTTGTCGCTCCTGGTCCACCGGAGCCAGCTTGCGAAAGGCCCGCAATAGCGCCACGTTTTCGAGTCCTGAATCGCTGGCGGGAAGCAGCAACAGTGCCTTGACGCATTCGGCCATGACATCGGCAGTCGAGTTATCCAGACCGGCAATGAACTTGTCACGGTCACCCGGACTAGGTGTTTCGGACAAGGCGATCAGCACCGCGTTCCGCAGTGCGAAATTCTCGAACTGAGCGCGGACCAAATCCTTCATCTCCTCATCCGGGCTGCCACCCAGCAGGAACACGACATCGCTGGTCCATTGATAATTGGGTGTCGTTTGCACCTTGTTGATAAAGGCGGCGGCCAGTTGGGGGTACTGCTCCTCTTGGAACTCTCCGCAGTAGATCACATGACCGGGACGGCCAAACTCGGGATCTTGCAGCATCGCGATGGGAAGTGCGGCGTCCTGCTTGACCAGGGCGCTGTACATCTCGGTCGCGCGCTCATCCCAGTCGCTATCCTGGGGCAGTTTGCGGGTCTTGATCTTCCCTTCCAGATGACAGACTGCGTTGGCGATTGCCTTTCGCTGAGTCGGCGACGGAAGAACCTTCAACTGAGAGGTCACGAGTAGCCGGTGAATGTCGGCGACGGGGTGAGACTTCGGAGAGATTTGTGTCAGGACCTTCTCTAACAGCCCGGCGTCGGTCGGCTGGGACATAGCCATTGCACGTTCGATCTCGAGGTCGACCAGTTCCGATCCGCTGGGGTAGAACTCCGTGAAGCTGGCGTTGAGGGCCTCGATCTCTTTTTGGTTGACCGTCAGATCGTAGCGGCTGGTGTAGCCGTAGAACGCCTCGGGCACGGAATCTTCCGCAGGCATCACGTCGCCCAGTGCCAGCTGCAGCAGGCGGGCCGCTTCCAGCTTCAAGGCTTCGCTATGATCCCGCTTCAGAATGCGGGTCGCGATCTCCACGGAGTAGTTGTGGAACTTGCCGCGCCGCTGATTGAAGGCGACGGCCACCGAGATGCCGGATTGCCAGCCACGCTTGACGGCCTCTTCCGAGATCACGTGGTAGGTGTCGACCGAAGTTCGCGCCAGCAGACGCACAGCTGTCTGGCGGATCAGTCGATCCCCACTGCCCAACTGAGCGGCAATCGGCCCTGCGAGATCGAGCAGGACGGCGTCGTCGGCACCTTCGAGTGATTCGAGGGCCATGCGTACCACGAGTGGCTGTTTGTCAGTGAGGCAGGACTTCAGGAACTCCACATTCGGAGTCGCGGGTGACGTGCGACCGACTGACCACGCTGCGCGGGCCTTAACTGCGGGAGCGTTCGAATCAGCCAGCCGATTAAGCATGTCGGAATCAAGGCCGTTGAACTTCTCGGTGAGGATTTCGATAGCGCGGACGCGCTCGGTCGGGGAACGACTGGCGTCGAGGGCAGCTTCTATCAGCGCAGGGGCTTTCAACTGCTTCGCGAGTGGTTCCCAGCGCATGCGAGACCAACTGCTGAGTGGCTGTGGTGCGGTCAGGCACTGGGTGAGTTTTTCGGCTTGTGTGGTGGCAGCTGAGGAGGGGGCGGCAAGGCGGTCGGGCTCATTGCTGGTTTTGCGGATGCGGTAGACCGCTCCGCGAGTGCCGCGTCCGCCGACGCAGACGAACAGCGATCCATCGGGGCCGACTTCAGCATCGGTCGGGGCAAACCCATGCTCGCCGACAGCGGTCATGAACTCAATCGGCTTCGTCGTCCAGGTGGAGCCGTCCGGAACCATCGGTAAGGCCCAAATACGGCCATAGGTCCAGTCGAGGGCGAACAGAGCCCCGTGGTACTGAGCCGGGAACTGCGTGTGGCGGTAAGTGACCAGCCCCGTCGGGGAGCTGCGACCAAACGAGTCGAGGACCGGCGGCATGTCGAGGAAATACTCGGGCCGCTTGTAGCTCTTGGAGAACCAGCCGCAATCGGCTCCGGGGACAAGTTGATACAGCCGCGTTGGCTCGTACCATGGCAGAGTGATCTCTCGCTCGCCGTCGCTGTCGAACGTGTAGATGTCGCCGAAGGTGTTGAAGTCGAAGTCGTACGCATTGCGCAACCCGTGCGCGATGATCTCGCCCTTCGACAGGTCGGGCTTGAACCGCATCATGGTGCCCGCGCGGGGCGTCTTCACGGGGGCGTTCGGCAGCGTGTTGTATTTCTCGTTGACCCCGGCCATGTTGCCGCAGATCAAGTACCACCAGCCGTCGGGGCCTTTGCGAATGGCATGGGCGTCATGCTCGCCGCCGCTGTTGAGCTTCACGAAGACCTGCGGCGCTCCGTCGGCTTTGTCGTCCCCATCCTTGTCGGTGTACCGCAGCAGCCCCGCATCGCCGAGGCAGATGAGGTCGCGACCATAGAAGAACATCCCCTGGGCCCCGGACTTCGGCTCATTGGAGTACTCTTGGAAGGACTCCGCTTTGCCGTCGTTGTCCGCGTCTACCAAAATGCGGACATACCCCGCTCCCGAGACCACGACACGACCCAACGAGTCGACCGTCATCGAATAGATGTCGTGGGCCAGATCGTCGTCTGCATACATGGAGACTTCGAACCCCTCGGGAACCTGTACGCCAAGTGCCTCTTCCGCCTGTGCAGCTGCGGTCCAACTGACTCCCAGCAGGGCGAGTCCAGCAAGAATTCGGGAAGTCAGTGAGCGCTGGGGTTCAATTGCGGCGGCGGGCAACATAGGATGGTCGCTCGAACAGAGAGTCGGAAGTGGTTTGCCGGTCGGATGATAATCCCGATTCCGATTTTGAGGCAATACGCGGTTTTAGGGAGGCCCAGGCCCAGGTCGGGGCCGTCCAAAATCGACAGACTCTTCACCCCGGTGACTCGCCCGGAGTGAGGAGGACTCCGATTCACCTTCTCAAGGAATGACCGTGAATTCTCAGCGTTCTCTCACCGCGCGAGCCTCCGAATTCGCATCCGTAAGAGTCACAGACTCCCCAGGAGCCACGGAACAACCGTCTGGCCTCCACGGGGTTGCGACTTCTAAACAGACTCCAGCATGTGATCGAGTTCACCTGGCGAACGATGTGTCCTGTTGCCACCCCGTGGAGGATTGCTCAGCCAGCCTCTGCATCCCGCAGAGCCACGCCGTGAGGGATTTCTTGAGGAAGACACTCACCACCCTGCCCTCACGTTTCCGGCCCCCTCTCCCCCACAATGGAGCCTTTCCCGAAAGCATTACCGAATGTGGGGGAGAGGGGGCAGAACCTTGGGGGAAAACTCGCGAGAATCCTTCACGCTGTGGCCCCCCTTCGGAGTATATATCTGCATTTCGTGGAGCCATGCTGGGTTTATTGTTGCTCATTCTCTCGGGGCTGCTGACTTCGCCTGTGCTGGCTCAAACGACAAAGACGCCCGCCCCCGTGGGGGCTGCCGCGACCCCTGCTGTCGCGACCCCCGCCACCACTCCTGCACCGGCTCCCCACTCCGAAGAGAAGTTCCAGAAAACCCGGCCCGTCGAGGTCCTCGCCACGCTGCTGTTCGCACTGGCGATCCTGCATACCTTCTCGGTGAAGTATTTCGCAAATCTGGCCCACAAGCATCCCGAAGGGTCGATGCAGGAGAACCTGTATCACTTCCTCGCCGAGACCGAAGTCGTATTCGGCCTCTGGGCAGCAGCTCTCTTCTTCGGGATCACTGCGTTGCGTGGCTCCATCGGGCAAGCTGTGGCTTACATTGAGGGGTTAAACTACACCGAGCCGAAATTTGTGCTGGTCGTGATGGTGGTGGCGGCCACCCGCCCGATCGTCTCACTGGCCGAGAAGCTGATCGTCTTTCTGGCTCGACTGATCCCCGTCAAGGAGGGGCTGGCCTTCTACCTGGCGGCTTTGATATTCGGGCCGCTGCTCGGGTCGTTCATCACCGAGCCTGCCTCCATGACTCTGCTGGCGATCCTGCTGAAACGACGCTACTTCGACCAAGGGATCAGCCAGAAGCTGGCCTATGCGACGCTGGGGCTGCTCTTTGTGAATGTCTCCATCGGTGGCACGCTGACACACTTCGCCGCGCCTCCCGTGTTGATGGTGGCGACGAAGTGGAACTGGGGCACGGGGTTCATGTTGACCCATTTCGGCTGCCGGGCGGCGGCCAGCTGTTGCCTGTCGACGCTGGTGTTTGCCTTGCTGTTCCGCAAGGAGCTGGTGGCGATTGAGCCGGTGCCCGACACGAGTGGGCCGGTGCCGAAGTGGCTGACCGGGTTGCACCTGCTCTTTCTGGCGCTGGTTGTGGCGTTCGCCCATCATGCGGATGTGTTCTTCGGCGTGTTCATGATCTTCCTCGGTCTTGTTGTCGCGACCAAGGAGTATCAAGACCCGCTCAAGCTCCGCGAAGGACTGCTGGTCGGGTTTTTTCTGGCGGGGTTGGTGACACTGGGGAGCCTTCAGACCTACTGGCTGGAGCCGCTGATCAAGAGCCTGGCGGGTTCCACGCTCTACTTCGGGGCCACGGCACTCACGGCGATTACCGACAATGCCGCGCTGACGTTCCTCGGGGCACAAGTCGAAGGGATCACAGATGACTTGAAGTACGCTCTCGTCGCCGGAGCAGTCACCGGCGGCGGCCTGACCGTGATCGCCAACGCTCCGAACCCCGCCGGAGCCGGGATTCTGCAGTCGTCCAAGGCGTTCGAAGAAACCGGTATCAGCCCGCTGGGCCTGTTTCTCGGAGCCCTGTTCCCGACCGCGATGGCGATCGCCTGCTTCTGGTTCGTGCCGTAGGAGAGAGCGATCAGCCGTCAGCCAGAGGGAAGTCTTGTCCGACAAGCGCGGCGACGTTGTGGCGAAAAGTCCAACGGCCTGTGGCTTTCAGAAAACAGATTCGATTACCATGAAATTGTTGAACCCATCGCCACTGATCCCTGTTCGTCCAGGAAACAGTCATGACCACAGCCACCCAACCCCAAATCTTCGAAGAGATCGCCGAGTTTCTCTCGGGTTTCCCGACTCGCGAGCAGGTCATGGCCTTCCGTCCCTCCACTGAGTCGATGGAGCGTGCCCGGCACTTGTTGTGGAAGTCCAACGCGGGTGAACTCACCGAAGATGAACGCGACGAGTTGGCGGATTTCGGTCGAGCGGAACTGTTTGTCCGGATGTGGAAAGCTCGTCTGTAAGGGAGAGTAGTAAATACAACAGTTTTAGAATCGATGTTCATGCAACATGAATACTGATTTTGAATCGAAAGTGAGGAATTGGAACACTAATCTCCGCTAATCAACACTGATTCCGATTTGGATTAGTGTTAATTAGTGAGGATTAGTGTTCCAATCCTCTGAAGTGAACACGATTGCTATCACTGCCCGAGGTGATCCATTCCATGCCAAAACTCCTCTCCATCCAGGTCGGCACCCCCACCGAGTACGGCAGCGATGCCGCCACTGACCCGCTGGACCAGCGCTGGCTGACGAGCTTCTTCAAGCAGCCGGTGAGCGGGCCGATCCGGGTCCTCGCCGACCGGATCGAGGGCAACGAGCAGGCTGACCTGCGGTTTCACGGGGGTGCCGACAAGGCCCTGCTCGCCTACTCCGCCGACCACTACGCGCACTGGCAGGAAGAACTGACGCTCCCCGAGATGGCCGGCGGCGGCTTCGGCGAGAACCTCACCATCACTGGCCAGACCGAACAGGATGTCTGCATCGGCGACCGATACACTCTCCACGACGTGATTCTCGAAGTCACCCAACCCCGCCAGCCCTGCTGGAAACTCGCCCGCCGTTGGCGACTCCCCGACCTCCCGAAGCGAGTCATCCGTACCAGCCGCACCGGCTGGTATCTCCGCGTCATACAACCCGGCACGATCGAGGCCGGACAAGAGGTCACCCTGCTGTCCCGTCCCCATCCCGAGTGGACCATCGCGCGGGCCAATCAAGTCTTCTACACCAAGGGCGGCCCGATCGAGGAACGAAGGCAACTCGCAATGCTGCCGAAACTCGCCGACGCTTGGCGCGAAGAGTTGGTGTAACCAGAGCAGATTCAGAATTGGTTTGCCGGAAAGGCAGACAGGAATGTCTGCCCCACTGATGAGTGGCACAGACATTCCTGTCTGTGCCAACTGAAGACAG
>JAYSUV010000573.1:0-1214 GCA_043718945.1 Planctomycetota bacterium
AGACAGCCGTCCTCGGAGTCCTCGACCATCATCTTGGCGAAGGCCGCATCGCGGCATGGGGGGAGGAACAGCACATCCCCCTCGGCACGCATCGCGCGGGCCATCGTCTGCGACAGGGTGTCCCCTTCTTCCGGCTTGAACTCGGCGACGTGAGCGATGTCCTTCCCGGTCTTGGCCACCGAGTAGATGTTAAACAGGTAGGCATCGATCGACCGCAGAACCCCGAACGCCCCGCACGAAACCCCCGACAGCGGGGTCCCCACGGCGAGAATGATCCCCTTCTTGTGGGAGGCCAGCTCGCGAATCTTCAGACGAACCTCCTCTCCCCAGCCCAGATCGTCCGGCGTTTCGAAACGTTGTTTAACGTCCTGAATACGGATGATCAGACGCTCGCCCCCGGTCGGCAGCGGGGTCGAGTCGATCCGGACTTCGTACTTCTTGTCGTTGAGCTGCGCCTTGATTCCGCCCGCTTGGGGAGTGGTCCGATCCTTGACATCCAGACCCGCCAGAAGCTTGAGCATCTGGGTGATGGCCAGAGCAGCCTGTGGTGGCATCTTGGAGCCGGGAAAGGGGACACCATCGACATACATGGTCGTCACTGCGACCTGCCCCTTGGGCTCGACACGAACCATCTCTGCGCGGCGGGAGATGGCGCTCGTGACCAATTCCTTGGCCCGCACCAGACCGGCTTGAACCAGTTTGGCGTTCCCCTTCATGTCGGGTTCCACACCGTTGACGGCGCCCTGGAACAGGACGTACTCAATTTCCTCTTCGTCATCCTCATCGTCGTCGTCGGCGGCCGCTTTGCGTCCAAATCCAAAAATCACAGGAACACCCCTTCATGGACCCGAACCAGAACGCGGGTCACCCCCGCGAACTGGAAAAACTGATGAACCGGTATTCTGGCAGCCTGTATGAGAGAAGGAAAGCAATCCCGATGGCGATCGACCTTCTCGTATGTGCATCTCAATCGTCGGTGAATTGACCCCCACGGGGTCTCGCCCCATCGCCCAGGGTTGCCCGCACGGCGGGAAACCCTGGGGTTTCGATCGATTTCAGCCGTTTCAACCCCCACGGGGGTTGCGTCCGATGACTGCCGCAACCCCGTGGGGGTTGATGGGCTTTCGGGATGACTGACCCAGGGTCTGCCGCTGCGCAGCCGACCCTGGGCTTCGAGACGAGACCCCGTCGGGGTCAAAGACCGGTCCGATTCT
>JAYSUV010000574.1:0-1213 GCA_043718945.1 Planctomycetota bacterium
TACTACTACGTCTGCACCCGCCAGCAGCACGAAGGGGGCAAATACACCTGCCAGTCTTCCCGCATTCCGGCGGTGGCACTGGAGAATGCTCTCATCGGACGAATTTCCGAGATAGGCCGGATGGTTGAGGCGAGGGACCGCATCGTTCAGGAAGCTCTATCCTGCCTCGGCGGTGAGGCAGTCCGGCTTCGGGAAGAAGAAGACCTGGCCCGCCGTCGCCTGTCTCAAGTTCGTGCCGACATCGGCCGGTTGGTTGAAGTGCTGAAGAGCCTCGGGGCGAGGGGGCTTGCCAGCGTCCAGTCGGAATTGGAGCGGCTGGAAGACGAAGAAGGGCAGATGAAGAAGAGCCTCATGGAGATCGCCAAGCGGCAGGCTCCCGTCGAACGGGTCAGCGATGATGCCCGCTCGTTTCTGGAAACATGGCAGGACATCGGCGAGTTGCTGGTCTCGGCCACGCCGGAAGAACGGATGCAAATCCTCCAGCACTACATCGAGGTGGTCGAACTCGGGCTGATCGACCCGGTAACCCGAACCGGCTCCTACGCCATGCGGCTGTTCCCGGAAGTGCGGCCCGACCGGGGCTTCGATTTCGGCGGCGATAACGGCCCGGACGACTCAAATCCAGGCCCGGAAACGACAAACGGAGCCATCCCCGCAAGCGAGAACGGCTCCGCATGTGTTAACCCAGGACGGTTTGGTTCGCATAACCGTCCAGAAAGCTCCCCGGTGAGGACTCGAACCTCAAACCTAGCGGTTAACAGCCGCTCGCTCTACCATTGAGCTACCAGGGAGTGTGTCGTGCCGAGGCACGGTGAATCTGGATTTTTGCAGACACATGCAATCGATGCAATGCCAGCTGTGGTCAATTTTTGCGGGGGTGGTCCGAGAGGGGGCAGGGCGGAGCTTACGTTGGGGGTCACTTGGGCACGGTGCGGGGGAGGAGAGGTGGCCAGGGCCGGACTTTTGGAGAGGCATGTGGAGAGGTGCTTGCGAGCTGCGTCTAGGCGAGCGGCTCGGGAAAACTGCCCCCAGACTTCCGAAGGAGTGTGGTCGCCATCCGACGCAGGGTTCCGGTCCTCAGCCCCGCTCGAGAGACTCCAGCCTCAGCGGACTGCCCCCCATCGCTCCGTTCCTTAGCCCGATTTATCCCGAAGGGATTCCCGCCAATAGCCGGTGGTGAGCGCAGCGTCACCACCGGTCAGTGGCCTCCCAA
>JAYSUV010000575.1:0-30426 GCA_043718945.1 Planctomycetota bacterium
CGGCATCCGTGACCACCTCGGCGGGGGGTTCCACCGCTACAGCACCGACCGCATCTGGCTGGTCCCGCACTTCGAGAAGATGCTGTACGACAACGCCCAACTCGCCAGTGTCTATACAAGAGCCTATGCCCGCACGAGCCTCAAGAGCTACCGGCAAGTGGCCGAGGGGACTCTCGACTACCTGCTCCGGGATATGCACGGGGTGGAGGGGGGATTCCACTCCGCGTTGGATGCAGAGAGCGACGGCGTCGAGGGCAAGTACTACGTCTGGTCGCCCGCTGAAGTCGCCCAGCTGTTGACTCCGAAGGAGTTGCCCATAGCTCAAGCGGTGTATGGGCTGAATGAGAAATCGCCGTTCGAGGTCGGTTCGGTGTTGCACCTGCCGAAGTCGATTCCGGATGCCGCCGAGGCACTCCAATTTCCGGTCGGAGAGCTAGAAGTGCAGTTGAGAGAGATCAATAAGAAGTTGTTGGCTGCCCGGACGAAGCGGCCCGCGCTGCTGAAGGACGATAAGGTGTTGGTCAGTTGGAACGGGATGGCCATTCAAGCCTTTGCTGAGGCGGGACAGACATTCCAGCGACGAGACTACACGGATGCGGCAGAGCGGGCGGCGGAGTTTCTGCTGCAACGAGTGCGGTCGGAGGATGGACTGCTGCTGCATGTGTATCGTGGCGGGACCGCCAAGGTTCCCGCCTTTCTGGAAGACTATGCGGGGCTGGTCGCCGGACTGCTGGCCCTGCATCAAGCGACCGAAGATGAACACTGGCTCAGTGAGGCGCGTCGTCTGACGGATGAGATGCTGGAGCAATGCAGCGACCCGCGCGGAGGGTTCTTCCTGACCTCGAAGCGACATGAGGTGCTGCTCGCGCGACCCAAGAACGCCTACGATTCGGTGGTGCCGTCGGGCAACAGCCAAGCGGTACGGAACCTCGTCCGGCTCGCCAAGGTCACGGGCGATAACCGCTACCGCGATGCCGCTCGAAAGACACTGGAAGTCTTCGCTGGCCAGATCAGCAGTAGCCCAGCGGGACATGCGTATCTGGCGATTGGACTGGCGGAATACCTGACCGCTTTTGGACCGAAAGAGGCCGCTCCCGAAGCGGTGGCGGGTGCGCCAGTGCCTTCGACGCCGACCACTCCCGTACCCACGAAGCCGAGCGAGCCCGCCCAGTGGACCGTCTTCGCTCGTCCAACCGCAGAAGAGGCCAAGAGCCACCCTCTCGTGCAGGCCGAAGCCGCGTTTGCACAGGCTGACTTTAAGCCCGGTGCCCAGTGCCCGATCGTCGTCACACTGCGTATCAAGGACGGCTGGCACATCAACGCCAACCCCGCCCGGCCGAAGAATATGAAAGCCACAGTCCTCAAGGCCGAGTTCACCAGTGGGTCGACTCTTGGGCCGATTGAGTACCCCGCCGGAGCTGACCTCAAGTTTGAAGGACTGGAAGATCTGCTCTCGGTCTACGAAGGAACTGTGCAACTCAAAGCCACGGTGAATATCCCCGAGGGATTCGATCAAGACACCGAGTCCGTCACCCTGTCAATTCGCTATCAGCCGTGCAACGATCACGAATGCCAAGGCCCCGCGACGCTCGTGCTGAAGGGACAGCTTTCGAAGTAGTCGCACTGGCGACATGACCTTCATGATGTTCGCCAGAGGCGAGCAGCCCCATCACGCGTCCCGCTTAACGATCAGCCCGGCGAAACCACCATCGACGGGATGGCCAGGGACGTGTTGCCGCTGGTCGCGGAGTTCGCAGTTCGGGTAGTGAGCGAGTACCTCGCGGATGACGTTCTCGTTCTCGCGCGGGTCGCTGCTGCATGTCGAGTAAACGACGCGACCGCCGGGTCTGACGCGGTCGAGAGCTGACCGCAAGAGTCGCATTTGAATCGGGATCAGTTCGCGGAGTTCCCCTGGCACGAAACGCCAGCGGACTTCGGGGCGCTTGCCCAGCACTCCCGTGTTTGAGCAGGGCACATCGGCCAGCACCGCGTCGAACGGTCCGTCCGGTAGGTCGGTGCCGTCCATGTTTACTTCGCAGGTCTGCACGATCTCGATTCGCAGCCGTTCGCAGTTCTGCTCAATCAGCGGCAGCCGTTCCGCCGTCGCATCGCACGCGACGATCACCCCTTGGTTCCGCATCTGCTCCGCCATGTGGGCCGTCTTGCCGCCAGGAGCCGCGCACAGATCCAGTACCCGCCAGCCCGGCTGAGGGGCGAGCAAAGCCGCAGCTGCCATCGCAGACTCGTCTTGGATGCTGACCAGCCCCTCCCAGAATCCCGGCAGGTTGTCGACCGGGACGGGATTCGCGAGGAGGATCGCTTCGGGTAAATGGCCGAGAGTGGCTGCGATGCCGGACTGTTCAAGTTCGTTCAGCACGGCCTCGCGCGTTGTCCTCGACAGATTCACTCGAAGACACATCCGCCCCGTCGAGTTAAACCAACTCGCCCGATCGAGTGCCCCGACCTCGCCGAATTGCTGGCACCAGTCGTCGATCATCCACTCGGGGTAGCTGAACGCCGCAGCCCAGTGGGCGGCCCGAAAGCGGTACGGGTCGGGGAAAACCGGTTGGCGAAGTTGGAGACCGTCGAGGAGCAGGAGCAGGGGTTGAGGGTTGTGGGTTGAGGGTTGAGGGTCAGACGACTCGGACTCTGGCTCCCGACTCCCGTCTCCCGACTCCCGACTCTCCGCCGGCTCGGCTTCTGACGGCGCTTCGCGAATCGGGAGCCAGCAGGGGTCCGGGTTCTCGACCAGTTCCTCGATCGTTCGCTGACTCGACCAGCCGGCTTGATCGAGTGGGAGAACGTCTCGCTGCAATCGCCGGAGTACCGCGTTCAGAAACCCCGCCCAGCCCGACTGTCCCAGCCGATGCGCCAGCTCCACCGTCTCATGAATCGCCGCATGTGCCGGGATCGATTGCAGCCACGCGAGCTGGTAGGTTCCGATCCGCATCAGCCGCCAGAGTCCCTCCTGAACCGATTCGCGCGGACGGTCACACACCGTCAGCAGGATGGCGTCGATGGTCGCCAGCCGTCGGGCGATCCCGTACGACATCTCGGTCGCCAACCCCTTGTCCTGGCCGGTAACGCCCCGCTCGTAGAAGAGTTGATCGAGGGCATCGGAGACGAAAGCTCGGCGGTTTTCGAAGGTGCCGAGTGCCTCGAACGTCACGGCGCGCGCATCGGCGAAGCGGTCGGGAGTCGAGGAGCCTGGATGAGGGCGAAACGGCGGACGACCACCGCCGTGGGAGGGACGACCGGGACGACGGCCTTGTGAATCGAAGCGGTTCATCGGGCAGCCTGGCACAGAGTTTCGAGATCAGTGAAGTATTCGGGATAGGTCTTCGCGGTACACCCCGGATCGGCGATCATGATCCCCGGCTGCCGCAGTCCGAGCAGTGAAAAACTCATTGCCATCCGGTGATCGTCATAAGTCGCCACCGTCCCGCCGGTGAGCGGGCCGGGGTGAATCGTCATCCCGTCGTCATGTTCGTCGACGGTGAGACCGAGCTTTCGCAACTCGGTCACGACCGCTGACACACGGTCGGTTTCCTTGAGCCGCATATGGGCCACGTTGCGAATCCGGGTCGGGCCAGTCGCAAACGGTGCGACACACGCCAGCGTCTGAGCGGTGTCGCTGATGGCGTTCATGTCGATGTCGATCCCGTGCAGCGGTCCGCCGATCACACGAATCGAGGTCGGGCCATAGATCACCTGGCAACCCATGCCGAACAGGGCGTCCACGAACGCCACATCTCCCTGCAACGCCTCACGAGTCAGCCCCTCCACGGTAATATCTCCGCCAGTCACAGCTGCGAGGGCGAAGAAATAACTGGCAGCAGAGGCGTCTGGCTCGATGTCGTAGTGGCAGCCTTGGTAGGAGCGGGCCTTGATCTGAAAGACGTTCTGCCGAGGCTCGGTGACCTCGGCCCCGAACTGCCGCATGTTGGCGATCGTCATATCGACATAAGGACGCGAGACCAGTTCTCCGTGGACGCTGAGCGTGACATCCGTCTTCGCGCACGGGCCGATCATCAAGAGGGCGCTGAGATACTGGCTCGACAGATTCCCATCGACGGTCCACGTCCCGCCGGGCAGCCCCTTCGCATTGATGACGACCGGGGGACAATTAGTGTCGAGTTCACACTGAATATTGACACCGGCTTCGCAGAGAGCCATGACCAGCGGAGTGATCGGTCGCTCCCGCATCCGCGCGTTCCCGTCGAGTCGAAACTGACCGTGCCCGATACAGCACATGGCCGTCAAGAACCGTATGCTCGTGCCGCTATTCTCCAAGAATAGCTCGGTCCCACCGGTTGCCACCGGTGGGCTTTTGAGTGATTGAGAGGAGATTTGACCTCCACAGCCGACCAGCGAGATCGTCTTGGCGGCGAGATCCTGCTCAATCGATAGTCCCAGCCGCCGCAGACTTTCAATCATCACCTGCGTGTCGACACTATCCAGCACCCCGGTCAGCGTCGTTGGCCCCTGCGCCAGGGCAGCGAGTACCAGCGCCCGATTGGTCAGGCTCTTCGATCCCGGCGGGCGGATCAAACCGACCACCGGGCGGAACACGGGGAGGATGGAGAGTGGGGCAAGCATCGGGCGGGGTCCAAGGGGTATTCAACCCGCATCATAACGGATGCCGCCGACAGAGGCAGCAATCAGCGATTAGTCTCAGAATACCCCAATAAGCCAGCTCTCCGGGGAATCTCACCCGCCAGACTTTGAAACTTCCGAAGTCTCGCACTCTTTGATGCGGCTCAATGCCCGTGGGAGATATCCATCAGGTTTGCATTGAGGTCGAACTCCCACGGCAGCGGACCGCTGACGATGCTCACTCGCGGGTTGTCCTTCAGCTGGGGCAGGCAGCTTTCACTGACCAGCATCTCTTCCAAGAGTAACGTGTTCCGGATTTGGACCACGCGGGCGTCCTCGGGTTCGGTCAGGCCCAGTGTCTTCAGAGCCGTGTTCACGACCTCACGATCGGTGACGAAGTTGACCGGAATCATCGCAGCGGTGACGTGTCCGGCAGTGACGCAGTTGACAGTCGTGGAGTCGATGTCGAGGGCCTCGACGGTGCGGCGGTTGGTGAACTCGCAGAGGCCGATGCCGGTTCCGTTGCCGTGGGTCTTTTCAGTAAGGCCGCGAATGAAGATCCGGCGGCAGTTGGTCGTGTCGTCGGCTGTGGCGGCGTGGTCATTGAACTTGCGACCGACAATGTTAGTGTCCATGCCGGTGCCGCTGATCTCCTTGCCGATCTCATCAATGACGAGCAGATCGATGTCGTTGAGCGGGAGCCGTGGCATCCACGCGCGGGCCTTCTCCAACAACTCGACCTCGCGTTCGTAGAACTTCTCGACGGGGACTCCTTCGACCAGAGCGGTCTCCTCAAACGCATTCTCCACGATCCCGAGTCCGCCGAGTACGCGGCACTTCCGGACCACCACATCGGCCACCGCGCGGATGATTTCCAGGAACGTGAATGACTTAATCGCCCGGTGATAGATGACCGCCCCGGCATGCTTCCCCAGGCCGATCAACATCATCTTGTGCAGACCCGATTCGATCGGCCCCACGAACATCGTATGCGGCTTAATCCGGTTGGCGATGAAGACGTGATCCGCCTCGCTAGCGTGCTTGTCGAAGTGGACCGGAATCCCCTGCGGCGTCTTGTCGATGATGACCGTTTCCATCGTGGCTTTGATCGGGCAACCGATGAACTCCTCGGTCACGCCAAAGCTCTCGATCACTGCCCTCTGCCCTGCAGCTGAGGCTCCCCCATGGCTGCCCATCGCGGGGACGACGAACGGCTTGGCACCCAAGGAGAGGAAGTGCTGGACGATCTCGCGGGTGATGAGGGCCACATTGGCCACGCCTCGGCTACCGACGGTGATCGCTACGGACTGTCCGGGTTGGACCCGACTCGCGAGATTCAATGAGGTCATTTGCTCTCGTACCGCTTGCGCCACATCCGCGAGACGCGGAGTGTCGAACGACTGGCGGATGCGGTACATACGAGGGAGGGACATGGGCGTGTGGCCTTGTGGCGAGTTGTCGTTGGTGAGAGAAACGTGTTTGCCACGAGACACCCCGGCTCACGCCGGGGGCTCGCCGAACTATTGCTTCCCTCGCACCTCTTTGACCTTGGCCACGTAGGCCTCGGCCAGCTTCTTAATCCCAGCGAAGTCGCTGTTCGCAAGATGCTCCTTGGTGACGAGCGAACTGCCGAGACCGACCGCACAGGCCCCAGCCTTCACGAAGTCGGACAGCGTGTTGAGGTTCACTCCGCCGGTCGGCAGCAGGCGAATCTGCGGGAACGGGCCGGCCAGAGCCTTGAGGTGCGTCGGCCCGCCGATCTCCGCCGGGAAGACCTTCACGACATCCGACCCGCACTCCCAGGCATGCAGCACCTCGGTCGGTGTAAAGGCCCCGCTCATCACCACTTTGTCGTAGCGGTTGCAGATTTCGATCACCTGGGGCCGCACCGCCGGGGTCACAATGAACTCCGCCCCGGCCAGCATCGCCGCCCGTGCCGTCTCCGAGTCGAGGACCGTCCCCGCCCCCAGCAGAATCTTGTTCCCGAGCTTGCGGCTGACCTCGGCCAGGATGTCGATCGCTCGCGGCACAGTGAATGTGATCTCAATCACATCGACCCCGCCCGCGTACAGCGCCTCAGCCACTTGCACCAACTGATCCCCGCTCGGAGCCCGGATGATGGCGACGATCCCGAGATCAAGGACACGTTGTAGATCGGAATGACGACTCATGGAGGGAAGCTCAGGGTTGCCGTCGAAATGGCTCGACGTGCAACAGGTCACGGAGGCGATGTGATGCTCTCGCCACAAATTACCAACAGCCTGTCGCCCGAACCACTCTCACGAATCCCGCATGACCTCAGTTCAGCAGCCGAAACCGGATCCTCCCTGTAATGGATCAGTCACGGAAGCAACCGTCCTCGGCAAACGCCTTACCCCCGAGACAGCATCTTCTCAATGTATTTCCCGAGGATGTCGGTCTCGATATTGACCGGATCGCCGACGGCCCGGCGACCGAGAGTGGTGACTTGCAGGGTATGGGGAATCAGGGCGATGCGGAACTGGTCCGGCGTGACCGAGACGAGCGTCAAGCTGACCCCGTCGACGGTGATTGAGCCTTTCTCGACCATCTGACGAGTCAGAGTCGGGGGCACGCGGAAGGTCATGTGGACCCACTCGCCCTCTTTATCGAGCGCGGCTACGGAGCCGAGGGCGTCGACATGGCCCTGTACGAAGTGGCCCCCCAGCCGGGCCCCGACTTGCAGTGAACGCTCCACGTTGACGACATCACCGACATTGAGTCGGCCTAAGTTGGTGCGGGAGAGAGTCTCCGAGCCAGCCTGAAAACTCCAGGTTCGCCCCGCAATTGCCACAACAGTCAGGCAGCATCCATTGAGGGCAATGCTGTCTCCCAGTCGCACCGTCTCCACTTCCGGTAACCCGGGAGGAGCTGCAATTTGCAGAGTCAGCGACACCGTGTCCGGAGTCAGAGAGACCACGGAACCCAGACCTTCGACCAGACCGGTAAACATCAAGCATTTCCCAACGAACCAGATCGGATAGCGACAGAGTACCCCCGATCCCTGACAGAGGACAACCGAAAGGGTATCATGCGGTCTCACCCAGGTCGAAGGTGCCTCGCGACCTTCCAGGAGATTCAGCTGCCATGTCCACCATTGTCTTGATCGAGGATGACCGCGAGATCGGAGCGACGTTATCCGCCGTGTTGGACGGAGCGGGGTATCGCGTGGTGCTGGCGACGAATGGCATCGATGGGCAGCGGCTGATTACCACCGAGAAGCCGGACCTCGTGATTACCGACATGATGATGCCGCGCATGGGGGGCTTCCCGGTGCTGGAGTTCCTCCGCACGCTTCCCGCGCCGCCCAAGGTCATCATGATCACCGCGAATGAGGGCGGTCGGCATAAGGCCTACGCCGAGATGCTGGGGGCTGTGGATTACCTGCGGAAACCCTTTGCGATGGATGTACTCCTGGAGACTGTCCGTAAGGCGATGGGCGGAGTCGAGCCAGAGAAAAAGCCGAGTGCCACGCGGCGGCGCGTGCTGAAGAAAAAGGACGATGATTCCCCGGACGTGGAGGACTGAGAAAGCGTTGGCCCAGTGATATGGCGATTCCGCGTTATGATTATAGATTCCTTGTCTGTTGAGAAATGGCAAAGAGGTTGAGACGTGGCCATGAGATTGGTGAGAGATCCTCAAACCTCATCTAGCCACATCTTCCGTACCTGCCCACGTTGATTGGCCTGCCAGATTTGGCCTGACTCGGCATGCAGGCAGGTCAGCCAGCCCGTGCCCCAGGCCCAGGTATCGATACAGACGGCGTGCCCATTCGTAACGGGCAATCCCGACTTCTGGGAGTTGTGACCGCAGACCATGATCTTCCCGGATTGATGCCTCGGCGGATCGTCGTAGTCCTCCCAATAGAGCATGAACTCCGGTTGTTCCTCGAGAGGAATGTCAGGATAGGCGTTGGCATGCACGAAGAAGTGCGTCGGGGTTTCAAAGTAGGGCAGAAGTTGATGCTGGATAAACTCCCAGTGCGAATCGGGAATGTCGGCTAGTGAGCCGCGATCTCCCTCAAACGGAGCGTAAGATCGCAGCGTGAGGTCCCCACCGCATCTGAGCCATCGGCGATACGCCTCGTCGCTGTTCAGGGCGTTGAGCGTCATGACTTCGTGATTGCCCCGCAGTGGACGCAGAATTCGCGTCCGTTGCTGGTGGATCAGCCAGTCGAGTACCGCACAGGCATTCGGTCCCCGGTTCACATAATCGCCGAGCGTGACCAGGACATCATCGTCTCGCAGTTCGACGAAATCGCACAGAGTCCGCAGTGCGTCATAGCAACCGTGGATATCACCGATCGCCAGATGACGGGGCATGGGGAGCTTTCGCAGAGGGGACCGAATCGGGCGAGTCGGTATCTTGCCTCAACGGCGGACGCGGAGCCATTCTCACGGTTCTCACAGCCTTCATAAATTCACAAATCGTTGCTAACAATTCCCTGTCCCCCCACGTCTCAATCACAGGACTGATTTCTGCACTCAGACAAGGACAATATCTCATGAACCGTTCACGGCGTGATATTACTCAGGTGGCTAAGTGGTGTCAGGGCGGGATGTTCGCCCTGCTGTTTGGGATGTGTTTGACTTCGGAGGCTTGGGCCTTGATCACTGGCGGAGAAGGAAACGAGCCGCTGCACGACTACGGCTGGCAGAAGGGGGCCGCAGCTGTCTTCAATGTGAAGGCCCGCGTCGCCTACTGGGAGGGGCCACCGTTTGGGGGTGGACAGTATGTGGGCGAGTATCGCGGGGACACCGCGGTGTTCAATGCGGTGCTGATTGACTTCGCCAAGATCGAGGCCCCGAAGCACAAGCTGTACGTCCATGATGGGATTGGCAACAGCTTCTGGCTTAACATCAACAACGAGGTGGAGAAGCGGAAGAAGGCCGAGATCGACTGGACCTTTACCGCGTGGATCCCGGAGAACTGGAAGCGCTTCCGACGCGGGGCCGATGCTCGCCCGGACGAGGAGGGACCGTACCCCGAGATTCATCTCTATCCAGCAGGACGAGTGAAGTGGGAGGATGTCAAAGTCCCCGAGGGAATCGAGGTCATCGACCAGCGCCTCGCCGCCCACGGGTTCGCCGCCACGGATGGGACCGTCCTGGAGGGGCAGATCAACGACATCGAAACCAAAACGGGAATGGTCGCCCACATTGAGTTGCAGCTCATCAAGACTCCCAAAACGGGCGGCTATGAGTACGAGACGATTCTTAATACCGATGCGGATGCCGAGGGGAAGTGGGTTCTCAAGTCGATCCCCCTGGGGTGGTATCAGGTGGTCGCCTCTGCCGAGGGGTATGTCACTCGGACGGTGACGCACGAACGTGTGGAGGCAGGCCCGCGCTGGGTGGGAGTCAACACCGTTCTCGCCAAACCCGGGCCAGTGTCCGGGATCGTTGTCGACGCGGACGGGAAGCCGCTCGCCGGAGTCAGTGTGCGGTTTGATGACCCGGTGGCGGCACCAGACGAGGACTATTCGCCCACTCAGAGTGAGGCTGTCGAAACCGACGCGGACGGGAAGTTCTCCAGCGATCAGATTCCGCGCGGCCGGACTACGATCTGGATTCACAAAGAGGGCTACTGCCGTCCCGGTCTGGGGCTGCCGATCCAGACACCCGCCAGTGATGTGAAGCTGACGATGCAGAAGTCCGCGCAGATCGAGGTCGTGGTCGAATTCAAAAAGACTGAACGCCCCACCGGCTACATCGTGGAGATCGAACCCGAGGGTGGGAGTGTGATCGGTTCTTGGGGCGGCAGTGGCAACATTGATGCTGCGAATACGATCACATTTAAGAACGTCCCGCCGGGCCGTTATGTTCTGAAGGGCCGACCGAACCCCGGCAGCGCGAATGAAGAGACCGAACCACAGACGATTGAACTGGTTGGTGGGGAGACGGAACCGGTTGTGCTGGAAGCGAAGTAGAACAGAATCAGAATCTCTCTTCAGTGGGGCAGACATTCCTGTCTGCCTTTCCGTCACACTAATCCAGAAACTTCTCTTTGAACCGGCCTTAGCGAGCTACGGACTAGTGTCGGTCGCCCACTGACATTGCTCTCAAAACTTCAAATACCCCAGCATCTTTGGCTTCCGATCCAGGGCATGGCACACAGCTGCGGTGACAATGCGCCGCACCTCTTTGAGTTGCGAAGCGGTCGGTGCCAGTTCCTCCCAGTGGGGAGTTTCCTCCCCGGACAGCACTTGCAGCAGACGCACGCTGCCGGGTTGAATCGCAGCATGGGCGTACTCGGGTCGTCCACAGGCTTCGCAGAGCAGGCCCGACTGAGTGACCCAATACTTGGAACTGAACGCGGGCTTTGCCTCTCCGTCCCAGATGGCGGGAGCATCGCACTCCGAGCAGTGCGTGAAGCCCGGCAGATGACCAATCTCTCGCAACAACATCAGCTCGAAACGGAGCATCGCGAACCGGGGATCGCTCGCCTCATGCAGCTGGGCGAGTGCCTCGATGGCAAGGTCGAACAGCTGCGGGTGCGGGTCATGTGGCTCGGTCCCGATGTCGAGTAACTCGGCCACATAGTACCCGGCATACAGCGGGAACAACTGTTTCGCAGACGGTTGAAACCGGCGGATCAGCTGGGATTCGGTGACGAGGTCGAGGGCATCGTGGTCCTTGCGATAGAGGATGATCTGGACGTGAGCGAGCAGATCGATGGAGCCTTCGAACGGCCCCTTGAGTCGTTTGGCCCCCTTGGCGAGGGCGCTCGATTTGCCGAACTCGCGCGTGAAAAATGTGACCACGCGGCTCGACTCACTGAAGTCGGCCAGTCGGATGATCAGTGCTTCGGCTTTTTCGGGAGGCATAGCGAGCGTCCGGCGTCAGCCGGATCGTAGTTCGTCGAGTCACTGAGTTCGCCAGAGCGCAGTGAGTTTTGAGTGGGCATCCTAACTCAGATCGAGTCGACTGCGAACCCGATGCGATGCGCGAGTCGGAGAAGTGTCCAGCCAGATTCTAAGGCATCGGAATGCTTTCCCTGCAGACTCTTGGATTCTCACAACGAGCCCAGAGAGTCGGCCACAAGACCAGCGCCTAGCCCGCAGCGCCAGCAAGGGCCGCGTATCAGAAACGCATCTCCCTCACAGGAGATCCGCCGACCTCCCCAGGCCAAATATCGCTGGACGAATCGGCGTCCTTTTTCGGAGAAAAAGGCGACAAAGCAGAGTCTGCTGGACTGCTGCGCCAGCTCACGTTTCTGGCACGCGGCCCTTGCTGGCGCTGCGGGCTGACCGGTGAGTGGCGATTCAGCGGTCACACCGGCTCGACGAGGGCCACTCTGACATCCATCACATTCGTGTGTGTCGGACCTGTGATGAGCAGGCCGCCGGCTTGTTCGAAGAACGGGTAGCTGTTGTGATCGGTGAGGAACTGTTGCGGGTTGAGGTGGTGTAGGGTGGCAGCTTGAGCGATTGCGGAGTCAGCAATCGCTCCCGCAGCATCCGTGGGGCCGTCCTCGCCGTCAGTGCCGCCGGAGAGGATCGTAATGCCGTTGGCATGGGACTCGATCAATCGGCAGAGAGCGGCGAGGGCGAATTCTTGATTGCGTCCGCCCTTCTGAGGACCGGGGCGTTTCTCGACATGGACCACGGGTTCCCCTCCACTGATGAGACATAAGGGGCGAGTGAGACTCGGCTGGACGCGCAAGCACTCCTCGGCCAGTTCTCGCCCGGCGGTCTTCGCGACTCCCGCTTGACCGACGCTGAGGACGCGGACATCAATACCCAACGAGCGGGCTTCGCGTTCTGCGGCGTCAACGGCAGTTTGATTGTTGCCAATGATCGAGACCGCGCTGATGTGGGGCACGTTTTTTACGTGCCCATGTTCTTCCTGGACACGCTCAGGCACGTAGGAAACGTGCCCCACGCCAGAGAGGCGTAGCCGCTGCAACGACTCGATCACTGAACCCGGAATCCCGACCAGTCCCGGGGCAAACTGTTCGAGTAACTCCAATGCTCGCTCCGGCTCGGGCGGGAAGTCAATCGTCGGTCCACTGGCGATCACCTCCAGCGGATCTCCGATCACATCCGAGATCACCAGCGTCACCAACCACTGCGCACGACACGCCCGCGCGAGGCCGCCGCCCTTGATCCGCGACAACTGGCGGCGCACGCAATTCAGCTCGTCAATACTCGCACCGGCCAGCGACATCTGGCGAATGGTCGCGGCTTTGTCCGCGAGCGAAATGCCCTCGATTGGTGCCGGGAGTAACGCACTTCCTCCACCCGAGATTAACACCAAGCACAGATCGCCCGCCCCCAGCGCGGCGACCCGACGAAGGATATCTTCCGAGCCAGCCACCCCAGCAGCTGTCGGCTCATTCAGCCCCGCAGGCCGTGCGGGATGTAGAGTGATCGACGACAGCGGTCTCACACAATCTGCCGGGACATTCACCCAGCCGGACAGCGACTTGCCCAGCCCGCCGAAAGCCTCTGCGGCCCCTTGTGCCATTCCCGCCCCCGCCTTGCCCGCTCCGACGACTTCAATCCGGCGGAGATTCTCCAAAGGAATCGGAGTCCCGGCGATGACAACCCGGCTGCCCTCAATGCGGATCACCTGCCTCACCAGACGGGCAGAATCGACAGATCGAACCGCAGCTTTCCAAATCGATTCGACGAGTTGGCGACTGGGAGTCGATGCACCGCTCATCGTGGAGACTCCGTTATCGCATCGACTTGAGTTGCGTCGAAATTCTGGAGTCGCTGGAGGATGTCGTCTGATCTCTGCCAGGGGGCGGCGTTCATGAACTCGATCCTCGTGGCTGCTGTGGTGATGGTCGAGAGCAATGGACTTCTCCTCGAATCTCCTCTGGGCCGGATTGTATACCAACTGTGGAATACCGCATGAGCGTGTTCGCTCTCATTTCGGGTTTTGAACCTGATTGATGCAACTCACTCCGCAGGGCCGACGTTCTGTCTCATGACTGGGGGACTTCACCCACACAGAATTGCAGCGGTCCGATCAATAGGAGAACACTCCCCCGATCTGTTAGCCTGTTTACCAAGGGAAGCTCTGAGTTGACACTCGCAGTCTCCACCACAGGTTTCGCAAAGGGCAGGCACGATGAGCAGCGGTCGTTTCAATCTCCCGACATTTACACTGGGAGGCCGTCAATTCTGGGCGGATAGACAGTTCTTTCGCGGTTGGCGGATTCAGCAGCATGTCCTGTCCGGGCATTACCGACTCCTCGACCCGTCCGATATTCGCCGGGCTTGGGGGACGCTGGAGGAGTGCCAGCTGGCCCTCTCGGACGAGAAAGTCGCCCGCAAACTCGACGCGATGAGTGGCACCGCGGTCATCACTCTGCATGGGATTCTGCGGTCCTCGAAATCGTGGACCGACTTGCAACGAGTGCTCCAGCCGGACGGATACACATTCGTCAGCTTCGATTACCCCAGCACGCAACGGTCCATCAGCGAGTTTGCGGATCAGCTGCAAGGAATGATCGCCTCACTGGAGGGGATCGAGCGGATTCACTTTGTCGTCCACAGCATGGGCGGGTTGATCGTCCGGCGCTGGTGTCAGCAATACTCCGACCCGCGCGTCGAGCGACTGGTGATGATTGGCACGCCGAACAGCGGGGCCGAGGTCGCCTCGATGCTTCAGAAGAACCTGTTGTTCCAACTGATCTTTGGTCCCTCGGGACAGGAGTTGGTCGCGGACCCCGAGACGTTCATCAGCACGCTCCCGCTGCCCACGATGGAGTTCGCAGTAATCGCGGGTGCCAAAGGGGACTCCAACGGGTTTAACCCACTGATTCCCGGTGATGACGACGGGATTGTCACGGTGAAGAGCGCCAGATTGCCCGGAGCGCAGGACTATCTTTCCGTCCGCTCACTACACTCGTTTCTCCCGTGGCACCCCGAGGTGATGGACGCTACACGGCGGTTCCTCAGCACCGGGGCGCTGCGAGCCACTGGAGTGCGTGTGCCGATCCCTCGGGAAGTCTAACAGCCCGTTGAATAGGATTGTGGCACGGGCTTCCAGCCCGTGATTCCTTGAGATTCAGACATGGGCAAGATGCCCATGCCACGTTTTTCAACGGATTGCGAACTGGTGAGTTCCTCTCGCCTAGTCGTCCCGTCCAAATCGCACGGGGTCCGTGCGGAGGGTCGGTCGAAACTTCGAGTAGAGAAATCCCGCTTGGCAGCGGGTACAGACTGCTTCCACCCCAAATCGTTCGGATTGCAGGCGAATCGCCTCACGCAATCGGGTGACGCCGCACGCAGCCGCAATCGAGACCGGATTTCCGCAATGCGGACAGAAGATTTGAGCAGCAACCATTCGTGAACTCCCAATTCATGAGCGAGGTTCAGGGTGTCATTCAGTCCTCCGCGATGGCCCGCAGAGTCTTTACTGTCGACATTAGACTGTCACGGCTGACAGCTAGTTGTCGCACTTGTCGCGGGGTGCAGGGGAAATCCTCAAACCCGTGTGATTGGCCTGCGGGGAGTTGCGAGGTATCCTTCACAGCTTGCAGTCCCTACCCTACCCACCACACAGGCAGGGAACTGCCCCAGGGAGGGAATGTCATGGCGCGTGAACCTGTTTTTCAATCGGATGCCGTCGCGGAGACTCCGCCCCCGGCGATGCCGCGCGTGACCGATTTCAACGTCGAAGACGAGGCCTTCGACGAACAGCTGAGGCCGCAACGCCTCGATCAGGTGGTCGGCCAGAAGAAGGTCGTGAACCTGATCCGGATTATGCTCGACGCCTGCAAGAAACGCGGCGACACGCTGGGGCACTTGCTGCTGGATGGTCCACCGGGAATCGGCAAGACGACGCTGGCGACCGTGATCCCCAAGGAACTCGGCGTCGATTTTCAGATCGCTGCGGGACCGGCCATCACTGCTCCGAAGGATCTTCTCCCGTATCTCACGAATGCCTCGCACGGGTCGGTGCTGTTCATCGACGAGATCCATCGCCTGCCCCCCGCCGTCGAGGAGTTTCTCTACCCGGCGATGGAGGACTTCCGCGTCGACATCGCGCTCGGCGACGGACTCAATGCCCGCACGATCAACATGCAGCTCAAGCCGTTCACCGTCATCGGAGCGACGACCCGCTCGGGGATGCTGACCGCTCCGCTGCGCGACCGGTTCCCGTACCGCGAGCATCTCGACTTCTACGAGACGGAGGACCTCACCGAGATCGTCCGGCGTAATGCCAAGAAACTTCGCACCTCAATTAGCGTGGAAGCCGCCCTCGAAATCGCTCGTCGCAGCCAAGGCACCCCGCGCAAGGCGAACAACCTGCTGATGAGAACTCGCGACTTCGCCACGCTGCAAGACCCCAATGGCGCGATCACCGATGCCATCGCCAAAGAGGCCCTGCAGATGCTGGAGATCGACCAGCTGGGGCTGGAGAAGCAGGACCGGCGGTACATGGAGACGCTCTATAAAGTCTTCGCGGGCGGGCCAGCGGGGCTGTCGTCGCTGGCTCACAGCATGAGCGTGCCGCCGGATACTCTCGAAGACGATGTGGAGCCGTTCCTGCTGCGAACCGGCCTGATCCAGCGCACTCCGCGCGGGCGAGTCCTGACCGCGAACGGGTACGAACACATCGGAAAGAAGTATCCCCTCGCCGGTATTCAGGGCGTGATTCAAGACGGCCAGCGGAAGCTATTCTAGGCCCCGTGGGGCACGTTTCCTACGTGCCGTGTGTAATCCACAGGCAACAATTCCACCGACCCAAACGGAGAGGATCTGAACATGGTGATCATCACTCACTTTCCGGTCATCATTCGCCTGGTCGGAGTCATGACCGCCGGGGTGACTGCAGTGGGGTTTTCGGGAATAGTCTATGAATCCCTGACCACGAAACGTCCTGGTTCGCTCAGGGGACTATTGGCGGCTCTGGGCATCATGGGAGCGATGGCCTTGGTTGCCAACTTGTGGGTCTTGTTTCTGGTCCGGAGAATCCTGGACGCTGAAGGAACCTGGCACAAGCACGGATTGGGAGGCGGAGCCTGGCTGACTCTGATCGCGATCGCCTATCTGCTGGGGGCCGGGGGAATTCTGGGAGCGATGCTCACGAGTGAAGTGTGACTTCGGGATGGCTTGGCTTTGTTGTTCCGATGGCGCTTGGACCGCTCGACATTCACCCCTACTCCCGGCGACAATCTATTTCGTGGAGTAAGCATCCCCAGAAGGCGTGTGTGTGACCGAGTCCATCAAAATCAGCGACGCCCTGAAAGTGGGCGAGGACACCGAAGTCCAGGATGCCACGGCGCGCGAGGTCTCGCAAGGGCTGAGCCTCCGTTCGCTGCAAACTCCCGGTGCCATTCCCGGCTACCAGATCGAGCAGTGCCTGGGGGAAGGCTCGTTCGGATCGGTCTGGCTGGCTCGCGAACTGCGGACGGGAAAGAAAGTCGCGATCAAATTCTATGCGCGCGGGCGGGGGGTTGACTGGTCGCTGCTCAGTCGCGAGGTTGAGAAGCTGGCCGTACTGTACACCTCCCGCAACATCGTCCGGCTCATCGATGTCGCGTGGGATCACGACCCGCCGTATTTCGTCATGGAGTATTTGGAGAACGGCTCGCTGGCCCAGAAGCTGGAACGCGGGCGGCTCCCCGTCGAGGATGCCGTTCGCATCGCACGGGTGATGGCCCAGGCGCTGGTGCATGCCCACGGCAGCGGAGTGCTGCACTGCGATCTCAAACCCGCCAATGTTCTGTTCGATGCCGGGGGGGATGCCCGGCTGTGCGACTTCGGGCAGTCGCGGCTTTCGAGTGAACGGACCCCCGCGCTCGGCACCCTCTTCTACATGGCACCGGAGCAAGCCGTCCTGGATGGCATTCCCGATGCTCGCTGGGATGTCTATGCCCTCGGGGCACTCCTCTATCAGATGCTGACCGGCTCAGCCCCCGGTCGGCTCTCGTCGGACGACAGCGGTTTGCAGAGGGCGGGGACGACGGAAGACCGACTGGCGGCCTACCGGCAACTGTTACTCTCCAGCCCCCCTCCATCAGCCCATCGAGGCATCTCGGGCGTCGACAAGCGGCTGATTGAGATTGTCGATCGCTGTCTGGAACGAGATCCTCAACGTCGCTTGGCGAACGTTCAGATTGTTCTCGACCTGCTGGACCAGCGCGACCGTGCGCGGTCGCGGCGACCATTGCTGGTGCTGGCGCTTCTGGGGCCGCTGCTCTTCCTCGCAGCGATGTCCTGGATGGTCGGGTCAGCTGTCCCGAATATTGTGAAAGCTGCGCAGGAGAACCTGACCTCGCGGGCTCTCGCCGGTGATGTCATCAGCGCCCGCATCCTCGCCGAAAGTGTCAGGCAAGAGATCCTGACCCGGATCGAAGAACTGGAGTTCGAAGCCACCACGCCGCATGTCCGCCAGATCATCCTCGACTCACCCCCACTGACGGCGGCGCAATTGCAATCCCTGTGTCGCATGGATGCCTCCGACAGCGAGGCGATCCAGAACTACCGACAGCTGAATCTGGCTCGCGAAGAAGCCAGTCGGCGACACCCCGACCGCAGCTGGTTCCTCACCGATGTCGAGGGACGACAAGTCTTTCGCCATCCGGTCCTCGGTGACTCGGGTACATCGACGGTCGGCGATTACTTTCACCGGCGGGATTACTTTCATGGGCGCGGGGGCGATCTGGCAGAGTCCCCTCCCAAAGGGTCCATCCTCCCTCGCACAAAATCGGGCGTTTCCGCCTCCTACCGCAGCCAGGCGACCGGGCAGTACGCGATCGCGATTGCTGTCCCCGTGTGGGATGAGTCTCATACCCGTGTCATCGGTGTTCTCGGTCGGTCGCTGCACCTGACCGACCTGCTCAATCGTTGGGAGAAGCAGTTGCAAGGGGAGTCGCGTCCCGACCAGCGGTTCCTGTCACTGGCGGAATCAGTGCCGAATCCGGAGACGGGCCGCGAGGGGCTGGCTCTGCTTGATCATCACTGGATGACGCCCGCGAATATGGCGAGTCGGCAGAAGCAGGTTTTTCTAACCCCCGCGATCGCGGACGAGATTCGCAACACCGACCGCAGTGCCCAATACACCGACCCGATCGCTGCGCTCGACCCACAGTTCTCGGGCGAATGGCTGGCCGCGTGGGCTCCCGTCGAGGGGACGGAAAGTCACTGGACGGCCATTGTGCAGGAGCGGCGGGATGTGGCCCTGCAACCGGTCGGCGACTTGCAAAACGTTCTCGTCCGCTCGGGGTATATCGCCATCGCCGTGTTCAGCGTGATGCTGGGCGTGTTTTGGATGCTACTGAGGCGGGCCTCGAATTGAGTGACTGTGAGGGATGCTTCCCGACCGACGGTTGCATTCGAATCCCGTCTCGCATCGGTCGATGACGACTCGGTCTTCCCAATCCACAGCTGAGGTCGCCCCGGGGCCTCTCAGGTGTCATAGTCTCCACTCGTCCAGGGGGGCCAGAAGCACATCACGTCGCCCGGCTCGACAATCACGCACCAGTCATCGCCCGGCTCTTCAGGAGCGCGCGGAATAAAACCAAACTCCACTCCGAACATCTCAATCCGGAAGGGAGCCACCTTGATCCGCTGGTATTTGACCGGTCCGAGCGAGGCCAGTAACGCATCCCGGCGAACCAACCGAGCGGACGCGTCCATCGTCTCGCGTGGCCCCAGATCGTCGATTGTGGCCGACTGTAGCTGCCCGGACTTGTCGAAAATGTACAAGGCGATGAACTCGCAGCCTGTGGCAGTTCCTTCCTCCGCCGCCGCGACGAAGGGGATGGTGAGGAAGAATTGCCGTCCATCCTTTGTCCGACCGACATGCTGGGCATGATAGTCGTCGTGGTCGAGGGTGATCGACTTCGGGGGCCCTTTCGCCATGTGTCACTCCTGCTGTGATCGACTGCAACACGATCAATGATGATGGTGCTCGCCGAACAGTTCATGCTTCTTGTCGCCTTTAGCGTAGACATAAGCGAGCAGGTCGATGATCTCCTCGCGCGTCAGCTTGCTCAACAGACCCTGCGGCATGATCGAGGTCGGCGACTTGCGACGCTCTTCGATCTCGGAGACTTGCAGAACGGCCGGCTCGCCCTTCGACAGGGGGTCGACGAGGACTTTGACCTCGGTCGGGGTTTCCGACACGATCATCCCCGTGACCACCTTGCCGGAATCCATCACGAAGAGGTGTGACTGGAACTTCTCGTGGATCTCCTTCGACGGCTCCAGGATCGATCGCAGCAGCAGCTCCGTCGAGAATTTGTTGGGATCGATCTTGGTCAGGTCTGGTCCCAGTTCGCGCCCCTCGTTGTTGAGCTTGTGACAGCCCACACAGTTGGCGACCTTGAACAGGTTCTTGCCGACCTCGAACGAGCGGCCATGCGGCAACTTCTTCACGTCGGTAATCAGATCGTCGAACTTCCACTCGGTGTTGCGACCGACCGACTTCAACAGCTCATCGCTGATCGGCAGCGGATGGGCGGCCAGGTAAGCGTCGGGGTTCGCCTGGTACTCTTCGAGATTCTCCAAGACATACAGCGCCCCGTACATCCGTCGCCAGTGCTTGGGGTAGGTGCAGACATACGGATACACGCCGGGTTGCTTGGGAACTTCATAGCTCAGAGCTTGCGACTCACCTGATGCTAACAAGTGGCTCGAGAGCAGTACCTTGTCCGACTTGGGTACGAAGTGGCGTTCCTTGGCGTCCGGTTCGGTTTCGGTCGATTCCCCCAGCAGGCCGATCTCTTCCAGCGAGCCCGGCTTCAGGATCGCGAAATTGTGCGGCATGTTGTCGGTGTTCGAGAACCGGAACTCGACTGGTTTGCCCGCTTGCACCACGATCATCTCTTTGTCGTAGATCATGCGCTCGACCACCGTGCCGATCGCGATCACGCGGACATCCAGGTTTTCCAGGCGATCAGTCATGGCCTTCGCCTGCTCAGGTGTCAACTTGGTTGACAGAGACTTTGCCAGTGCGACCGCATCCAGCGCTGGTCCCGCAGTGCGGAAGCGAGCGGGGATGCCGCTGAGGTAACCGACGAGATTGTCGACCAGTCCGGGAACTTCTTTGGCAGCCCAGTGCGGCTCAGGAATCGTCCGCAGCGCGCTGATTGCAGCTGCGCGATGCCGATCCGCCTTCACGAGAGAGGCCAGATCGAGGAACTTTTCTGCGTCGTGACCCGGAATCGCAGTCAGCGAGCGGATGGCCACATCGTGCAGCGTCTCTCCGCCCCCACTGACGGTCAGGTAGTTGGCAGCAATCTTCTGCTTCGGCAAGTCCGGCCCCGACCATGCGACCTCAAGTCCATCACCACCTCCATTATCAAAGTAGGTGACGACAATCGGGTGCGAGCCAGCGGCCAGATCGACAGCGCCAGTCTTCTCAACCATGCCGTGCAAGCCGTCGTTGTCGATCAACAACTTGTCATCGAGATAGAGTCGTGAGCCATCATCCGAAGCGATGGAGAACGTGTACTTGCCGGTCTTCGGAACCTGGACCATGCCAGTGAACCGCAGAGCGAACTCGTCTGGCTCCAATCGCTGCGGGACGTTCATCACGATTTCGGGCACCACACCGCTGGCCTTCGGCTTGAGTTTGGCCAGCGTCTCGATGGCCACGTTCTTCGGTGTAGGATGAAAGAAGTCGACCTGTATCCCGGCTTGAAGCAGCGCCGCTCCGCCTGGCTCTGCCTGAAGGTTTGGCGGCAGTTCGAACATCAGCGAGCGGACCGCGCTATACAGTCCGCCACGCAGCTTCTCATCCGTGACCGATGGGACTGCGGCGAGCAAGTCGCGCAGGCTCTCCTTGCTCTTCGAGGCCGCGAAGAACGCGGCATCGCCCGAGCCATCGGCGGTGATCCAAGCCACGTAGCCCAGTTGCCGAATCGAGGGGGCAGTCGCCTTGGTGGCGAGGTTTTCGATTCGTGCATGCTCCTTCTTCAAATCGGCGGCGGTCTGCTCACCGAGTAGCTGTCCCAGTCCTCCGAGGGCGTCGGCCTGATTATTGGCGTCGCGTTCTTCGATGAGCGAGAGCAGCACCGGCAGGGAACTGGCCTTACGAATTTCGGCGAGGCCGCCCAGCGATTCGCGGAGCGCCTTGGTGGAAGCGTTGGGGCGACTCAGGATCGCCTCGTACACCGCTTCGGTCCGAGGCAGTGTGAGCAGATCGTCGACGCTGGCATTTCGCAGGGCGTACAACTGAGCTGCCTTCGACAGCGGCTTGCCAGAGGCGACCGCGTCTTGCACGAGCTTGTCGACGTTGATCTTGCTGCGAGCATAGTTGAGGACGGTGTCGAGTTCGGGATCGGTCGGGCGACCGGCCACCTCGAAGATCGCCTCGGCAGCTGAGACTCCTTCAAACTCGACAGCGGCCTTGACGGCTTCGGCGCGGACGAGTGGGGAGTTGTCGCGAGCCCCCGCCAGCAGCGTTGGCTCCCAATCGGTGAGGCGGGTGCCCCAGTGACCGAGCGTGCGGATGGCCGCCGCACGGACGCGAGGTTCGGCAGTGGTGTAGACCTTCTTGAGCAGATCGAGGTTCGGCACGCGGTGTTCCTCGAACACCCACAGGCACTCAAGCAACGCCTGGGCCTCGTCGGGCTTGGCCGGGTCGAGGGTACTGGCCCACTGGCCGACGGCTGCGACGACATCCTTCGTCTCGCGACCGCTGAGTTCGAGACGGGCGCGATAGCGGTTGCTGTTTTCCTTCGTGAGGAACGCCTGGCAGACTTCCGCAACCGGCTTTCCCTTCAGCTTCAGCGGCTTCAGCAGGGGTCGGTCCTTGGCGGTCACACGATAGATGCGACCGTGGACATGGTCGCGGTTCGGGTCACGCATGTTGTGCTGCATGTGACCGATGATCGCGTTGCTCCAGTCGGACACATAGAGAGCTCCATCGCCACCGACCTCGACATCGGTCGGGCGGAAGTTCGGATCGCTCGACACCAGAATCGGCTCGATCTCCGTGGCGGTGATCTCTGCTCCGTTGTACTTGACCTCATGCTGCAACACGCCGAGGAAGCCGATGCAGTTGCAGATCAAAAAGTTGTTCTGATTCTTCTCCGGGAAGTGGCTGCTGGAGAGGATGCCGGTGGCGGAGACGGGCCGCACGCGCATTTTGAACCACGGCTTGTTGCCGACTCCCTTACCGATGTTCACGTAGGCCCCACTGCCGCCGGTCCCGTCGTTGGCGAACTGATAACCCCACTGGTCGAAGACATCGCCGTGCGGGTTCGGACCGATCGGGTAGTGGAATTCCATCTCGAACGTGCGCGGGTTGAAGCGATGTACCCCGCTGGCTCCCGAGCGGACCGTTTGCGTCGGGGTCTCCATCGCAGCCATGTTGAAGATGCCGCGCGACCAGTACACCCAGCCGTCCGGCCCGACCAGCATCGCGTTGGCCGAGTGATGGGAGTCCGCGCTCGACAGACCTTGCAGCATGCGGATCTTCACATCGGCCTTGTCGTCGCCATCGGTGTCCTTGAGGAACCACAACTCCGGCAGCGAGGCCACCAGCATGCCGCCGCCCCAGAACTCGAATCCAGTGACGCTGTTCAGCTCGTCCGCAAAGGTCACGCAGCGATCAGCCACGCCATCCCCATTGTCGTCCGGTAAACAGACGATCTTGTCCCGACGCGGCTCAGCTGGATTCCAGTGCGGGTAAGACGGCCAGACCGACGCGAACAGCCGGCCATCCGTATCAACCGCCATCTGCACCGGCTTGATGAACTCGGGGAACATCTCTTCGGAGGCAAACAGATTGACCTGCATCCCCTCGGCGATCTTCATCTTGTCGATGCCTTCCTTCCCGCCCAGATAGAGGTGCTTGCCTCCCTCCAGCGGACCAGGAATGTTCGTCTTCACTTCCAGAGCGGGCGGCAGGTTGCCATCCGAGACTGCTAGATCGCCGCCCTTCGCGACCGCCCAAACCTTGGCGTCACGGTTGGCGGTCATCACATCAAACATCTCCATCTCGCGCATCATCACGTCGGCATTCGATTGCCCGAACCACGCGAGCTTCGAACGCCCGCCGAACACGTTGTAACCATCGACGACGCGGTAACGGCTGAACCAGTGGTAGTTCTTGTCGAGGATCGCCTGCCGCAGCCGTTCGATCTCTTTCTCGTCCTTCTGGATCTTCTCGACCCCGAACAGTGCCTTCATGATCACATTCGCGACCGCTCGATCGCCATGATCGAGCAGATGAATTCCGTTCATGGTCAGCGGCTTATCAGCGGCGGCGTAGAGCTGCTTTGTCGGGGTGAAGAGGTCGACAAACAGGACTTCCTTGGCGGTACAGACTTCCTGCATGGCCTGAGTATAGAGGGCCAGCTTCTCGTTGTTCGCGGAGCCGTCAGGCAGGTTGGGGTTCTTGAGGTTCTCGTGCGCGATCGGTGAGAAGAACACCAGCCGCGACGGCGATTTGCCGTCGTACTTCTGGGCGTGCATCCCGTCGATCGTCTCGGCCAGATCCTTGCGGAAGCCATCGAGAGCCGGAGCCCCGCGCAAGGCTTCGTTGTAGCCGAAGAAGCAGAAGATCACGTTCGCCTTCGTCTTGGCCAGCCACTCATCCGGGCTACCGAAATTGTCTTCCCGCTGCCGCAGCTTCAACTCGTCGCCCGAGAAGCCAAGGTTGCGAAACGTCAGATCCAGTTCGGGGTAGAGCGAGTGAATGCTCGTCTCCAGCCACGCCGAGTGCTGCATCCGATCTGCTGTCGTGTTGCCGATGAAGGAGATGTGATCTCCCTTCTGCAGCTTCAACGCGGGCTCGGCTGCGTAGGCCAAACTCGGCATGAGTGCTGTCAGAGTCAACAGGCACGCGGCAATCCAAATCAAGGGGCTACGGATCATCTCTGATGTTCCTGCTTCGGTCGCAAGGTTTAATGGAGCTGCTGGGATTCAGTCCCAGACATCGAATCCTGTTTATATCCGATCTTACCCGAGGAGCAATTGACGAGCCTGTTGTTGACACTCCGCGCGGAAGCCGACAGCCTCTCACCAAACACAATTCATGCCGAGTGAAATCCCTTCGCCTCGACTCTTCAATGCCTCGTCTAGGCGGAAGAATTGGGACACAGATTTCTCAGATCACCACAGATTCAGAGGGGAGTCGAGCGACCGCTGGCCCGCAGTCACCGTCACAACTGGCAGAGAATCTGTGAAAATCTGTGCGATCTGTGTACTACCTCTGGCCTCTGACTCGGTAGTGACATGTAGTGCGCAGGTGGAGATCGTCCTGGAGAGACTGTCGCCTTTGGCGTGGAGTGTCCCTGTTGTCCAACAGGGATTGCAGACCAGTGGCAGGACGATTCTGGGACTGATACTGTGTCTGGCGATTTGCCATATCCTCCCCCGGCTCGACGGAGAACTCTCATGCTGACTCGCTTGCTCGGACTGATGCTCCTGATCGGGCTCTCGGCATCCCGCTCACTGGCAGCAGATGAACTCCCCGTTCTGTTTTCCGAGGACTTCGAGTCCGGGAACCTCACCCACTGGTCGGCGACCGATCCGACGGCCTGGAAGATCGAGATCGAAAACGGCTCACAAGTGCTGCATCAATTCCGCCAGAGCCAAGTGGCCACTCCGGTCCGCTGTCCGTTTAATCGCGCTGTGATTCGCGGAATCCGCGTCAGCGACTTCCAACTGGATGTCGATTTGCAGACGACGGCGAGAGACTATCCGCATCGCAGCTTGTGTCTGTTCTTTGGGTATCAAGACCCATCGCATTTCTATTATGTACATCTGGGGCAGAAAGCGGACGACCACGCGAACCAGATCTTCATCGTCAATGCCGCTCCGCGAGTCAAGATTTCCAAGACATCGACGGAAGGAACCCCATGGGATGACCAGTGGCACCATGTGAGAATCCAGAGACGTATCGAAACTGGCGACATCCAAGTGTTCTTCGACCAGATGGATCAGCCGATCATGACGGCCAGTGACAAAACGTTCACGGAGGGCGAGGTGGGGATCGGTTCCTTTGACGATACGGGCCGATTTGACAAATTGGAATTGCGAGGCGTACCCGCCGCTCGCTAAATAGAGTGTGGGCCAAGATTCTCCCGTTTGTTCTTCTCCGGAACTGCAACATGTTGCTCCGACTTCTCCTCGCTAGTGTGATCTGTCTTCTCGTCCAGCATTCGGTGTCTGCGGAGCCGACGGTGTTTTTTCGAGGGAAGCAGCTCACTTACCGCCATTTCGTCTACGGAGAAGTCAGTTCCGCAGCGAGTCGCTCGGGCACGATCAACCTGGGGTACGCTCATGGTTTGAAGCTGGGGCAGGAAGTGGGAGTGTTGCGTCGGAGCGAAGGCCGACTGATTCCGATTGGTGTGCTACGGCTGGTCGATGTCCGACCCGGCGATGCGTACGGAAAGTTCGATGGCACTTTCTCTCTCAAACGTGACGACTTAATCATCGTGTCTGCCCGAGAACTGGATCTGTGGCGGGGCCGATCGAGATCCGATCAGTTGGTGATGCAATCACTCTTGTCGAGGAATGGAAAGGGCTACGATACCGGGGATGTGACTCCCGCTCTGCTGAATGAAGTGGGACGCGATGATGACCTCATCATCTACCGGCCGCCCGTTTTGCATGTCAACGCAGAAGCCTATTCCATGCTCAGTCCCGCTGTCCGCAACACCGTCATTCGAGGGGCGTTCCGGCCAGCCACTGACAACGAAGATGGCACCCTGAGTCCGCTGTCTTACGAAGATCAACAGCTGAGTCCGGATTCGCCAACCCTCGATTTGGAAACCGCATTTGCCAGGTTTGTACTCTCCAATGCCTCTGGGAAAACTGACATCGAGATCAAGCAATTGCGCACGCTGGCCAACGATTTTCCAGGGTTGGTTGATCCCGAAGAGGTGAGAGCCGACCTGGATCGGGCGAACACTCAGATCCGGAATCTGCTTCGTCCGAAATAGGGAGAGCGAACATTTTTGGCGGGCGTCGTAGCTCAGATCTTGCCACTCAAATGGCTGCGCGACAACGCGGGGCAAGGATGCGCGAAACGCTGATCGCGGGGCCTATACCGGCAACAGATCCGGCGTTTCAACGGAGCGATAGGCGGTCTTGACCGTCTTGAATCCCAGCGAATGGTACAGCTGGATGGCCGGTCGATTATCGGCTGTGACCTCTAAGGCGACTCGCTGGATTCCGACCGCTTGAAACCCGGCCAGCGACTTCAGCAGCAAGGCCCGTCCCAATCCAGCTCCCCGGTGCAACCGGCAGATTCCGATGTTCTGAACCGATCCGGAGTGTCGCGTCGCTTGCAGCCCTTGCACCGTTCCGACCGGGATCGGTCCCGTGAACTCATTCGCGACGAACCGAATCAGCCAGGTCGCCTGGGGCAGGAACGACGGATGGTGTGCAATCTCGTGCATCAAATTCCGGCACCCATCGATCACGCCCAGGCACGGAAACAACTCGGTATCCGGTTCCCCATTGAAGCTGTGATATTTGGCTTGAGCGTGTGACTCGCACAAACTGGGATGCCACCCTGACCAGACATATCCCTTCGGCAACTCCGCGCGCGGCAGGGTCCGGCGGAGGTCGATCTCCATGCGAAATCGTTTGAAGTGGACGGTGGGCATCGGAAGCGACCAAGGGCGTAGCGTACGGCTCTCATAACGCTACAGCATGAGAGACAGATGTCAACTGGAGTTATGACAGAATAGATCGACTTCCGGCATGAACACTCCCCCGTTGAGCCGCGACGCGAAGTCTTCGTAGCGGAGCGCTCGCTCACTCCCGACTCTCAATTCCTCGTCAGAAACTCATCCGTGTTAAACAGCAGTCGGGCCAGACTGGTCCAGGCAGCTGAGTCAGCCAGTGGAGTATCGGGAAACCCAGACGGGGCTAGCTTCGAAGCGGCCTCGGAATCGCGAGTGTATAAGGCTTGCTGTCGAGCCCAGTAGTCGACGAGAATTTGCTGCTCAGCCGCGGACGGCTCGCGGATCAGGCACATGCGGAACATGCGTCGGACTCTTTGGGCAGTTTCGGTGTTCGGCTCGTGGACGACCCGCTCGGCGAGCTTGCGGGCCAACTCGATGAACATCGGATCGTTGGCGACAGCCAGTGCCTGGAGCGGCGTGTTCGAGCGCGAACGGCGGGTGCAAACGGTGCTGAATTCGGGCGAGTCGAACGTGGTCAGCAGCGGGTACGGGGCACTGCGATAGAACATCGTGTAGAGCGTGCGGCGATAGCGGTTGGGGCCAATGGTCTCGGGCCAGTCCTTCTTGTTCTGGGTGAAGCTGTACACCCCGGCGGGTTGCGGCGGGTGGACGCCGGGTCCGCCAATGCGCGGGGTGAGCGTTCCCGAGGTCGAGAGGATCAAGTCTCGCACAATCTCGGCATCGACGCGGACGCGCGACTGCCGTCCGAGCCACAGGTTGCGAGGGTCAAGAGCCACTGCCTCGGGGCGTTCCGCACTCGATTGCCGATACGTCCGCGAGATCACAATTCGGCGGTGCAGCTGTTTCATCGACCAGCCGGTTTCCATGAATTCGGCAGCCAGCCAGTCGAGCAGTTCGGGATGCGTCGGCGGGGTGCCTTGGGCTCCGAAGTCGTTCTCGGTCTCGACCAGTCCGCGCCCGAAGTACCGCATCCAGGTGCGGTTGACAATCACGCGGGCGGTGAGCGGGTTGTCGCGGCTGACCAGCCAGCGGGCGAGGTCGAGGCGGGTCTTCAACGCGGGCGACTTGCCCACCACCAGTGCCGCCGGGACCGCCGTCGGCAACGCTCCGGCCTCGGTATCCGGTGTCAGAAAGTCCCCTCGGTCGAGTCGATACGTCTCGCGAGTCACAGCTGTATCCTTCATCACCATCTGATTAACAGTGTGACCGGCTCCGGGGAGTTGGGCCTCCAGTTGCTGGAGTTGTGTCTTGGCCTGGGCGAGTCGGGTTTTGATCTCGGCACTCTCGTGGACCGGCGGAGCAGCATCCGATACGTCGAGGGCAAAGCGACCGATGAGATAGCCCTTGTTGACATCGTGCTTCAGAAAGAGTGCGGCCTCGATCTTGGCGAGTGGCTCCGCGAGGACGAACACCGCCTCGTGCGGAGCGTTGATTGACAACTCCGGCTTCGCCTTTTTTTGTGCATCGCTGACGTTAATCGCCCAGCCGGTGGTCGGCTTGTCGTCAATGACATGGAGGACATCGAACTCTGGCTGCGAGTGATCGGACCCAGCGGCAATGAACCGAGTCACCTTGTCGCCGACCTTGATCTCGGCATCAGTGAGGACGAAGTTGCCGTTGCTCGCCAGTCCCGGACCGGTCTTCGGCAGTGACTCATGCGGCAGCACTCGTAACCGGATCGCGGTGATCTTCTCACCAGGCGAGCGGATGTTGATTTGGTAAGTGTCATTCGGCGTGGCCTTGAGATCGGTGAGCAGTGACCCGTCCGGTTGCCGCAGAAATGAGCCCATGCCGAGGGTCTTGTACTCGACGAGTTCGGCAGGTTGCCAGTTCCAATCGTGGGCCAGCAGGTTGTTCGACTTCGACGCCGCGAGTTGCTTCTCTAAGTCGATCACCTGGGCACGCATCGGCTTCAGCTCTTCCATGCGAGCCAGTTGCTCGGCACTCCAGCCAAACAGTTCCTGCTCCAGTACCGGGACCGTGGACGCCTCGTTGTTGGCGTCGTCGCACTGATTGAAGAAGGCGTACAGCTGGTAATACTCATTGTGGCTGAGTGGGTCGTACTTGTGCGTATGGCACTGGGCACACCCGACCGTTAGACCGAGCCAGACGGCTCCAGTCGTGTTGACGCGGTCGATGATCGCTTCGTGGCGATACTGGTCGGGCTTCACGCCGCCCTCTTGGTTGATGAGCGTATTGCGGTGGAAGCCGGTAGCAATCTGCTGGAACTTGGTCGGCTCGGGGAGGAGATCACCCGCTAGTTGTTCGATGGTGAACTGATCGAACGGCAGGTCACGATTCACCGCGTCGATGACCCAGTCGCGATAGGGCCACATCGTGCGAGGGCCATCAATCGAGTAGCCATTCGAGTCGGCATAGCGTGCCTGGTCGAGCCAGTGCCGCCCCCAGCGCTCGCCATAATGCGGGCTCTGCAGGAGTCGCTCAACCAGCTTCTCGTATGCATCGGGAGCAGTGTCCGCTTCGAAGGCATCGGCCTCCTCGGGAGTCGGTTGAAGGCCGAGCAGGTCTTGGTAAAGACGGCGAATGAGTGTCGCCCGGTCGGTCTCGGGAGAGAGCGTCAACTGTTGCTCGGCCAGAGTGCCGATAATGAAGGCATCGATCGGGTGTCCCGCAGCCTCGCCCTCGGACTGCGGGACGCTGGGCCTCTCCACGCGGCCGAACGCCCAATGCGGGGCATAGGCTGCGCCCTCGTCGATCCAGCGTTTGAGCAATTGCTTCTGCGCATCGCTTAATTTCTTCCCACTCGTCGGCGGCGGCATCTGCTCGTCAGGATCGGTGGAGACGATTCGCTTCCAGACCTCGCTTTCACTCGACTGGCCAGGAACAATCGCCGCGTGCCCGTCGAGCAAAGCCACAGCCGCCTCGCGCTCATCGAGACGCAACTCGGCTTGGCGGGACGAGGGATCAAACCCGTGGCAAGCGAAGCAGTTCTCCGACAGGATCGGACGGATCTGCCGGGCAAAGTCGACGGGCGCATCGGCGGACTCGGCCACGGTCCCGAGCATCCCACAATAAGCCGCAATCAGGCAGGCCCATGCTGCTCGCCATGTCGTCATGTGGAACTCCGAGAATCAAACGAGAGCGAATGGCCCAATACCTCTTTGCAGCATAATGGTTCGCGTCTCTGCGGTCAGCCGGGCGGCAGAAAACGAATGAAAGTGTGTGTCAGGAAAGTCGGCAGTAGGTCTCCCTCTGCCCCCTCTCCCCACTGGCGAT
>JAYSUV010000576.1:0-1209 GCA_043718945.1 Planctomycetota bacterium
CCAGGAAGTCTCCCGAAAATCTCGCGATCCGCCAACCCCACCTTTTTGCGTGGCGGTGACACTAGGTCGGACGGGATGTTGTACGACAAACCGGACCACCGCGGAGCAACTCATAACCCACCGCAAGCGGGATAAGTCGCCAACAACTTCGTGCCGGTTTTCGGACTGAGGCCCATCGAAAACTGCACCGGATGCAGAAACCGGATGCACAAAATAGGGGAGCTGTGCCGATAGTTCCGATTGCAGGGATTGTGAGCCCTCGCCATTTGGAACTATTCGATTTCTTGAGTTTGCACGACATGTCACACCTTCGAAAGGACTTGCGATTGGAGTTGGGGGGAAGCGCCCCTCATTCCTCGTCGAAAAGGTCAGTCAGGTGGTACTTCGGCAATGCGGGTTTGGCGTGCGTGCTGCTGTTTGCTGGGTACGGATTATCTGAAGTCATTCGATCTTCAAATCCGGTTGCCCCTAAAGCATCCAAGTCGATCGGGCAGACGAAACGAGTGCGAGACCGAAACAATCCGCCCAGCCTGCCATTGCTCAGTTTGGAGCATCGGCCCTTCGTTGGAGCGAAGCCGAAACCGGCACAATCGGCGGGAGTTCGACCGGCCAGTTGGGTGACTCCTGTCACTCATCGGTCGTACGGTCGACCATTCGATGACATGCCAGTGATGCCTCCGCAACCGCTCCCCCCTCCATGGAGTGGATCACGAAATCAGATCACTCAGATGGCGGACTCGAACGGATTCGAGGTGCTGCCGCCGCAGATGGCCTATCAGCTTGAAGCACCTTCCCCGAATGGTGACCCATCGACGTTGGGGCCACAGAACGGTTGGTCGCAGTCGCCGGGAGCGACCCTCCCGCCAAGCGGCCCTCCACCTCAGTTTGCTCCCAACCATCCCACGATGCGACCTCCGGGGCCCGCGCTCAATGGGGCGGAGGAGCGGCGATTGTCGTTTCAGTTTCAGTCTGCACCGTGGGAAGTCGTGTTGAGATACTTTGCCACTCAGAACGGCATGTCCTTGCAGATGGGAGAGGTTCCTCCGGGAACCTTTTCGTATTTCGATCAGGCTCAATTCACACCGACCGAAGCGATCGACATTCTGAATGACTCCCTGTTGCCGCTCGGTTTCGTGCTGATTCGATCGCAGCGTCATCTGGTGGTGGTCAGCACGAAGTCCGAATTGCCGGATCAGATGATCCCCTTCG
>JAYSUV010000577.1:0-9412 GCA_043718945.1 Planctomycetota bacterium
TTCTGGTTGCGGCGATGCCACGCTGTGTTCCTCTGCGGCCCCCCCCTTGTGTGGTGTAATGCGCTGCGGGGAATTTCTGCCGACTTTTCTGATGCTCACACTCCGTCGTTCACCGAGTTGCTCGATAGGTACGGACGAGGACATCCGACCTATGAGATGTCTTCGTTCTCCCCGCGCCAAGTATCTCTCTGACGAATCGCCCGTCGGCGCCCACCCTCGCCGGGGCCTTCCGCAAAGCCTTCTGACCCCGCCACCCATGTCACCTGGCCAATTCGCCGCGAGTCTGCGGAGAAACCGCGCCAGGGCTCACTTGGTGGTGTCCCATGCCAGAGCCTCACTCCGGCTTCGGAACTCCCACTCTGCCTATCCCAAACTGGCAGCCAGCGGCGACGGGTTCGTGCCCCAGGAAATCCACCTCCAGCAACTTTTCACTCTGCACCGCACGACCGATTTCATCTGTCAGCGTCGCCACGGTCTGGCGGGTCTGCACATCGATCACTTCTCCCGTGGATGGCCAGGCCAGCGTGCCATCCATGCTGAATGTCACCCAGCCCGGCTCATCGCGAACTTGGATGTCGGTGAGTTTTGTCGGCGGCAAGTGAGTCACATCGTAGATGTGCAACCGCTGGTTCGTCGCATCGCAGACCCAAACCTCTTTCTCGTCCGGGGTCAGTCCAATCCCGTGACTCGGGCAACCGTGACGCTTGACGGGGCCTGGCGCGAAACCCGCGACCTCCACCCGGTGCAACATCTTCCCGGTGTTCAAGTCGCCGATCTCAAACCCCAACAGCCGGTTGATGTTCACGAAACAGAGCGTCTGCGAACCGTTGACCGTGAACGGCCGAATCTCGGCGCTGAACGGACCGATGGACCGACTCAACGCATGTGTCGTGGTGTCCGCGACGGTCAGCAGGGGTGAGCCGAGGCCCGCCAGGTAACAGGATTTCCCATCCGGTCCGAAGACCGTGTTGTGGGCCTTGGAGTTCGGCGTGAGCTTAGCCAGGACATCTCCAGTCGCCGCGTCCACGACATGCCAGTGTTCTTTTTCAAACGAGGGAACATACAGCACCTGGCCATCAGGGGCGATCGCCATCCGGTCACAGCCGCCCTCGTAGAACCGCTCCCACAACACCGCGTCAGTCCGCAGATCAACACACTGCATGGTGCGGATCGTCGTGATATAGAGACGCCCTGTTTGGGCACACGCTGCGATTCCCTTCACATTGTCGGGGACGCCTTTGTCATTGAGTCCCGCTGTCGGGATGCGGCGGACGAACTTGTGTCCGTGATCGATATCGAACACGAGCAGGCCGTGCCCTCCGTACTCCAGATAGTTCCGGATACCGGGGACAGCCACATAAAGCAGGCGACGGGGATGGTCTGCAGCTCGTGTGATGGAACTGAACAGCATGAACACGAGCAGCCCCAGACACACCCGAGAATTCATTGGCATCGGCATCGGTCACTCCAGTGGATGGTCCAAGTTGAGCTGCGGAAGAGGAACTGCTGCACATGGATGATGGCCACAATGTTCTGGGAGATCAGTGTACCTCTGCACTGGCCCAATTCACTACTGGAGCAATTCCATTCGTTCGGGAAGCCTGCACATCGAATGGGAATCTCTCCGGCGGTCCTCGAACTGAATCTCTTTGCGATCGTCCGGTAGGCTGTCTGGAGCATATTCAGAATAGGACTTCACTCCGGAAACCACCGTGGGGCAGCCATTCCGGCTGGCCTTTCCTGCAAGCCAATTTTGAAACCGCTCTGCGAGACCTGAGAGCGGGATCCGCTGGGTCTCCAGCTGCAGCGGGTCGCCATTCCACCGGTCGATGAGTGAAGCAGCGGCTGAGGCACGGAATGACGCCGGAAATCGTCACGCGAAGCTGAGGTTTCTCGCACATGGTGATCGAACAGGAATTGCATCCAGTTGCATGTCCGAACGAATCGCGAGACAATGGCGGGCTTGGTTGCTGCGGGCTCTCTTTCGGGGGTCGGGGCTGGCCAATTCTCCCGGTGCCTGATGAGTCCGCTGGAATCGATCTATCGACGGTCTCTGCACCTCGCTCTGTGGGCCGTGACGGTTCTCGCGGTGGTCCTGCTGGCCTCATCCACGGGGCTGGCCGCTGAGGGCTTTGCCCCCGCAGGGCACCCGCATCAGTTGCAACCGGTGCATAGCACGGTCGCGGTGGTGTATTGCCTGGCGATCGTGCTCGCCTCGGTGTTCGGCGGCGTGATGCCGAAACTGGTGACGCTGACGCATGGGCGATTGCAGCTGTTGATTAGTTTTGTGGGCGGGCTGATGCTGGGGATCAGTGTGTTTCATCTACTGCCGCATGCGATGGTGGAACTGGGCGGGCAGCGGCTCGACTCGGCGATGATGGCGATGATGTGCGGCATGGTCGCCATGTTTCTGCTGCTGCGGATGTTTCACTTTCACGATCACGGCACTGCTGAGGTGCCTGAGCCGCAGGGTCACGATCACGACCACGATGGAGGGCACTGCGGCCCGGCGGTCGTGTCGCTGGAGGTGGCCCATTCGCATGGTGCCAAGTCGCATCGCGAGTTGAGCTGGATGGGGGTCTGCTTCGGGTTGTCGGTGCATTCGCTCTTGGATGGGATGGCCCTGGGAGCCAGCATGCAGGCGGGGGCCCATTCGAAAGGCGTGATGTGGGTCGGGTTCGGGACGTTCCTGGCGATCCTGCTACACAAGCCGCTCGATTCGGTGTCGATTGCGGTGTTGATGCGCGAGGGGAAGTGCCCCTCGAATTGGCGGCTGGCCGTGAATCTGCTGTACTCGCTGATGTGCCCGCTGGGAGCGATCGTGTTCCTGCTGGGGTTCAGCGGCTGGACCGGCCAGCATCCCGAGGTCGTGGGGTATACGCTGGCGTTTGCGGCCGGGGTGTTTCTGTGTATCTCGCTCGGCGATCTGCTCCCCGAAATGGAATTCCACTCGCACCACCGGGTTCAACTGACAGCGGCGCTCTTGGCCGGGATTGCGACCGCGTGGTTCATTCGGATGGCGGAAGAGGACGGGGCGCACGACATGCAGAACCGACCGGCGGCAGTTGTCGAAGAGCGTTAATTCCATTCTGAGGATACGGAATGAATTCCGTTCTACGATACGGGGACCGGCATCGGTTCGGCACTCGGTGGGCTCGGGGGCTCGTTGAGTCTGTCACGACGTTTCTGCAGCTGTTCTTTGAGCCTCATCAGTAAGTAATCCTCGCCATGTTGGGTGAGGAAATCGTGGAGTACGGCGATGGCCTTATCAAGATCGGTCTTGGCTTCCGCGAGTTGGCCGCGCCCCTTGTTCAGGTCGGAGAGCCCGGCCAGTGACTTGACGTAGGCCACCAGATAGATGCTGGTGGACGGGTAGCGTGCAGCGAGTGGTCGCTGGATCTCGATGGCCCGGAGATAGCCCGACTCGGCCTGCTCGATCTGGTGCGCCGACTGCTGGAGCGACGCCAGTCGCCGCAAGGCCATGCCCAGCAGCGCCTGGTACTCCGGAATCGTCGGTGACTCACTGAGCAACTTCTCACTCAGAATGATCGACCGCTCCAGTCGGCTGGTCGACTCTTCATCCAGCGTCTGGGGAGTCACCGAAGCCAGGGGCAGGCAGAGCAAGTCGGCCAACTCGAAACGATAGGTTGGCGATTGAGAGTCTAACTCCCCCAAAGCGGTCAGATGATCAATCGCGGTTTGCAGATCCAGGTTCGCCTGAGTCGAGATGTGCCGACGGCGATTCGCGTAGTACCGGTTGCGATACGCCCGCGCGAGTAGCAGACGGACCTGTGAATGATCCGGGTGAGCTACCCACAGCTTTTCCAACAAGGCCACCGCTTTAATGGACCCTTTGTCCCAGTCATCCGGCGGGCGTTGCCATGTGGAGCCGGGGCCGCGTTCTGCTCCGTTATTCGGTCCCCGATCTCGACCCCGATCCGGCTGATCACGCCCTCGGTCGGGCCGGTCTCCTTCGGGACGATCACGATCCGGTCGACCTCGGTCATCTCCTCGTCGAGGCCGGTCGTTACTCTCGCGATTGCCATCCGGAGGACGACGATCCTGACCGAAGCCGTTGGGAGGCGGCGGCGGCCGGTTCCCCATGTCGCGGAACATCTCCGACATCACTTCCGACGCCCCCGAGCGGATGAAGACCGTATCTGCCAAAATCAGTGACTGCCCCAGTTCCAGCTGGACCTCCAGAGCATCTCGGTCAGCCTGTGTTTCTTCGAGGAGTCGGCACGCCTGATGGTGCGAGCCGAACGCCTCCATCACCTGGCCGTGCTGGCTGTACGCCACGCCCATGCGGTTCCAGGCCTTCGCATGTGCGAGCAACAACGGGATCGAAGTCGGCTTGGCCTCTCGCAGGGTTTCGTACGTCTTCGCACTTTCGATATAGGACGCTTCCGCCTCCGTCACGCGGCCCAGTCTCAGCTGGATATCCCCGATGCGGCTCCGAATGGCGGCCATCTCAGCGGTGAGGTCTGTCTTGTTCTGTTGCGCGAACAGATTGAAGAAGTTGAGGAGCCGTTCGAGCAATACGGCGTCGGCAGGACTCGCGTCCACAGCCTCGGAGAGGGTCGGAGTGTCTTCCTCGGAGACTAGTGAGACCGGACTACCGCGCGAGGCGAGGTTGTCCATGATGTCTTCGAACGCTTGGAGGGCGAGCTTCAGGTTGGCATCGGCCAGCTCCCGTTCGCGCTGGGCTTCGCTGGCCGATGCCTTGGCTTCAGAGGCCGATTGCTTCGCGAACCCGCTCTCGATCTTGAGCAGGTCCGCCGACTCTTTCAGCGAGTCTGCCGACTTGCCGATCTTGTAGTTCGCGACCCCCAACACCCCGATCAACGAGACCAGCAGCAGCGCCGAGACAGTCCCCAAACCAGCGACCACGGGGTTCTTGCGACTCCATCGCCAGAACCGCTCCACCCAGGTGATCGAGCGGGCGCGGATCGGGCGGTCTTCGGCAAAACGGCGGAGGTCAGCTGCGAACTCCGCCGCTGACTGATAGCGATGTGCCGGGTCGGTGGCACAGGCTTTCAGTGTGATCGTCTCCAGATCGCGCGGGATCAAGGGGTTGATCGCCCGAGGCTTCCTGGGCAGTTCTCGCGTCTGCCGCTGGATGATCTGGGCGAGCGGTTCATCCGCGAATGCAGGTTGGAGCGTCAACAGCTCGAACAGTGTCAATCCCAAGCTATACACATCGCTGCGGGCATCAGCCTTCCCGTGCAGCTGTTCCGGGGAGACATAGCGCAGCGTCCCAATGAAGTCGCCGCTGCGGGTGATGGAATGGTCCTGGCTCTCCATCTTGGCGAGGCCGAAGTCCGTGACCCAGATCGCCCCCGTGAGGTCGAGCAGCAAATTGGCGGGCTTCACATCACGGTGCAGAATCCCGAGGTGGTGGGCATGCTCGAGCCCCAATGCCACGTCGATGACAATCTGGACGATCTCATTCCAGAAGGCCCGATGCTCGCGAGCGATCGGCAGGCGGGCGTCTGCCGCTGGAACGTTCCCCGTCGCTGGCGAACTGACCATCACTCGCTGCGTCCCCGAAGTCACACTGCGGTCCTGCAAATGCACCTGCAGGAGTGGCGACGGGTAGGTCGACGAATCATCCGCGGCATCGGTGATGGTCCGGGCCTCTCCCGCAGAGGAGCCATCGTGATTGGCAGTCGCCTCGGCATCTAGGATCTCGCGCACTGTCCCGACGAGAGTCAGTGACCCCGGTGAACTGAGTGCGGACGAGGAAGTGGACTCCGAACGGACTCCCCCCGCTGCCTCTCGCCATGCTCGGATCAACCGATTGAGGGGCACGCCTTCGATAAACTGCATCGCATAGAACTGTAGCCCCTTGTCCTCTCCGACTCCGTAAATCGGCACAATATTCGTATGGTGTAACCGGGCGGCGGCTTCGGCCTCGCGGCGGAAACGGGCCTTCTGCCGACTCGACATCCCCATCTGCGTGCCGAGGACTTTGAGTGCCACGCGGCGATGGAGCGATTCCTGTTCTGCCTCGTACACGACCCCCATACCACCGCGACCGATCTCGCGGATGATCCGAAAATCGCCCAGCTGAGTCAGCGGCACCGGTCCGATCGAAGCGGCTGCTCTGCCCGATGAAAACACCTTGTGGACCTTCAGCTGTTCCAGTTCGATGACGGTGGGGAATAGCTCGCGGATCCCTTCGGCGAGGTCGGGGTATTTGGCGGCGTAGTCCTCGATGGAGGCACGCTCCCCCTGGCGGCGGCGGGAGACAAACTCCTCCGCGAGCTGGTCGAGATCGTGCTGCTCCGAGGCTTCAGGCATCCCGGGGGCTTTCCAAAAAAGTCGACAGTGTTCCGAGCAATTCCTTGAGACGCTTCAGGGCCCGGATGTAGCGAATGCTCGCGGCTTTGACTTGGATGCCCAGCACCTCGGCCACTTCGGTGTTGGTCAGTTCCTCGAAATGCCGCAGGGCGAGGATCTCTCGGTCGATCGGCTCCATCCCCTCTATCGCGGACTCCAGCTTGCGCGCGGTCTCCGCTTTCATCAGGGCTTCGCTGGGGCTGGTCAAGCCTCCGAGGAGCTGCCTCGCCAATGCGTGCGAAGTGTCCCGCGAACGATCGCTGTCGATCGGCACCTCGCGAAAGGCATCCCGCATCTTCGCGCCCAGATGCCGTCGATGCACATCAATGATCGTCTGCAACACAATCAGCCGCAGCCAGACGAAGAAGGTCATCCCCTCCGACGCGAAGAAGCTCGACAACCGCTGAGCCGCCGCCAGCCACGCTTCTTGCAGCACATCATCCGGATCGACTCGGCTGGCCGCCATCGGCTCCAACCGAAACGATACCATCCGCCGAAACCTCGCGTTGTGCCGTGTGAACTCCTCGGCCAACACGGCCTCCGGCGCGGCCAGCAACCGCTCGCGCAGCTGGACCTCTTCCGTAGACAGCGGTGGATTTTCGGGGTCGGTCATGTCGTTCAGACTAAGGAGGGGAACGGGGAACTCAGCCACAAGTCTACATTGCTGTCTATGAGGAGTCATCAGGGAGAGTGATTCACCACGCGGAATCAGTGTGTCGCAAGGCTGGCTGGTGGACCTCAATCGATCAGGAGTACAGAATCTGCGGCTCGCTGCATTCTCACAACCGAAACAAGCCTGCTGGCGAATTTCCTCGCCAATAACAACGCAACCTGCGAAGGTCACCCTCGCAGGTTGCGTGTTGAGTTTCGAGAGTTCGACCCTCCGGACCCTTGCAAACACAGGCACCTAGGAAACGTGCCCCACCCCGATCACACCCCAGGGATATCGAGGTGTTCCTCGCTGGCGATCTTGCGGATCTTTTGCAGAGCGCGGGTCTCGATCTGGCGGATGCGTTCCTTGGTCACGCTGTGCCGCTCGCCGACCTGTTCCAGGGTCAACGGCTCGGTCCCATCCTCCAGGCCGAAACGCTGTATGATGATGTTCCGCTCGCGCTCTTCCAGTTGCTCCAGGATCGACATGATGACCTGGTGCTGCTGGGTGTTGGTGCGCTGGTCTTCGTAGGGGTTGCGGCGTTCGTCGGTCGAGTAGTCGAACATCTCGTCCGTGCCGGTGCGAAACCGGTCGAGGCGGGTGTATTCGGCGGGGATCGACCGGGCGTAGTTCTTCATGATGGCCCAGGTGGCGTACGTGGAAAACTTGTTACCCCGCGAGTAGTCGAACTTCTCGACCGCTCGGAAGAGCGACATGTTCCCGTCGCTGACCATCTCGAAGAAGTTCGACGACGGTGACATGTGCCGCTTGGCGATCGACACCACCAGCCGCAGATTACTGCGGATCAGGAAGTTCTTGACCTGCTGAGCCTGCTCGATGAGATCTTCGAGTAGTTCCAGGTCGCTGGTCTTCGGGTTCTGGCGATCGAGGCGTTCACGCAGCTTGCTGGCCCGATATTTCAGGTAGTTGAACTTCCTGAAATAGTGGGCTTCCTGCTCCCGATTGAGGAGCGGAATCGAGTAGAGACTCGACAGATACGGGGGGAGACCGGGAGGGGGCTTGACCTTGCCGCCCTTCTGGTCGTTCTCGGGAGCCTGGCACAGGATCTCCCGATCAGCGTTCGGAGATTGGAACGCGACGTTGTCCATGAAGTCGAGCGGCTGTTCGAACAGCAGTCGGGCGCGCTCTTCGGTGACGATGCGATAGACCGACGCCTTTGTCCGGCAGTACTCCCCGGCCAAGATGTCGACAGCTGTCCCGCGACGGAAGCGGTTGTAGATCTCCGTCCGCTGGTCGTCGGAGAGCTGCTCGGTGGCATTGGGGAACACGGCGATTTCCGGATGCTCGGCATCAAATCGTTTGAGGGTGTAACGAATGGTCTCGGGCGAGCGATTGAAGACTCGGGCCAAGCGTTCGCTGACCTCGGACGGGCAAGCTCCGACGCGGGCGAACTTGCGGGCACGGAGGACGATGTCCTGCCGCTCGTCTTCGGAGAGCTGGGAGAACTTCGAGCCGCGCTGAATCTCGTCTCCATGCTCGGTGACGAAACGTTCGACCGACGAGTTCAGGAAGGCCACACGGGTCCGGTTGCCGAACTTAAAGCGACGACTGACGAGTCCGCGCTTGCGCCAGCGGTCGACTGTCTTGGTGGAAACGTTGTACTTCTTGCTGAGGTCTTCGACGGTCAGCACCTGCTCGCCCGCCTGATCGACGGGGAGATTGGCGCTGGCAGATAGATCCTCGACCAGCAAGCGAATATCGTGGATGGCCGTAGCCCCATCGATCCGCAGGTCGGGATAATTGTCCGGGCGAAACCCGGTGACCATCTCGACCAGATCCTGGTAGGTGTACTCGGTGGCCTCATCGAGTTCGGTGACGAGCAGCTCGGCACGATCCATTTGCTGGACGCGAACGTCCACCGGGGTGAACCGCGTCAGCTGTTCCGTGAGTTGCCGAAGAGCGGGATGCTTGTAACTGGACATGGTTGGAATCCTCCCAACGTCCGGGACTCGACCCCCATCATGGGAGGAGTTGCTCGGTTGACGGCGACTTCCGTGTGTGTCGCGACCGCGACGATGTCGCCACTGTTGTGGTGTTTCAGCGAGAGATTTCGCTCTCACTGAGATGGTCTACGTATCTTTAAGATGCTCGGATCAAAGAAAAGTTCGCATGCGAACCACTTTTCTCCAAAAGTTTCTCAAAGAGACTTCCTCCCAACTGTCTTGCATATCCTGTGCCAATGGATTGACGACAGTTCCATCTCTTGAAGTTGTCCGTTCGACGCGGGTACAATCGCGACTGTCCTCGAATTGTCCGCGTCGCACCAATAACGGAGTTTCCCGTGTCGACTCGCTGGCTGAACTGGCATGATCACCCCTTCCTGAACCACTCGAACCCTCAATTCGGCCTCACTCAATTGTGTGACCGATTGGCGGCGCTGTCCTGTTCTCATTCTGA
>JAYSUV010000578.1:0-9367 GCA_043718945.1 Planctomycetota bacterium
TGTGAGCGCCATGCCGTGCGGACCAGCGGACTGTTTCTGGATACCGCCAGCCCTCATGGCAGATGACAATGCCGAACCGCAAGGGACCGGCTTGAAAGATATGGCGGCCTGAGCCCGCTACGTATGTCCCCTCTTCCGAGGGGGCGAGCTGGACCTTGTCCTGAAATCCCGCCAACGATCCATCAGGATTGATCACAAGAGCTGTTAAGACTCGAACGCCATCCACAACTCGCTCGGTGCCCAGAATGACCGTGAGATGAGACTTCGCGGCAGCATTAGCGACGACTGACCAAGAGCGTTCCAAGAACTCCGGGTCGGGTGGCGGCACGGGTTTGCCGATGCGATAATCAGGAATGAAACACTCTGGAAAGCAAATGATTCTTACTCCTCTGACCGCAGCTTACTCGATGGACTGCACGGCCAGATCAATCGACTCCTCGGGAGTGGACGGGAGTCGGAGATTGGCCAGCGCGGTTCGAACCGAATTCCAGACTTCGTGGCTCATGAGGATCCGCCTGTGATGTGAAACGAGACGGGGCGAGGCAGGGCGGACTACGGCAGGTTAAACAACTCCACCGACCGGCGGGTGCCATGCCCATCCAGCCCCATCGCGTCGTACTGCCATTGATGTCCCGCGAACAGCGACACATCTCGCTGAAAGCGATAATGGACCCCCATCTGTGGCCAGAGTCCCGAACGGATGTCGGCCTGCGAACGGCCGATCACCATGCCTGGCGAGCCATCAAACAACTCCGAATTGACCGGAACCCCCAGCCAATCGGGCCCGCGAAACAGGGGATGAGCCGCCAGGGGATCAATCTGGCAGGTGGGTTCTCCCTGGAGAACTGTCACCGACACATCGGACCGCCTCCAATCGGGAGGAGCGGTCGTTGCCTCACCCTGCCGAGGATGCACCTGCTGGAACGCCGCCTCGCGTGCCGCCCCATGACTTCGGAGCTTCCACACAGCTGCGTTCCCCACAAACAAAAAAAGCCCCGCCATCATCATCAGGACCGGGAAGACGAGGACCAATTCCATCGGAGCCAAGCCGGTACGGTGGCGGGCGAAGGGGAGTCGTTGATGTCGAGGTCGGTGTTGCATGTGACGGTCTCCTTGGTTTCTAATTCCCTTGGAGTTCAAGAGGTCGATGAGTCATTCGGGTCTTGAAATTCCCAACTGGTCACAAATGGCTCTGGCGACCGTGTCTTTGACTTCACGATGCCTCGGGATCGCCGTGCAGCGACCATTGGCCGGGTTGCGAAAAATCGTGTGATTGCTCCCTTCGCGATCTCGCTCACAACCGGCAGTTCGAAGGTGCCGGATCAGATCGAGTCGCTTCATGCCGTGGGAACCTCGACCAGCATCGTTTCCCACTGGGCGTGATCCGAGGAGTCCTGGACAGCGTGGTCGCGATAGCTTTCCAACAGAAGCTCCACGGCTTCCCGAATCATCATGCGGGCTTCGTCCCTATCTCGCCCCTGCGTCACCGCCCCCGGCAAGTCGGGAACCGAGGCCATGATCCAGCCGTCTTCGACTTCCTGATAAAGCACTCGATATTCGCGCTGCATGGCGGCTACTCCTCTCACTCGCGGTGCCGTAACTCATTCGGGTCCGACTGACACGTGGGGGTGTCCTCGCTTGAGAACGGTCATGTGGTTCATTCTACTGCGTTGGCCAGCACGCGACGATCCCGTGAGACAAACTCTGGCAGACGCCGCGCTCGGCTTCGAAGACTGCGCGTCGCGGCTAAGCGGGCGGTTGCTCCCAGTTTCGTGATCGGTCGACAGCTCGCTTCCATGTGGCCGCCATGCGGTAGCGAACGTCGTCCTGCATTGAGGGCACGAACTCCCGATCCAGAGCCCAATTGGCTGCGATTTCGCTCTGGTCGGACCAGAACCCGACCGCCAGCCCGGCGAGGTACGCAGCGCCGAGAGCAGTCGTCTCCTGCACCACGGGGCGACGCACCCGCGTCCCGACCAGGTCGGCCTGGAACTGCATTAGCCGGCTGTTACTCGAGGCCCCGCCGTCGACCTTGAGGGCCTTGAGCTGAATCCCGGAATCGAGCTGCATGGCTTCCAGCAGGTCCATCGACTGGTACGCCATCGAGTCGACAGCTGCCCTGGCCATGTGAGCCTTGGTCGTCCCGCGAGTGATCCCCAGGATCGTTCCCCGCGCGGATGAATCCCAGTACGGTGCCCCCAGCCCCACGAAGGCGGGCACGAACAGCACGCCTCCTGCATCGGGCACCGAGTCCGCCAGTTCCTCGACTTCCGCCGAGGTCGCGATGATCCCCAGCCCATCCCGCAGCCACTGCACCACCGCCCCCGCAATGAACACTGAGCCTTCCAGGCAGTACGTCGTCTCGCCGCCCACCCGCCAGCCCACCGTCGTGATCAAACCCGATTGCGACCGGACCAGCTGTGACCCGGTGTTCATGAGCATGAAGCACCCGGTGCCATAGGTGTTCTTGACCTCACCGGGAGCGAAGCAAGCCTGGCCGAATGTGGCCGCTTGCTGGTCCCCCGCACAGCCGGTAATCGGGATCGCGCGACCCAGCAGTGAGGGGTCGCTCTCGCCAATCTGATCCGATGAAGAACAGATCCTCGGCAGCATCGCCCTCGGCACGCGGAAGATCGACAGCAGTTCCTCATCCCAGTCGAGCGTCTGGATGTTGCAGAGCAAGGTGCGGCTGGCGTTGCTCACATCAGTGGCATGCACCCGTCCGCCGGTCAGCCGCCAGATGAGGAAACTGTCGACCGTCCCGAACAGAATCTCCCCGCGCTCGGCCCGCGCGCGAGCCCCCGGAATCGTGTCGAGCAGATGGGCGATCTTGGTCCCCGAGAAATAGGCATCGAGCACCAGCCCGGTCTTCTCGCGCACGACCGCTTCATGTCCGGCCAGCTTAAGCCGCTCGCACTCCGGCGAGGTGATCCGGCTCTGCCAGACGATGGCGTTCGCAATCGGCTGCCCCGTGGCGCGGTCCCAGAGGATCGTGGTCTCGCGCTGGTTGGTGATCCCAATCGCCGCAATCGCTGCCACGCCGCCGGGAGTGCCAGCGATGGCCTCGCGAGCGGTCTGGAGTTGCGATTCCCAGATCGCCTCCGGGTCATGTTCCACATGCCCCGGAACCGGGTAGATCTGCGGGAACTCCTGCTGAGCTTGCGAGACAACCAGCCCCGCATGATTGACGACCAACGCCCGGCTACTGGTCGTCCCCTGGTCGAGAGCGAGTATGAATCGTTCCATCGCGGTCCCCATGTGTCGTGGGGCACGTTTCCGACGTGCCCGTGTTCGTGGGATAGGCTTCCAGCCTGTCGGCTACCAGACAGGTCGCATGAAGGCTGGATTCCAGTAGCCCGACGCGTGAGCGAGGGACCGAGCGCAGCGAGCGTCCGGGAAGTCGAGTACTCGAAGAACGTCGAGAGACGTACCCCCTCGCTGACGCGTCGGGCTACTGATGCCACGGCGAGTATCTTCCGACGGCCCCCTCCCCGCAAGAGGGACTTACTTCACCACCTGCATCTGATTCTCCCGGACAACCTCCTGGATCGCCAGTGGCAAAATATCGGGCGGCAAACGCTCCACCGACTTCTCATCGATTCGAAGATAAGGAATCATCGCATAGACGTTCCCGTCGTGTGCGGACGCAAACTGAATGATCTGGTCCTGCTCGGCCTCTCGTGGAGGAACACTCGCCTGGTGCCACTGGACGGGGCGAATCCCTGCCACCCATTCCAGCCCGAGCCAGCCCGGCCTGACCAGTTCGACTCCATACCTTGATCGAGCGTACTGCAAGTATTCCAAGTCGGTGTAGGCAATCCCCCTCCTCACGGTCGGACCGCCTTTGATGGGGCGAACTTCGACCGAATAGGTCCGAATAATGAAGGTGTGAGTCGTCTCCCAATGCTGGACAATCTCGACGCTACGCAGCACCGGCGGAGAGCGATCAAAGAGCGAGTTCACCAGAAACACGGTGAATGTGCCGAACATCAATCCCGTGGCCATCCCCGTAAATATCGATCGAAACAAATTCGCTGGAGCCGCTCCCGGAATGGGCGAGGTCCATCTCTTGACGTGGAATAGCCAGACAAAGAACAGAGCCCCCACAACGCCTCCACTCACCAAGATGGTGATCGGCCACAACCAGGGACCATCTTCCGGTGCATTCAGAAAGACATGCAACAATCCCACGAACAGCCACAACACCAGCAGCACTGACTTCGCAATGAGCAGTGCCTTCAGGGGAGTCATGCCCCGCAGCGGCTTCCCGTCCAACTTCGGCCAGTCCTGTTCCGGACTCAGCCCGGTCCACGCGTAGAGGCGAAGATTCGTGGCGAAGTCACCCGGCAACCCGACCAGCGTCACGGTGTCGCCGACTTCCAGACCCGACTCATAGCGGTCCGCCTTGGGGAGAGGAAACGATTCGGTCTGAACGTACACAAACTCCCGCTCCTGTCGCTGGGGATTGGTGTACTCGATCAGAGCCTGAATCGTGCAGATCGTTCCGACCATCAAGCCTTCCGCGAATTGCGGTATCTCGCCCCTTTGCAGATGGATCACCCGTCCCACAATCGGAATTCCGTCTCGGATGTACTGGAAGTCATCCACAGCGAATTGATTGCGGATCAGCTGCCCAATGCCGCTCACGAGCAACAGACCTCCGACCCAGTGCAGATACCACAGCGGCAGAATGTAGTGACCGAGGTTTTCAATACTCGGCAGCATCCGAAAGGCCGCAAAGGCGATCCCCAGCACGATCAGGATCAACGGCTTGGATCGCCGCCGACTGGCATTCGAGCCTCGCCAGTTTTTGCGGGGAATGGGGCGAGGGACTTCCGGGGCGAACTCATCGCCGAAGTTGTAATCAGCGGGCGGCGCGAACGGTCCCAGCGCCTCGGCCAATTCCTCTGCCGATGGCCCTTTCGGCTGCGGCCGACGGAATGCAGTGAGGTCGAACGGTTTCTTGAGCGGGTTCTCATCCATCAACTCGTCCTCAATGGGCTACGTAGTCCGCAGGATATTCCCTAGTGCCGCCGCCACGCTAACAAATCGGGTTGGAGTTCAGGCTTTAGCCTGTCCGGAGCAGCCTAATAGCTGAACCACAACCCACACATTTAGCCTGGACGCAGCACTAGCCTTGAAATGAAGAAGTGACTTGCATTCGCTCTCAGCTCGCAGCGCCAGTTTTGAAGTTGCGATCATAGGACACGGAAGACGCGGAAGACACGGACATGGAGGAGTCTGTCGCCGAAATCGTGAGATCTCGGACATCGATCGTGAGATGTCTGATGTCTCACCACTTCGAATTCAAAAAGGACATTCTCCGTGGACTCCGTGTGTTCCGTGTCCCAATAGCGCAACTTCAACACGCGCCAGCAAGGGTTGTTGGCACTCGCACCTTGCTGGCGCGGCGGGCTGCTCGAAGAATCGACTGTCATTGAAGACGGCTGCTGAGTTATTGAAATGCGAGGAGAGGCGTTTACCTCCCGCCCAGCCCGCATGCCTCTCGGGCACGGGTCAGGACTTCGACGGCTTTCACGCGGGCTTTCTTTGCTCCCTCACGAAGCACATCGCGCACGGTGTCGGGGCTGGCGGCGAGTTGGGCGCGGCGGTCGAAGGCGGGGCCGAAGACGGTCATCGCCTGGTCATAGAGAGCCTGCTTCGCCTCCCCATAACCCATGCCGCCCGCACGGTACTTCGTCGCCAGAGCCGTTTGCTGCTCCTCGTTAGCGAACAGCTTAAACAGCGTGAACACCGAACAGGTCTCGGGGTCTTTCACATCCTCGACCCCCTTCGAGTCGGTCTTGATCGACATGATCTTCTTGCGCAGGGCCTTCGGCTCCATGAAGACTTCGATGGTGTTGTTGTAGCTCTTGGACATCTTCTCGCCGTCGAGGCCCGGCACCTTGGCCAGTGATTGCACCACATACGGATCGGGTAAGACAAACACCTCGCGCTCGTAGATGGTGTTGAAGCGGTGGGCCACGTCGCGCGTGACTTCGATGTGCTGGATCTGGTCCTGCCCCACCGGGACCAGATTGCTGTCGTACAGCAGGATGTCCGCTGCCATCAGCACCGGGTAGGTGAAGAGTCCCGCGTCAGCGGCGAGGCCCTTGGCCTTCTTGTCCTTGTAGGCGTGGCACTTTTCAAGGAGGTGCATCTGCGTGACGGTCATCAGGAGCCATGTCAGCTCGGTGACCTCGGGCACATCGGACTGCACATACAAAGTGGCCTTGTCGGGATCGAGGCCGAGTGCCAGCAAATCGAGGGCTGCGTTGGTCACGTTTCGCCGCAAGTCCGCCGGATTGCGCACGGTGGTCAGCGCGTGCAAATCGGCGATGAAGTAGAGCGCAGCTTCGTGCTTCTGGAGTTCGATGTACTGCCGGACCGCCCCGAAGTAGTTGCCCCAGTGAATCTGGCCGGTCGGTTGGATGCCTGAAAGAACGCGCATGGAGGAATAGACTTCGAGCCAGGGAGTGGGTTGAACGCCGCATGAACAAGTGGCATCTTCAGGGACGTGATGTCATCGAGTCAAGAACGCCGGACATACGGGGGAAGGTGGGAATCATACAGTTCAGAGGATTGGACAGGATTCACAGGATCAAACAGGATGCCCAGACCTGATGCGAGATACTGAATCCATCCTGTGTATCCTGTCAAAACCTCTTGGTCCCCGCGGCAAGTCATATCAGTCACCGGGGGTTGGGGATGACCGATTCCGGAGGGCGAAGCTGCTGTTGTGAACACGATTGAGGTGCAGACGTTCCCCGTGGGGCACGTTTTTTACGTGCCCGTCCACAGCATATCGCTCGCGATAGTCAGCCAGTCAGCGATCATGTTGACGGTTTCCAATCGGCGTTGCCGAAGAGTAATCGCCGCAAAAAAGGAGACTCTTCCTTTTGCGATTCTTGAGTTTTTTTGCGGCCATCCCACCGGACGGGTTTCATGATTTCGTTGAGGTCTCTGATTCGCGATTTGTGTTGGGCACGGGCACGTTGAAAACGTGCCCCACGCTGATCGACGACACCTTAATCGAGTGTGCCAGAAATGAAGTGGGGGAGTCGAAAATCGACTCCCCCACTTTGTGACTACCGCTCAGATCACGCAGTGCATTCCGGCACGGCGTACCCGGCTCGGTAGGGACGGGTCAGCAGCGCATTCGCCGCGTCATTGCTCATGAACCGCTCGGTCGCCGGGTCCATTTCGAGCCACGGGCCGACGCTGATCGATGGCGAGTCGAGATTCACGCCGTTGGCTCCCAGATGCTCCGACATCCGGGCGACCGAGTCGCTGAACCGCTCGTTCCCCTTCACCGCTTCCGCAGCTTGCTCGCCGGTCATCTTGGTGCCCAACCGATGCGAGATCGTCCCGGTGTGGCACAAGGCACTCGACAGATGTCCCTCCAGGATGTCGGCGTTGAGGTCTTCTCGCTTCCGCGACCGGACACAGTCGAGGAAGTTGACGAAGTGGTTGCCGCTGCCCGACCACTTCTGGACCTCCTTGTGGTCGTTGTCAAAGGCGACGGCCCCCGAGTAACTCGGGATGACCACGTACCCCTGTTCGCACTGCACGATCACGCCGACTTGCGACCCACGGTACGAGTCCATCCCGCCCTTGTAGTCCATCCCGGCCTTGGGCAGTCCCCGCGTTTCGAAGATCAGCGGGGCGGCTGCGTAGTCGTGATACACGACCTGGGTGTTGGCGGTATCCCCCGCGTCTTCGTAGCCGAGTCGTCCGCCGATGCTCATCACCTTGGGCGAGAGCTGTTGCTCACCGAGGAACCAACGGGCGATGTCCATCTGGTGAATCCCTTGATTCCCCATGTCGCCGTTGCCGGTGTTGTAGTCCCAGTGCCAGTCATAAGAGAGGCGAGGCCGGAACAGTTCGCGCTTCTCCGCCGGTCCGCACCACAGGTCGTAATCGATGTAAGCCGGGATCTGCAGCGGCTTGTCGAGCTTGCCGATCGACGGGCGCGGCTTGTAGCAGGTGCCGATCGCGTACTGGATCTTGCCGAGCTTCCCTTCACGCACAAATGCCACAGCCTCTTTGAGGCTCGGGCTGGAACGTGACTGCGTGCCGCACTGGCAGAGTCGGCTCAGCTTGGTCGACCACATGGCCGCCTGGCGACCTTCCCAGACGTTGTGGCTGACCGGCTTCTCCACATAGACATCCTTGCCCGCCTGCATGGCCAGGATGGCAATCAGCGAGTGCCAGTGGTTCGGCGTGGCGGTCGAGACCGCGTGAATCTTGGGATCGTTCAGCACCTCGCGGAAGTCCTTGACGAACTTCGGGCGGTAGCCGGTCTTCTTCTCGACCTCACCGCAGCGTTTTTCCCCCTGCTGCTCGTCCGCATCGCACAGGTACTTGACCTCAACATCGGTCCTCCCCGCGAACTCGTTGATGTGCTCGCCCCCGCGACCTCCGACCCCGATGATCGCAAACCCGATCTTCTCGTTCGGACTCTTGCTCGCAGGTTCATCCTCAGCGTGGAGATGAACGACTCGCGAGGCCGACAGGGCGGCTGCGCCGAGCGCAGCCCGACCGAGGAATGAACGACGATTGATCGACATGGGGAGACTCCCGAAGCTGAGTGAGGGCCAGCCCGTTCGAATGTGGAGCCGACCTGTGAGCAGTCATTGATGGGTGAGTCTAGCCGCCTGAGAAATAGATGTCACGGGATCGCGCGGGGAGTTTACCGTCCCCAGTTGCCCCAGGTCATGGAGAGTTGCAGAATGGTGGCTAGGCTGACCCAAACAAAATACGGTCCCTGGGCGAAAGCCACCCAGCGGTAATGCCTCCAGACCACGGCGACCATCCAAATGATCGTGCCCCACACGATGAGGATATCGACCGCCGCCAGCGGAAGGTTTCTCCATCCGAATTGGATCGGGGTAAAGATCAGGTTGGCGACTAGGTTAATCGCGAACGGCAACGCGACGGTCCAGGGCACCTTACGGCGCAGCGCGGCGATAAAGACCGTTCCAAAGCTGACCACAATGACGGGGTAGAGGATCTGCCAGATCAGGCCAATCGTAGCGGGAGCAGGTGTCCAGGATGGCTTGCTCAGGGAGTTGTACCAATTTAGCCAGGGCATAAGATTCTCGAAGCGACGGGGAGGGGAGTGTCTGACCCGTTCATAGGCAACTGCGGTCCCGCAGGCAACTCGGCTTTGAATCACTCGCCGTGTCAATGTAAAAAAACTTCCGAAGTCTCTAAAGACCTCGAAAGGACTATGGTCGCCATTGTACGCAGAATCCGCTGGGATTATCGCCCCGAAGGGGCCAAACTCGAAAGCCCAGGGCGGCAGCCCTGGGAAACGTGGCCCCATTTATCAGGTCAAGGCCCCATGGGCCGTCACCCGCTGCCC
>JAYSUV010000579.1:0-3321 GCA_043718945.1 Planctomycetota bacterium
AAGCGGATGAAGATCAACACCGATCAGCTGTTCATTCGGTCTCCCGAGCAGATGTACGCCGCCTTTCCCCGGCAGGCGGAAGCGGTGGCGCGGTCGCAGGAGATTGCGAACCGGGTGGACATTGACCTCGACCTGAAGACGCGGCACTTTCCCGTCTTCGCTCCGCCGCCGGGGCTGACCGACGTGCAGCATCTGCGAAATGTGGCCTTGGAAGGACTGAAGTGGCGGTACGGCGAAGAGCCCGAGCAAAAGTACCACGACCGACTGAACTTCGAACTCGGCGTGATCGAGAAGATGGGGTTCGCGAGTTACTTCCTGATCGTGTGGGACTTCGCGCGGTTCGCCCGCGACAAGGGGATTCCCTGCTCCGCCAGAGGGTCGGCCTGTGGAGCGATTGTGGCGTTCGTCCTCGGGCTGTCCGATGTCTGTCCGATTAAGTACGACTTGCTGTTCGAACGCTTCCTCGACCCGAACCGGACCGAAGCCCCCGATATCGATATCGACTTCTGCCAGGAACGCCGCGAACTGGTGATCCAGTACGTGAAGGAGAAGTACGGGTACGCCAACGTCGCCCAGATTGGGACGTTCGGCACCCTCAAGGCGAAGGCCGCTGTGCGCGATGTGTGCCGCGCACTCGGTGTCGACCTCAAGCGGGCCGATGTCATCGCCAAGATGGTCCCGGAAGAGCTGAACATCAAGCTCAAGGACGCCTTGATCAAGAGTCCCGAACTCAAGGCCGAGTACGACAAAGATCCGCTCATCAAAGAGGTCATCGACTTCTCGATGGCTCTCGAAGGTCTCGCCAAAAGCGCGGGAACGCACGCCGCCGGGGTCGTGATCGCCGACCGTCCGCTCGATGAATATGTGCCGCTGCAAAAGATCACCGGGCGAGATGATATCCTCACGCAGTGGACCGATGTTGAGAAGGCCGGTCTGCTCAAGATGGACTTTTTGGGTCTGCGGAACCTGACGATCCTCGACCGGGCGGTGAAGAACGTCAAGCGGCACCGCGGGGTCGACATCGTTCCGAAAGACCTTCCACTCGATGACAAGCTGACGTTTGCTCTGCTGCAGCGCGGCGAATCGAAAGGGATCTTCCAGCTCGAGTCGGGCGGGATGCGGGATCTGCTGACCAAGATGAAGCCCGACAAGTTCGAGGACATCATCGCCACCTCAGCTCTGTACCGTCCCGGTCCGCTCGAAGGAGGGATGGTGACGACCTACGTCGAGTGTAAAAACGGACGGCAAGCGGTCGCCAAGATCCACCCGATCGTCGACCCCGTCCTGGCGGAAACATACGGCGTGATGGTTTACCAGGAACAGGTGATGCGGATCCTGAACCGTCTCGGCGGGATCGAACTGGCCAGTTCGTATAAGTGCATTAAAGCGATCTCGAAGAAGAAGCTGGATGACATCGCGAAGTACAAAGGCGAGTTCATCGCCGGATCGCAAAAGAACGGTATGTCAGAGGAGCAGGCGACGGAGTTGTTCGGGCTGATCGATAAGTTCGCGGGGTACGGGTTTAACAAAAGTCACAGCACCGCCTACGGGGCCATCGCTTATCAAACCGCCTACCTCAAAGCCCACTACCCCGGCGAGTTCATGGCCGCCCTCCTCTCCTGCGAAATGGAGAGCAGCGAGCGGATCGCGGAACATGCTGACGATGCCCGCCGGATGGAGTTGGAGGTGCTGCCGCCGAACGTGAATCTGAGCGATGTGGAGTTCACGGTGGTGGAGGAAGTGGAGGAACCAAAGCAAAGTGCCAAGGGACAAGGGACAAGGGACAAGGGGAAGAAGAAATCGGCAGCGAGTGATGGCTCCGATGCCTTGTCACTTGAACACTTGGCACTTGGCACTTCCGCAAAGCGGTCTTTCCGCAAGATCGCCTTCGGCATGGGGGCCATCCGCGGTGTCGGCGATGCCCCGGTGCGGGCCATTATGGAAGAACGGCAGAAGCACGGGCCGTACAAAAACATCTTCGACCTCACCGAGCGGATCGATCCCAAAGTCCTGCAAAAGGGCTCGCTCGAAATGCTCATCAAGGCCGGAGCCCTCGACACCTTTGGACCGAACCGGGCTCAGCACCTGGCCGCTGTCGACCGCGCTGTTCAGGCGGCTGCCAATCGATTCCGCGATAAGGCCAAAGGCCAGCGCAGCTTGTTTGATGTGGCTCCCAAGGCGGGGGCCGAACCCGTCGCCGAACTCGATGTCGTGTTGCCGCCGCTCGATGACCTTCCGCACAGCCAGAAGCTGGCCCTGGAGAAGGAAGTCCTCGGGTTCTATCTCACCTCCCACCCCCTGACCGAGTTCGCCTCGCAGCTCACGGTCTATACCCAGCACCAGATTAAAGATCTGCGCGAGATGGGGGACGGCAAGGATGTGTTCCTCGGGGGGATGGTCGGGGCCATTAAGTATGCGGCGACCAAGAAACCGAGCCGCAATGGGCATAGCAAGTACGTCAATTTCGACCTGGAAGATTCAACCGGCGTCGTCCGCTGTATCATGTGGCCCGAGGACTTCGTGAACCATGGAGACAAGGTCGTCAAAGAAGCGATCGTCCTCGTCCGGGGCCGCACCGACGCTCGTAGCCGCGAACCGAACGTCATCGTCAACAAGCTCTACACACTGGAGCAGGCTGAGAAGGAGTTCACCAAACGCCTGCTCGTGAAGTTCCGCCGGGGCTACCACACCGAGGACGACATGAAGCGCGTCCGCGACTCGCTGAATCGGTATCCCGGCAAGACCCCGGTGGTGCTGGTGATCGATACGTGGGAAGAATCGGCGAACGGGAATGGACACGCGAATGGACACGCGGCATCAACCCGCACCCCGCTCAAGTGCCTGCTGACGGTCGGGGGCACGGTCTCGGCCAATGCCGACTTGAAGCGGGAATTGTCGAGCCTGCTGGGTGCCGATGGATTCCGCTTTGAGGCAGGGTCGGCGAACCTCGGCGGCGGAAGTTCGCCGCAGGACACGTATTAGTTAGAGCCTTCAGCAGTCAGCAGTCAGCTTTCAGCCAGCATCCTCCGCCTCCGGGAGAGGGGCTGGGGGTGAGGGGAGTGGCGAGAGATCTCCCGGGTTGTCTCTGGCTCATCGCAGAGTGTTTCGACGGAAGACCGGCTCGGAAGATGCTGAAGTCCAGAGCCGACCATGGAAGTGAGCTTCCGTTGTCCTTCGCGGGTCGATAGCCTGCCGACGCAGATTCTCTCCCCCCAACGGACAGCGCATGATCACGCGAATTACTGGCAAGCTCGTGGCCCTCAACGGGGTCGAAGCGGCCATCGACATTGGTGCGTTCGAGTACGAAGTCTCAGTGCCCGA
>JAYSUV010000580.1:0-9360 GCA_043718945.1 Planctomycetota bacterium
TGCGGAATGTGGCGCTCGAGGGTCTCAAGTGGCGGTACGGCGAAGAGCCGGAGCAAAAGTACCACGACCGGCTGAACTTCGAACTCGGTGTCATCGAGAAGATGGGGTTCGCGAGTTACTTCCTGATCGTGTGGGACTTCGCGAGGTTTGCTCGCGACAAGGGGATTCCCTGTTCGGCCAGAGGCTCGGCCTGCGGGGCGATCGTGGCGTTTGTGCTCGGACTGTCCGATGTGTGCCCGATCAAGTACGACTTGCTGTTCGAACGCTTCCTCGACCCGAACCGCACCGAAGCGCCCGATATCGATATCGACTTCTGCCAGGAACGCCGGGAACTGGTCATCCAGTATGTGAAGGAGAAATACGGGTACGCGAACGTGGCCCAGATCGGCACGTTCGGCACCCTCAAGGCCAAGGCCGCTGTGCGCGATGTGTGCCGCGCACTGGGGGTCGACCTGAAGCGGGCCGATGTGATTGCCAAGATGGTCCCCGAAGAGCTGAACATTAAGCTCAAGGACGCTTTGACCAAGAGCCCCGAACTCAAGGCCGAGTACGACAATGACCCGCAGATCAAGGAGGTGATCGACTTCTCCATGGCCCTCGAAGGTCTGGCCAAAAGCGCGGGGACACACGCAGCTGGGGTGGTGATCGCCGACCGTCCGCTGGTCGAGTATGTGCCGCTGCAGAAGATCACGGGCCGAGAAGATATCCTCACGCAGTGGACCGATGTGGAGAAGGCCGGTCTGCTGAAGATGGACTTTTTAGGTTTGCGGAACCTGACCATTCTCGACCGCGCGGTGAAGAACGTGAAGCGGCATCGCGGCGTCGACATCGTGCCGAAGGACTTGCCGCTCGATGACAAGGCGACGTTTGCCTTGCTCCAGCGGGGTGAGACGAAGGGGATCTTCCAGCTGGAATCCGGCGGGATGCGGGATCTGCTGACGAAGATGCGGCCCGACAAATTCGAGGACATCATCGCGACCTCGGCCCTGTATCGCCCCGGTCCGCTGGAAGGGGGGATGGTCACGACCTATGTCGAGTGCAAGAACGGTCGACTGGCCGTGGCCAAGATCCACCCCATCGTCGACCCCGTGCTGGCCGAGACGTACGGCGTGATGGTGTACCAAGAGCAGGTGATGCGCATCCTGAACCGCCTGGGCGGGATCGAACTGGCAAGTTCTTATAAGTGCATTAAGGCGATCTCGAAGAAGAAGCTGGATGATATTGCGAAGTATAAGGGCGAATTTATCGCGGGGTCGCAGAAGAATGGGATGTCCGAGGAGCAGGCGACCGAACTGTTTGGGCTGATCGACAAGTTCGCGGGCTACGGGTTTAACAAAAGTCATTCGACGGCCTACGGGGCCATCGCCTACCAGACGGCGTACCTCAAGGCCCACTACCCCGGCGAGTTCATGGCGGCGCTGCTCTCCTGCGAAATGGAGAGCAGCGAGCGGATCGCCGAACACGCCGACGATGCTCGCCGCATGAAGCTGGATATGCTGCCGCCGAATGTGAATATCAGCGATGTCGAGTTCACGGTGGTGGAGGAGATGGAGGAGGCCCAGAGCCTAGAGCCGAAAACCAAGGGGAAGAAGAAGGCCGCTCCGGGCGCTGACGCTTCCGGCTCTCAACCCTCAACCCTCAACCCTCAACGTTCTTTCCGCAAGATCGCCTTCGGCATGGGGGCCATTCGCGGCGTCGGGGATGCCCCGGTGCGGGCCATCATGGAAGAGCGGCAGAAGAACGGGATCTATAAAAACATCTTCGACCTTTGCGAGCGCATCGACCCCAAGGTGCTGCAAAAAGGGTCGCTCGAAATGCTCATCAAGGCTGGGGCACTCGACTGCTTCGGTGCCAACCGCGCTCAGCATCTCGCAGCTGTCGAGCGAGCGGTTCAGGCGGCTGCCAACCGCTTCCGAGACAAGGCCAAGGGCCAACGTAACCTGTTCGATGCCGCCCCCAAGGCCGGAGCAGAGAAGGTTGTCGAACCCGATGTGGCCCTGCCTCCGCTCGATGACATCCCCCACAGCCAAAAGCTCAACCTCGAAAAGGAAGTTCTCGGCTTTTATTTAACGTCGCATCCACTGACCGAGTTCGCCCCTCAACTGACAGCCTACTCTCAGAACCAGATTCGAGATCTGCGCGAGATGGGTGATGGGAAAGATGTCGTCATCGGTGGCTTGATCGGAGCCATCAAACCCGCTGCGACGAAGAAGCCGAGCCGCAACGGGAATAGCCGGTATGTGAACTTCGACCTCGAAGATGCGACCGGTGTCGTTCGCTGCATCATGTGGCCCGACGACTTCGCGACTCATGGAGAGAAGATTAAGAAGGACGCCATCGTCCTGATTCGCGGTCGCATTGACTCCAAGGGTCGCGAGCCAAACATCATCATTAATAAGCTGATGACTCTGGAACAGGCCGAGAAGGAGTTCACCAAACGCCTGCTCGTGAAGTTCCGCCGAGGCTTCCACACCGAGGCCGACATGAAGCGGGTCCGCGATGCGCTGCTGCGGTTCCCCGGCAAGACGCCGGTGGTGGTGGTGATCGACACTTGGCAAGAAGCCGAGACCAATGGGCACACATTAAACGGAAATGGCCACGCCGAGAATGGTCACGCCAACGGGGCAGCGACGGCGATCGCAACTGGGCCACGTACCGCACTGAAGTGTTACCTCACGGTTCCCAACGCGGTTGCGGCGGGGAACGACCTCCGAAGTGAGTTGACCATACTGCTGGGCAGCGACGGCTTCCGGTTCGAATCCGGTTCGGCGTCGCCCGCTGGGAATGGATCGAATTCACAAGACAATGGATGACGGGGTATTGGCCCCACGAGTAACCTCACCTTGGGAAGGCGACTGCGATGCGAACTTGGCTCTTTGGCACCCTCTGTCTGATCACAATGCAAGCCTCAGTCTGGGCAGACGACCCGGCGAAAGTAGGCGTCGAACAAGTCATCACCGCAGCTGGCGGCGAAGAGAAGCTGCTCAAGCTGTTTCAATATCGAGAGCGGATATTGGTCTCAGGGATTGGAGCCCCTGCGGTGACTCCCGAGGAGAAGGGGAACCGGACCTCGGTGGTTCAAGTCGGTGGCGATGTCTGGTTGGGGACGACCAAGCGGGGCAAGGACAAAGTGCGGGTGCTGATGTGGGCGTGGAGCCTGCGACTGCTGCTCGAGCCGAAGTCCAAGATTGAAGCCCTGCCCGAGGCGACCATCGCGGGGACAGCTGTGACGGGCTTGCGTGTCACCGAGTCGGTCAAGGATCCGATTACGCTCTACTTCGACACTCAGAAGCACAAGCTGACCGCGATCGACTACGACGATACGCGACACATGTTCACAGACTGGAGGACCACGTCCGAGGGGCACTCCTACGCCGCCCACGTCGTCGGGTATAAATTCACGGACCGCGACAAGGGAATCGTCAGTGACACGCAGTGGTATCAGACCGACATCCTCGAACTGACCCCGCTGGCGGAACTGCCTGCTGAACTAAAGTAGGTCTTTGCCCTGGCAATGTTCGCAGGGTCTCGTGCTGCGTGTCACTCGGGTGCTAGTGAGCCACCACGCTGGTCCAGTCCGTCGCAGACGCGTGGGGTCGCGAGCTTTTCGTGATTTCTAAACACCCATTGCCCCTAGGCCGTTGAGGTTCCTGAAGCACTGGCGGATGTCGCTACCGATCGGTCGGGAAGGCCGTGATCACCTCGTCCCCTTCCACGACGATCTTCACGAACTTCAGTGGAGGGTTGCGGCGGCGGGTGCCGCTTTGGCCGCCGCCGTGGCCGATCTGGCGATTCAGGTTCACGGTGTAGGTGGTGCGGTCCCCTTCATCGGAGATGACGACTTGAGGGGGGCCTCGCTTTTTCGCCAGTTCGTACGCCTCATCAATGAGGGCGAATATCTCGTCCTTGGTCCCTTCAAAGACCCCGTGGGTCGGCTTGTCGGGGATGTCCTGGCTGTGCTCCATCACGTGATCGATGCGGTGTTGGGAGTAGACCAGCCCGGCGGTCGACTCGAAACGGCCACGCCCGGCAGGAGTCAGAACCCCCAGCTTCGGCTTCTCGGGATCAGCGGGGGGAGTGGTGGTTGTCGGACGAGTCGGCTTGGTCTGGGGCGGATTGGTCTTGCCGGGGGTGGGCAGAGTCGCGGGCTTGCTCGCGACACTCGTGGTGGGTTTGGTGAGTGGCGGCTTCATCGCGGCAGGCTTGGAACCGCTCCCGACGTTCTCCGTACGAGGTGAGTTGCCAGTCGGTCGAACAACCGGTGTCTCGGACCGAGCGACTGACTCCTCCGGGATGACTGGCTCGGACTGCTCTGGAATGACCGGCACTTCGATCGGGCGGTTCTTGTCCTTCTTCTGCTGAGCGGCTTTCGCGGGATCGCTGGCCGGTGCCTGAGCCGGGGGCTTGAGGTCGGTAAAACCGGGCAGATCGAGCCCAAATCGCTCAACCAGCCACGGCCGCAACAACACGTACATGACCAGCAGCAGACAAGCTGCGGCGATCCATTTGGGTTTGAGCGCCAATGGGCGAGTCGGCAGAGCGGGATTCGGAGCGTTCACGCGGGCCTCAATTTGAGAAAAACAGAGCGAACGGGAACAACTCCCGCTCGCTGACTTTCGTCATCGCTACTTGGGGGCCAAGACCTTGTTCAGCAGATCCTTGACCACGGTTCCGCCCTTCGACTCGACAAAGGTCATCACGACCTTAACGAATTTCTGAACGGTCTCCATGTCGAGGCCCAACTTCTTGAACTGTGCCGCCAATTCGGCCAGTTTTCCGAGATCACTAAGTCCCAGCTTACCGGCCATGCCTCCGAGCATTCCCATCAGTCCGCCGCCCGCTTCCTGCTCCTCTGCGGGGGCTTTGCCGATGAGGCCATTGGCCTCGGGCACGACCTGGCTGACTTCGGTGAACTCCGTGCCCAGCTTGTCCTTGACCAGCTTGAAGATCAGCCCCAGGCCCCCTTCGGCCTGTTCTTTGGAAACTCCAACCTGCTTCATGATTTCGTCGACGATGCTCATGTCTGTGATGACCTTGTGCGGTGAGAAAAGAACTTGGATTCGAACGGAGAGACTCCACGATATATCGGCAGCGGGTCAGTTTCCAGATCGGAAGTCGGGAACCCACGGAACTGGCCAGCGGATGGCGATCACTGACAGGGGTTTTTCTCACACGAAGGCACCAAGTGTAAGGCGAGCGGCCAGACTTCGCGTACCAACAGACTTCGGATGTCTTTGAGTACGCGATGCCTAGCTGCTTGGCGAAGTGCATCGAACTTGACACCGCCAGTGCCGGAGATATTTCACGATCCGCACTCCGAGTCCGCTCCCCCTCGAAACTCATCTTGCGATCCTCTTCGATCAGCCCCTACGATTCGCTTGAGATCGCATCTTGAGGGGCGGATAACCTCTCTGGATGTTGAGCCGCTTGGCCCCTGTGGGCGGGCTGGACAGGATGTCCCCTTGCAGTGGCAGGTTCTGGAATGAGTTCAGGTTCATCCCGACTGGGTCATCGACTTGACGAAGCCCATTTTCCCTCGAAATGGAATGCGCTGATCCCGGCCCCGTCGACACTTTTGGGTGACGATTCTTTCGCCAGCGATCCCGTCTCACAATCCGTCGCGTCCGCCCGTGACTGGCTATTGGACCACCAACACATCGAAGGGTATTGGGTCGGCGAACTCGAAGGGGACACGATCCTTGAGTCGGAGTACATCCTGCTGCTGGCCTACCTCGGACGCGGGCAGTCGGAGCTGGCCCGCAAGTGTGCCCGCACGATTCAAGCGGAGCAACTCCCCACCGGTGGTTGGGCGCTGTTCCCCGGTGGCCCGCTGGAGGTCAGTGCCTCGGTCAAGGCGTATTGGACCCTCAAAATCACCGGCCATGACCCCGACGCCGAATACATGATCCGCGCCCGCGAGGCGATCCGCGCTGCCGGGGGAGCCGAACGGGTCAACAGCTTCACTCGCTTCTATTTCGCGCTGCTCGGGATCATCTCGTACCAGCAGTGTCCCGCTGTGCCGCCAGAATTGATGTTCATTCCGTGCTGGATGCCGTTCAACATCTACGAGATGTCGGCTTGGTCGCGAACGATTGTTGTTCCGCTCAGTCTGATCTGGGCGTTTCAGCCGGTGGTCAAGCTCTTGCCGGAGCACGGCATCAGCGAACTCTTCTTGAATGGTCCGGAGAAATTGCCAGTCACGATGCTGCCGTCGGGACAACTCGATGGTCTGAAGGGCCAGAGCTGGGTGAACTGGCACAAGGTCTTCGGCACGATCGATGTTGTGTGGAAGACGATGGAGCGGCTCCATCTGAAGCCCTTGCGGCGCTGGGCGATCCAGCGGGCGTCGAAGTGGATGCTGGCGCGGTTCGCGAAGAGTGACGGCCTGGGTGCCATCTTCCCTCCGATCATCTGGAGCATTATTTCGCTCAAGTGTCTGGGGTACTCGGAATCATCACATGAGGTTCTCGCGGCCCTCAAGGAGCTGGAGAAGCTGACGATACACGAGGGGGACACCGCGCGGCTGGAGCCGTGTCGCTCGCCGGTCTGGGATACCGCGATCAGTGTCATCGCCCTGCGCGAAGCGGGCGTCTCGGCGGACGCAGCCCCAATGCGAATGGCCATCGACTGGCTCCTCTCCAAGGAAGTACGCAGCCGAGGCGACTGGTCCGTGCGTCGGCCCGATGTCGAGCCTGCGGGCTGGTACTTCGAGTTCAACAACGAGTTCTACCCGGACATCGACGACACCATCATGACCACGATGGCCCTGGCGAAGTGCCTGCCGGGGGACTCGCATGCAGCCTGGACAGCGGAGTTCGTGCCGGGTGAAACCAAGTCCCGCCAATCGGCACCCAGTGACAAGGTCAACACCGTCATCTTCGGCACGACGACCTCGGGGGCCCGAGCGGCCGCTGACGTCGATCGGATGCGCCCGATGCTCGATGCCATCGAGCGGGCCGTGCGCTGGATCTCGGCCATGCAGTGTCGTGATGGGGGCTGGGCGGCCTTCGACGCCGACAACGACCGTGAACTGTTCACGCGCGTGCCGTTCGCCGATCACAACGCGATGATCGATCCCGCGACTGCCGACATCACTGCTCGTACCCTAGAGATGTATGGCCGTCTGGGCGTTGGCGCACATCACCACTCGCTGCAAAGAGCGATCGAGTTTGTCTGGAACGATCAGCAGTCCGACCACAGCTGGTACGGTCGCTGGGGAGTCAATTACCTCTATGGGACGTGGCAAGTGCTGGTGGGCCTGACCGCGATTGGAGTGCCAGGGAACGATCCGCGTTTGCAAGCGGGAGCGAGCTGGTTACGTCGGACTCAACAGGCGAGCGGCGGCTGGGGCGAGACCCCCCGCAGCTACGACGAGCCGGAACTGCGCGGCACCGGAACACCGACGCCTTCGCAGACGGCCTGGGCCTTGATGGGGCTGATGGCGGTGGGAGAGATTGACTCGGACGAGGTACAGCGCGGCGTGCAATACCTGCTCGACACTCAGCGTCCCGACGGCACGTGGGACGAGCCGGAGTTCACCGGCACCGGGTTCCCGCGCGTGTTCTACCTGCGGTATCACTTGTACCGCCATTACTTCCCCCTCATGGCCCTCGGTCGCTACGCGGGGTTGCGGAGAGCCAGAGCGAGTGAGAACGGGGGCTGAGATCACTGTTGCCCGACGGACGGCCACGACCGTCGGAATCAAGTGTAAATGCCATGACGTGCAGGGCGATCGCCATTTTAGTAGTGTGGGCTTTAGCCCACGCGATCAACGACTCTCATTGAGTTCGCGTGGGCAGAAGCCATGCGACATATTCCATTTCCAAAGAGGCGATGGCCCTGCCATGATGTGGGACTCACATTCATGTGCCAGTTGCAAGTGGTATCCTCTGCCCGGATCAGCCCGCAGCGCGAGCAAGGGTTCTGGCAGTTGACCCTTGCTGGCGCAGCGGGCTAGATGTCGTAGCGGTCTAAACTTCGACCATCACTCCCGAGTACCTTATGCCGACTCCCCCTGCCACGATGACCTGGACCGGTGATGCTCTCACGGGCTCGCTCCGCCTTATCGATCAAACGTTGTTACCCATCGATTTGGTCCACATCGATTGCAGGACTGTGGCTCAGGTCTGGGAAGCGATCAAGATGCTGCGTGTGCGCGGGGCTCCGGCGATTGGAGTCTCGGCGGCGTATGGAATCGTGATTGGCGTGCAATCCACGAAGGCTGCCACTCCTGAACAGTTTCTCATTGTCCTGAAGTCGGTGTGTCACGAACTGGCCGGGAGTCGACCGACAGCTGTCAATCTCTTTTGGGCCATCGACCGCATGCAACGAGTCGGGCAGTCGCTGGCTCATTTACGTGGGGCGGAGCGTGTCGAGTTTCTGCTGGCCGAGGCCCGACTGATCGAAGCCGAAGACCGCGCGATGTGTACCGCCATTGGTCGTGTGGGGGCGGAGTATCTCCCCGAGGAGTGCGGCGTGCTGACTCATTGCAATGCGGGGGGCCTCGCCACTGCAGGAGACGGGACTGCACTCTCGGTGATCTTCGCGGCTCATGCTCAAGGGAAACGTCTGCACGTTTACGCCGACGAGACTCGCCCGCTGCTGCAAGGAGCCCGCCTGACCAGTTGGGAACTGATGCAGCGCGGCGTCCCCGTCACTCTCATCTGCGACAGCATGGCTGGCTGGGTCATGCACGAAGGCCGCGTACAAGCGGTCATTGTCGGAGCGGACCGCATCGCCGCCAACGGAGACGCTGCCAACAAGATCGGCACCTACTCCGTGGCTCAACTGGCAGCTGCTCATCGGATTCCGTTTTATGTGGCCGCACCGAGCAGCACGTTTGACCTGACGCTTCCCGATGGCACGGGCATCCCCATTGAAGAGCGGGCCAGTACCGAGATCACGCATGGCTTTGGAAAGCAGACCGCACCGACCGGAGTGGAGGTCTACAACCCCGCCTTCGATGTCACCCCGGCGCACCTGATCCGAGCCATCTTTACGGAGCGTGGAGCGATCGAACCGGTGAACACCGACACAGTTCGCCAGGTTCTTTTGCGCGAGTCACCCGGCACAGAGTTTTGGATCGAGTGACCAAGCAGGCGTGTCAGGCGTCCGGCCATTTATGAGGACGATTGGACCGCAAGCGTTTGAAGTTCGCGTGTGCTGAGGGAAACTCTGAGGCCCCAGACCGTTCTCAGGCCGGGGGGGCGTTCGTGTGGCGGGATCAGTTGTCGGTGCGCCGCGCCGCCGGATCATCCCGTTCGGTGTGTGCATCTCAAAAGTCGGCAGCAGTCAATCTCCCTAGCCTCAGGACCGGAAATCATGCGATTGGCGAGTGATTGAATCTGTGACAATCTGCGA
>JAYSUV010000059.1:0-6297 GCA_043718945.1 Planctomycetota bacterium
ACTCCACCGGCACCTCCGACGAACCCTGCTCCCGTAACTTCCATGACTGCCTCACCTTCCACAGATTCCGTTCCATCGATCGGGGCAGCTGTGGTTGAACCCTCCACCCGATGGGAGGGATCATATCCCGAGACGCGGGAAGAGGGCAACAGGTGTTCGGTGAGAGCGAATTCGCTCGTCGCGGCCACGTTGCGGGAGTAGACAACATCGATCCGGTTGAAAGGTTGCATGACAGCATCCCACAACCATCCTGGTTGGATCGTTACGCGTTCTGACCTCGCGGGGCGAAGCTCCTCGTCTGAGGGCGAACACGGCATCTTGCAGATTGTGAATCGGGCGAACTTGAGACATTTCTCAGTTCGTTCCTCGATATTGTAATTATCGACAATCCGCCGGGGTGAGATCACAGTATCTGGGGAGAAAGTCGGGAGACGGGAGTCGGGGTGGCCTGATGAAACGACCAAACCGTACGCAATTTTGGGCCTCTCGGAGAATGCAATTGTGTGAGTCAACCTCCCTCGCTGTGGGACCGCAAATCGTGGGATGATAGTGTGCTTCAATCTGTGAAATCTGTGGACCAATTCCTCTTCGGTCAAGCCTCTTCAGAGCGGGGAATTTGTCCACAGATTCCGCAGATTGGCACAGATTGAAGAGACTTGGTGACGGCGTCGCAGCACGAGTTGGGGGCGCGTCGCGGTGAGTGGCTAGGTCGAAGCGGGGATATGCCTCGTGAGTTGTGGCGGGGGGGCACCGGCGATTCACGAATCTGGCCTTGCGACAAACGCAGTTTCATCAGGCTAGGCCAGAGGCCGGGAGCCAGCTGGGGTCGCGTCGGTCCCTACTCCCGACTCCCGACTTTCTCCTCGGGCGGATAACATCTCCGGCAGGACTCACTTCCGACTCATTCCCAGCCCGCTCAACGGTGGTTTCCGATGCGTATCATTACGGGGCGTTTCAAACGTCGCCGACTTCTGGCGAATCCCGGACTCATCACACGACCGATCTCGGATCGCGTCAAGGAAACTCTGTTCCAGAAGCTCTCCGACAACGGTTGCATCGAGGGACGGCGAGTCGCGGATGTATTCGCCGGGACTGGGACAATCGGGCTGGAAGCTCTCAGTCGGGGGGCGATTTCGGTCACGTTTTTTGAGCTGGATCGCGTGGCGTTTGATCTGCTGCATCAGAATGTGGCGAGTCTCGATGTCGATGACGAGTGCATCTGCTGGCAGACCGACATTTTGCGCACGTCGTTCAAGCCGAAGGGGGCCAAGGCGCACTTCGCTCCGTATAGCCTGGTCTTCTTCGATCCGCCCTACAAGATGGCACCCGATTTGAAGCCGGGCACGAAACTGACGTTTGCTCTGGAACGCCTCGCTCGGGAGTCGGTCACGACCAGCGACGTGATCATGATCGTGCGAGTTCCCGACCGCACTCCGATCGCCCTGCCCCCGTGCTGGAAGATCGACTGGACGATCACTGCCTCGCGCATGGACCTGCACGTTTGCATCAAGGCCGCCGGAGCAGGGGCGGGTGAACCTGACCCTGAGGAGGGGAGTGACCTGATTGAAACGTAGGCGATGTCGCTCCGCGACTCGCATTCCGCCTGCCAAATGACCTACTGACTTACGGTCCGAAAGGATGTTCAGCGGGAGGGATCTCAGTCGCGGAGCGACATGAGCTACGGCCCCAGAGGAGACGTGCCCCATGGCGAACAGCTGCACCCTGATCGTTTCCACAACTCTGGCTTGGCACTCCCGTCACGCGAGTCGCAACATTGACGGATCGCAAGGCATTCCCTGTTCCGTACAGTCACGCTGTGCCTGACCGCGTTGCTCCGCAATAATGCGGGCGGCTCCGAACACAGACGACACCAGAAGTGTCCGGCACCTGTCTTCCTCGCAGTCATCGCACCAACAAACTCCGGGGGCTGACGCCGCCCGGCTCGCCGGATGCTCGCTTCACTGACCACTCACCACTCACCCTCCGGCTCCCCTGTGTCCAAAGACCTCATCCAGCCTCGTACCCTTAAGGGGTTTCGTGATTACCTGCCCGACGTGATGATCGTCCGCGAGCAGCTGATGGAGACCGCCCGGCGGGTCTACCGCAGCTATGGGTTCAGCCCGATTGATACGCCAGCGCTGGAGTATGCCGAGATCCTGGTTGGCAAAGGGGGCGATGAATCTGACAAGCAGTTGTTTCGGTTTATCGATCATGGGGACCGCGATGTGGCGCTGCGGTTCGATCTGACAGTGCCGTTTGCAAGATTCGCAGCGGAACACCTCAACGAGATCGGGACGCCGTTTAAGCGGTATCATATCGCTCCGGTCTGGCGCGGGGAGAATACGCAGCGCGGGCGTTACCGTGAGTTCATCCAGTGCGACTTTGACACGATCGGCACCGACTCGAACGTGAGCGACATCGAGACGCTGATGGTGATTCACGATCTGATGGTCGCGATCGGGTTTGAAGGGTTCACGATCCGAATTAATCATCGGATGCTGCTCAACGGGGTGCTGGAGAACCTCGGTGTGGCGGACAAGTCAGTCGGCCTGCTGCGGGCTCTGGATAAGGTACTGAAGATCGGTCGCGAGGCGGTCATCGCCGAGATGGTCGACAAGGTCGGTGTGACGGCGGAACAAGCATCGGGCGTGCTCGACTTCGCCTCGCTTCAGGGCACGAACCTCGAGATCCTCGATGCTGCCGAGAAGCTGGTCGGGACCAACGAACGCGGGCTCGAAGGGGCTGCGCGGCTGCGGCAGCTCTTGAATGCGTGCGAGATGGCGGGGCTGAAGTCGGAGCGGATCGCGCTCGACCTGTCGATCGCGCGGGGCCTCGACTACTACACCGGGACGATCTACGAGACGTTCCTCACCGATCTCCCCGGCATTGGAAGCGTCTGTTCAGGCGGGCGGTATGACAACCTGGCCGGGCTGTTCACCAAGACTCCGCTACCGGGCGTGGGAGCCAGCCTGGGTCTTGACCGCCTGTTGGCAGCGATGGAAGAACTGAAGCTGGTGTCGAAGGTCTCGACCCCAGCTCCGGTCATCATCATTCACTTCGACAAGGACCGGGCAGCGGAATACTTGAAGATGGGCCGTGTGCTACGAGCTGCCGGGATCGGGACCGAGGTGTACGCCTTACCCAAACCGATGAAGAAGCAGATGCAGTACGCTGACGCTAAGGGGTTCCGGTTCGCTCTGATCGCCGGGAGCAACGAGTTCGACAAGGGGTGCTGGATGCTGAAGGATCTCGCGAAGCAGGAGCAGCAGGAAGTCGCGGAAACCGACCTGGTTGCCACGCTCCAACGGTTGCTGGGATAACACGCCCTCCGAGCTGGGGGCGGAGTTGCTCCTCGCGAGAATTTCACGCTGCCCAGTGAACCCGGTAAGGCGAGCGGCCAGTGAAAACCGACCCGCGAGACTTCCGAAGTCTCGGAAGACTTCGGAAGTCTTTGGGGACGTGAAGTCTGGCCGCTCGCCTGATCACTTCCACCACCTCTCCTCTCTCCTGACTTCGACTCATGCTCCTCGCCCTCCTGGCAGCTGTGCTGTTTGCCGCCTCAGCTGTCTGCGGACAGAGTCTGAGCCGCCAACTGGGTGGGGTCACGGCGAATGCGTGCCGGATCACGCTGGCCTGCACGATACTCGGGCTGATCACCTGGGGGTTCTTTCCCGGCCAGATTCACTCGGCCACGTTTCGCTGGTTTCTGCTGAGTGGGGTCTTGGGGTTTGGATTTGGAGATGTGGCGTTGTATCTGGCCTATCCGCTGCTGGGAGCGCGGACAGCGGTGCTGGTGCATTTGTGCTTGGCCACGCTGGTCAGTGCTGTGGCCGACCGGATGATTCTGGGGACGCAGCTGACCGTGTCCGAGATTGGAGCGGCGGCACTGACGCTGACCGGGGTCGTGCTGGCTTTGCACAAGCGGGATGAGCCGTTTCAGTGGAACGCCGGGTTGTATCTGACGCTATTTGCGGGAACGTCGCTCGGCGTGGGCCTGACGCTGAGCCGGTTGGCCCAGGGGATCGCCCAGCAGCAACACCTCGAAATCTCGGGGCCAGCGCAGGCGTTTCAGCGGACGCTGGGCGGGGTGGTGATCAGCTTAATCGCCCTGGCCATTCTGAGGTCGTCGTTGAAAGGCCGATCTCTCGTCCCGGTTGCGGCCCGTACGCCCCGGTTGCCGTACTGGATACTGGGAGCTGCGATCCTCGGTCCGGTGGCGGGAGTGAGCGCGTTGCAGATCGCCTTGCAGCAGGTCGGCAGCAGCGCGATCGTCTCGGCGATCACGTCGACCGCCCCGCTGATGCTGCTCCCGGTCTCGCGCTTCATCGACCATCAGGTCCCGACAAAAAAGGCGATCCTCGGCTCGTTTCTGGCCGTGGGCGGTGTGGCGGCGATGGCGTATCTGCGGTCGCGGTAGTGCCGTGGGAGTCCAGCCTTTAGGCTGCAATGTGTGACCAAGCGCAGGAGTCGGGTGCTACTGGCGTCGCTTGGGGCCGTCAGTGTCTTCAAGCGTGCCGTGAGAACAGCATTGGCGAGTCAAGGCCCTCGCCAATGGCCCCCCGCAAATGGGCTCACCGCAGAGCAGGTCGTGGAGGAGCTTCCGGACCTGGAGTTAGAAGACGTTTACGCCTGTTTGAAATTCGTCAGCCGTCGCATCGCGCATCCGTTGTTAGTGCCATGACACTCTGGCTGGATGTACTACGAGTTCCTGTTACAGCTATTGCCCCCGAGATCGTTTGGCCTTCTCTGCTTTGGCAGCTTTTTCTTTCGCTGCCTTCTCTGCTGCGACGCGTTTTAGCCCTTGTCTCACCCAGTCCTGATCAGACTTTCCGAGTGAGGAAATCGGCACTTCCACTGTTGTGCCGTCATCCTTTCGAACGAGTGTAACCAAGCCCTTGACGTAGCCTCCATATTTCGCAACCACCTCTTCTTCTCCGACTGTCCATTTCGTATACAACGCTTCCTCCGCTGCAGCCCGTACCTTTTCCGCTGCTACACGTTTCTTTTCCACTTCTGCCTGGGCTTCCTTCATTCGTTCGTTGACTTCTGCTGTGTTTAAAACGAATACTGTCTTCGTGGTGCCTGAGACTGCCTTGTACTTGTATGTTCCCGAAATCGCGAAGGGATGTGGAAGTACGAACTCTACACCGTCCGTCACTTTTTCGGTGTTCATGCCACGGATGAGCATCGGTGCTGCCCCCTTGCTAGATGGGGAGAACTAGAATCTCTGTGGGGCTCACCACGTTAACCACCTCGAATATCTGTGACGTGCATCCCCAGTCGCCTACTTCAAATTCAAGCGGAGTTTTAGCGGCGATGGTGCCATTCATTTGAGGTGGCATTACGATCTTATTCTGGCCCTCGGCACCAAATAGGCCAATCCCTGCCTTTTCGGCCTTTGACAACCTTTCGGCGTATTCTGCGAACTGACGTTGATTGCCCTGTATTGCACGCAACTGATCTGCAGTTAACTGCGAGTGGCAGACTGTATCGAAAGTCGAAAGCACGCAGACGGTTGCCAAGAACAACAGAGCTTTCATCGTTCACTCCTGCCATCGTTGCCAATCAGAAGATGGACCTGTACACCTCCGTGCCATTCTGGCAAGTCCGTTTGGCCTGTATACCAAAAACGTACGACTCGGCAACAACATTACTGGAGACATCTAACTGCCCGAACTCCAAATCACCAGCGATCACCCGTGACAGCCAGGCGTGGGCGGGTGCGTGATGCACATGATCGGGCAACATCGCGGCGATCAGTGTCGAGGAGTCGAGCAATACCTTCATCGCGGCAGACCTTCGACCAACTGTTCAAAGCGTTCGTCGCGAACGACTGTCAAATCGACCACCGGGGAACTGGAGGGCATCGCACGGTGGACCAGCACATTCCCTTCCAGGCAGAGTCCGGTCGCGTCTTGGGCGGGCGTAATGACGCACTCCCCTCCGCGGCTCTCCAACGACACTTCCTCACCGGGCCGAACCCCCAGTTGCAACTGCAGATCGCGAGGCAACTCAATACGCCCCTGACTATCGATCACGGTGTTCATGGAGACTGTTCCGAAGGACTGAGACGACTACCCTTGATTCTACTGACTGCCCAACTCGCCGTCGAAACAGGGATCGAGAACTTTGGCTCTCGGTCCCCAGCTCCGCTTGGGACTGCATCTCCCCGAAGCTCCGCTTCGCCCGCATGCCAAACCGCAGCGAGCGGGCGGACGTGACGGCCTGTTGTTTTAATTCTCCTCTCGATTACCATTCTGCCCGTCTAGGGAGGCTGGCGGCACAGGGAGGGGTGGG
>JAYSUV010000581.1:0-3317 GCA_043718945.1 Planctomycetota bacterium
CCCCGGAGGGGTCGCAGCCCATAGCCGGTGGTCGAGCGCAGCGAACACCACCGGTTCACGTCCCAGCTGGCTCCCGTATCCCGAAGGGATTCCAGCCGACGAGCGGGAGTCAACGGCGCGGAAGGCTGCAATCCCTTCGGGATAGGGCAGCTTCGGGGTCCGCGTACCGGTGGTGACGCTGCGCTCACCACCGGCTATTGGCTGGAATCCCTGCGGGATAAATCGAGCTGGTGAACGGCGCGATGGGAGGTCCGTCTGCGGAGGCTGGAGTCTCTCAAGCGGGGCTGAGGGCTGGAACCCTGCGTAGGATCGCGACCACACTCCTTCCGAAGTCTTCGGAGACTTCGGAAGGAGTGTGGGTACGCTCAGCCTGAGCGCTCGACTTACAGTCAGAAGATAGGCTGGAAGCCTCTCCCACGGGGCAGACAAGTCTGACCGTTCGCTCTATGAAAAAAGACGCCGCCAGCGGGGGCTGGCGGTGTCTTGTGATTCAATCGGAGATCGAGGCGAACGCGTACAGCTACTTCAAGTCGAAGCTGATGTTGGGGTTCGAACCTTCTTTGACGACAGCAACCAAGGCGCTGGTTTTCGGATCTCGGTACTTGGGAGGGATCGGCGATTTACCCAGACCTTGTGGTTTCATCGTCTTCATCAAATCTGCTGGGTCCGGAGCCTTTTCACCGGGTGGCGGTCCAGCGATCACCGCGACTCGGTAATCTCCTGCCGGAACACTGAATCCCCCTTCATACTTCAGCGAGTACGCCCCATCACTTCCCAAGACAGCTGTCGCCGTATCGCCGTTGCTCTCACCGAAGAACGTGATGGATGCATCGCTGAGTGGCTTGCCGCCTATGGTGACTGTTCCGGACACCGTGCCAGTCGGTCCTTCCAGTCCGCCCTTTCCGCAACCTTGCAGCAAAGAGATTCCCGCACACAGCACGAGGGCACAGCAAAAACCCAAGCGACTCATCAGCTTCTCCGCCAAAACAGAAGTTCATCCACAGAAAAACGACAGGCAAACCTAAACGCCAAGTTTGCCTGCCGTATTCGAATCAGACCGTCGGCTCAGTGTTAGAACTCACCGATCACTGCGCCATCATCGCGTGTCGCCAACCCGATCCAAGTCGGGAGGTGCAGGTTCTCGCTGATGAATCTCACGCTCCCATCACCGAGTAGGACATGCACTCCGCCCACATGCGCGGACTGAATCGGGTTATTGTTTCCGCTGTTCCCGCACACGCCGGTTGTGGTGCAAGGATTGAAATTGTGGCCCCCTTCGGCCTGCTTGTAGTTGGGTCGCCAGCGGACGGTTGTCGTATTGAACTGACGCCATCCCCCTCCTCCAGGTGCCCCCATGAACATGCCGTGGGGCCAAGAGCTGATCGCGATACGCTTCTGACCCGTGGCGGTTTCCACGCACCAATCAGACTGTTCTCCGACGAGAATCTGGTTCGTCAAGCCGTCGGTGACATCCCCAAAGCGGATTCGGCTATTGAAGAACAACACTCCTCCACGACCGTAGGTTCCCGATTCTGCGGCGGCATTACGTGCGGTGTCCACCGGATCGGGGAAGGTTCCCGAAACACCGGTGTAGTGAGCAACTGGGCAGTTGTAGGGTCCATTATGTGGGGTGGCTTCATACTCGCCCATTGGGCTCGATGGACATAAGCTGGGAGCGATTTTCACTCCGCTGGCCGCAGTCATGTTGTTGGCGTTGACATAGCCTGGGTTGTTGCCCACATGGATCCACCTGTTGTAAAGTGGAGCCTGGTCCAAGTAGGGCAGCACGCCGACCCACCAAGACTGACCCCAGTCGTTGCCCGGCGAACCGATGGCGTTCCGGAACCCGATCGGCATGGTGTTGAACACATCATGATAGTTGTGCAGCGCCAAGCCAATTTGCTTGAGGTTGTTCTTGCACTGCGACCGCCGGGCGGCCTCGCGAGCTTGCTGCACAGCGGGCAGCAGCAGAGCGATCAGAACTGCAATGATGGCGATCACCACCAGCAGCTCAATCAAAGTAAATCCACGACGACGCAACATGATCCGATCCTTTCAACAGTGAACAGGGGATGGCCCGAATGGGCTTTGATGAACACTAGTCCTCTAAACATCTCAATCTACGACCGACTCATGGTCTCGTCAACACCTTGATTCGCAGATTCTTTTCAGATCGTCAAAGAATCCTGTTTGCCGGTTGTCGCAGTCGATTCTGATCGCTGACGCCTCGGGGGACCCTACGGGGGATGGAATGCCGCTGCTCTTTCATCGGCAATTCGAGCCTATCTAGGAAGAGACTTCTTGCGTGATCCGCCTTGACTCTAAACTCGTATTCGCTGATGAAGTACGTCTCGCAACAATTCGACTTCGGAACTCTTGAGTGCCGGTGCAGTCTGTTGCGGGAATGACACCCCGACTCCCGACTCCCGACTCCCGACTCCCGACTCCCGACTCCCGACTCCCGACTCCCGACTCCCGACTCCCCATGACCAACTCCTACCTGCGACTTGACCCGAACCAGATCATCGAGACCGTTGAGGTGCTGACCCGGCGTATTCGAGAACGCTTTCCCAAGTCGAACCTGAACAAGGTGTGCGACTCGTTGCTCGATGTCGCCAAGCAGGCCCAGGTGCGATCGAACCAGATCGCCCGCCCAATGTACGCCTTGCGACTGCTCACGGTGTTGTTCATCGCCGGGGTCGTGTCACTGTTCGTGGTCATCCTGAGAGTGGTCGGATTGGAGGACAATCACATCGGCCTGGAGGACCTGCTCTCCATGGGGGATGCCGGGTTTCAGACGCTGGTGGTGGTCGGGGCCACGGTCGTGTTTCTGACCACGCTGGAGTCGCGAGTTAAACGCCGCCGGTGCTTACGGGCGATTCACGAGCTGCGGTCGATTGCTCATATCATCGACATGCACCAACTGACGAAGGACCCAGACCGGTTGATCATGCCCGGCCCCGATACCAAGTCATCGCCGCAGCGGACGATGTCGGCGTTCGAACTGAACCGGTATCTCGACTATTGCACCGAGATGTTGTCTCTATCGGGAAAAGTGGCGGCGCTCTACATTCAGCACTTCGAGGATCCCGAGGCTGTGTCGGCGGTCAACGATCTGGAAGACTTGACCTCGGGGCTGTCCCGCAAGATCTGGCAGAAGATCATGGTGCTGCCCGCCGCAGCTCGTGATCTGACCCAGCCGGAGCCCCCTGCCCTCGCGGCCATCCCCGGCCCCAGTTCCCCCCCGTCGCAGGAGAGTCAGGCGTGATCGAGTTTTGGCAAGATGCCTTCCGTAGTGTGGGCTTTAGCCCACGCGA
>JAYSUV010000582.1:0-3312 GCA_043718945.1 Planctomycetota bacterium
GCTGTCGACTGTCTACTCTTGGTCATGCGCGCCAGTCGTAGTCTTCGAATAATGTTCTCAATGTCGACGATTGCGTCGTCCACTATTGCACCGAGCGCAATGACGAGCCCAGCCAGAATCATGGTGTTGATCGTTGTACCCCGCCACGCCAGGACCATCATGGCTGCCATCAGCGACAATGGAATAGTGATGACACTGATCACGGCACTGCGCCAGTCGAAAAGGAACAACAAGAGCACCAGGAGTACGAGAAACGACCCGAGGAGGAGGGAGCTCGTCAGGTTATCGATCGATTCCTGCACATAGCTCGCCGGGCGGAAGATGGTTGTGTCGATGTACATTCCAGGAAGGCCGGGCCGCAGTTCGTCGATTGCTTTTTCAACACCTTTGGTGACGTCGAGCGTGTTGCCCCACGGTAGTTTCTCCACAATCATCATCAGGCCCGGGCCACCATTGATCACCGCATCTCCGAACAGAGGTTGCGCCCCTTCCTTCAGGAGAGCGACGTCCTTCAGTCGGAGCGGGCCTGAAGCGCGTTGTTCGATAATCGCCTCGCCGAGATCCGCCGGTGTCAGAATCGGCAACTGGTGCTCTACCTGGAGCCGCTGGTTGGCGGATTCGATGAATCCGCCTGTACCGATGACGTGGCCGGACTCGTAGCGAAGAATACCGGCGGCCAACGCATTCGAAGTAACCTCCATCACCTTGTCGAGTGACACTCTGTTTTCTACCAATTTGGCTGGCTGAACCTGTACCTGGGTCATCCGGATGCGTTCACCGTAAATCGTCACGTTGGCTACCCCCGGAACCCGCAACAGACGCGCGCGGATCTTCCAGTAGGCGAGCATCGACATGTCAATCACCGACAGGTCCTTAGATGACAGTCCGATCTTCATCGCCCGACTGGTGGCGGACAGGGGCTGCAGGATAAATGGCGGGGCGGCCCATGTAGGCAATGTCGCTGTGATCGTGGCCAATCGCTCCTGCACGTTCTGGCGCGCGTCGAACAGATCAACTTTGCGGTCGAAGATCAGCTCGATGGATGACAGCTGTACCACCGACTTGGACCGCATCTCTTTCAAGCCCGGAAGACCCGCCAGCACCTGTTCAATTGGCACGGTGATGAGAGATTCGACTTCGGTGGCGGAAAGACCGAAGGACATCGTCTGTACTTCGACGCGTGGCGGAGCGAACTCCGGGAAGACATCGACAGGTGCCTTCAGAATCTGACCGAAACCGAAGATCATCAAGGTCGCGCTCAGAGCGACGACGATAAACCTGAATCGCAGGCTTTGCGACACTACCCATCGCACGGTATCGGCTACTTTCCGATGCCGGTCTCGGCACCGTAGAGTTCGGCAACTCCCACGACTGCAACTTTTATCCCGACAGCGGGACCCGAACGGAGGTACGCCCTGTTACCTTCGATGCGGGCAATGTCGAGCGGCTCCCGAACATACGCGTTGCCGCCCTTCGAGACGTATGCCCATGCAAGGCCCTCGGCGTCGTAGATCACGGCTCCGTACGGCACCACCGTCTCAGCTCCGCTCCCGGCGGAGACCGACCCGGTCTTCAGCGATATCCGTTTGACGGCATCGTCTGTGAGTGTGACCTGCTTCCGATCGCTTCCTGCGACGGTGTCAACGACGGCGGGCGTTGGTTTGGCAACCTCAGCTGGATCGTCTGCGCAGCCGCCCAGGATCAATGCGATCAGTATGGGCGCGAATACGTCAGTTCTACGCATGGGTTCCTCCAAGAGAGATTATGTGGGTGTTTGTCTCATCAACGAAAAGCTGGTTGTTCCGAATATCCGGGGCCAACCAGGAATAGAAGACGGGGACGATCCATAAGCCGACTACGAGAGAGCTGATCATTCCACCAAGAAGGGTGAGTGCCAGTGGCGATGCAATCTCGCCGCCGGCCGAACCTCTCATCGCCGCTACGGGGATCAACGCAACCGCAGAGACAACCGTCGATATCAACGCCGAGCTCGCCCGTTCTGCCGAAGCCACGCCAACGAAACGAGAACGATCGTCATCCGTACTTTCGACTTCCAGTTGTTGACTGCGTCTCACGATAGAGGTGACGTTGCGAACCGCCAGCCCGAGGGTACCGATGAGCCCTGCGAGATGTCCGAGGGTCAGGTCGCCTCCGTCCAGCACTACGACGAGCACGGCACCGACCATCGCTGCTGGGACCGTGAGGAGCATCGCCGTGACAAGCTTCCAGCTGCCACATGCGGCCTGCAAGATCAACAAGGCAATGAGCCCGGCGACCAGTGCTGTGGCCCAGACCCGGCGCTCTGCGGAGCCATGATCCTGGTACTCCCCGATCAGCTGGGCGTGGTAGCCCAGATCGAACGTTTGCTTCCGGAGGAGTTTCTCGACATCGGACGACACCGAGGCAGTGCTACGACCGCTCACGTCGGCCACGACGTCGATGACTCGGGCGGAAGCATCCCGCTCGATGACGGCCGGGGTCGTCGAAATGCGAACATCGGCCACGTCTCCTAACCTCACGGGGGTGCCTGACGGCGTTTCGAGGAGAAGGTCTTTAACGGCACTGACGTTCGAGCGCAATGCTGGAACGCCTACGACAATGACTTCAAATACTTTCTGGTCTTCGAAGAGATTGCCGACCTCGATACCTTGCAGCAGCGTCGCAGCGGCACGCCGGATATCACCTGGAAGAATACCGACCTTCTGGGCCTGTTCCAGATTGACTTTGACCAGGAGACTTGGTTCATTGCTGCTGATAACGAGCCGTGGGTTCTTGACTCCAGGGATACTCAAGAGCCCGGCCTTCAGCTCGGTGGCTTTTGCCACTAAGCGGGCACGGTCCTCGCCGTACAACCGAACGTCGATCGGCGGTTTGTCCGGCTTCAATACGTCGTTCAGCCGTTGATCGGTGTACGTCGTGACCCGGGCGCTCACGCCCGGGTACTTCGCCACTGCCGCCTTCACGGCGCGAACCGATCGTTCGTAGTCGGCGTCTTCATCGAGGCGGACCCAGAGTTCGCCATCGTTCACGCTCACCACCTGATCGCCGGTGATCGCGCGGCCAAGGTGGCCACCGACACGGCGAACCCCGTCCACGGTGCGCAGTTCGGCATTCATTTGCGTGGCAATCTGCTGCATCGCCCCAAGCGAAGTTCCCGGTGACGAATGGATTGCGACGAGCAGGTCGGTCTCTTTGAAACGTGGAACGGTATTGCTATCGAACCCGGTCATTCCGAAAACTCCGACTGCCAGCAACACGAGACAACCGACGATGGCGGGGACTGTCGCTCGGAGGCGGCCGCCGGCGTAGGCG
>JAYSUV010000583.1:0-3310 GCA_043718945.1 Planctomycetota bacterium
CCCGTGGTGACGGTGTCTGCGGAACTGTCGCGGGAGTCATTTGAGATTCGGAACTCCGGGTCCGGGGGAAGTCTGCTGGCTCCGTTTCATGTCCTCGCGAATGGCGGCATGCTGGTTGTCGATGACCTGGGTCGGCAGCCGGGTTCGTTTACGGAGTTGATGAATCGCTGGCTCCAACCGCTGGAGCAACAGGCCGACACACTGGCCCTTCCGTCAGGGCGTCGATTGAATCTGCCGGTCGACTCGTGGCTGGTCTTTGTCGCGGGCGAGGACGCGCCAGCTCTCCCGACACCGGTCGCTCGACGGGTGCGGTGTCGAGTGCATCTTCCGGCCCCCGATCGAGATCGGTTCTCGACTCTGCTGCTCGAGGAGGGTCGACGACGACAGATGGAAGTCGAGGAATCGGGCGTCGATGTCCTCTTTGAGCAGTGCTACAACCCGCAAAATCCCCCCAAATGCTCTGACCCGCAGATTCTCCTACAGGCGGTCGAATCGATTTGCCGAATGCAGAAGGAGACCGTACGTGCGCGGGCGGATCTGCTGTTGGCTGCGGCACTGCGATTGAATGGAGGAAGCTCCTCTCGTGCCGCATGATCAGCAACTTGTGATGGACGGCGTGGCGACAAGCGGCTGGGGTCGATTCAGATGGAGAACCTTCAGAAGACGATGACGCAGCGGGCGCAGGCTGCGGGGCGTCACCGAACTGCGCGATGCCATTTTTTAGCGTCGATTTACTGGTACGGGTTGTTACTCGTCGTCGCTCTGCTTGCTCAGGGACGCGAGGCGGCCGCGCAGCATTCACTGCCGGGGCCGAGTGCCACATGGCAGACCGCCCCCCCCGAAGTCGTCTTCACGGAGGCGGACCTCCCCATGGTTCCCGAGGACGGCAGTGATCCGTCCAACCACCCCGTCCAGCTCGATACATTCACGATGAGCTATATGCTCAACTTCCAGAACCGTCAGACGGAAAAGCAAATCGCGGTGCTGGAGAGTCAACTCGATAGCGAGCAGTTCCCCCGCATCATTCTGGGGGCACAGCTGAGAGCCTCCGCGATGGTCGGAGTGACGAATACGGACAACAAGTTCTCGTACCTCGGGCGTTTCCCTCCCGACTTTGTCGGCTCGACAGCGACCGATGCCCGCATGACGCACGCGAACGCGGCTGCGATCCTGCATGCGGCTCCAGGAGTGTCGGGGTACTTTGAAACGCTCTTCTCGGACGTGTTCACGTTCCCGACTTCCAGCCAGGGCAGCTTTCAGGTGCGCCAGGCGTATCTGGTTCTAGGAGACCTGAGCCAATCACCGCTGTATGCGTTCATCGGGAAGAAGAACATCTCGTTTGGGGACTTCCGCACGCTGAGTCCGTTCAGTCAAGCGATGCCTTGGCATTACTTTGCCCCCTTGGCCGAAGGGGCGGGGGTGGGTTACAGCGCGGATGGCCTCGAATTGACGGCGATGGCCATCAACGGTAACCGGGGCATTCGCGTGGCCGATTCCCCCTCCAAGGGACGCCTCAACAACTTTGCGGCCAATGGCAATTACACCTTCTCTCCATTCAGGGACTCCGACGTGACGATCGGGGCGGGCTACCTGCACGGGACGATCTACGACTCGACCGTGGCCGAGCATACGAATCCCGGGATCACCGGACCGCTGAATGGAGCCTGGGATGCCCACGGTCGAGTGCGATTCGGACGGTACTACGGATCTGCCGAGTACGTACGGACGCTGAAGAAATGGCCCATCATTGGGGCACCGGTCGTCGCCTACACGACGGAACTCGGCGTCGACATCCCCGAGTTCACCTTTCCCACCTTCCTCTCCGCCAGTTGGGGACAGGGGTTTCAGGGAGCTGCGAGTACAACATTCTACTCCAACAGCCAGCTGATCCTCGGGTCGCAATTCCAACTGCACAAGAACGTGCAACTCTCGTTTGAGTACATCCGGAGTCTGGGCTTTGCTCCCCTGATTAATATCACGACCGTCAGCGATCCGAATGTCATTCAGAATACGTACTTGGTGGGGCTGACCGTGGTGCTGTAGGCCGGAAAACTCTTCCTAATCGCTGTCATCGGAAAAACTGCTCCAGTATCGCCCTCTGTCTGGTCGATGATTCTGATGAGCCGTATATCGGCAAGGAGGGCTTTTCATTGTTCGATTGCCCATCTGTCAGGTGAGATCAGTGCGATCACGTCCTTCCCCTGACACACAGGTCACTCGGGCGTAAATCGAGTCGTTGAGGTAGAAGCCATGATTCTCAAGTGCTGGCAGACTTCTCTTCTCACACTTGCCTTGAGTGCGGGACTCTCGGGGTGTGCGTTTCCTGGTCGGCAAAACGCGAACAACGGGCAACCGGTCCAGTCGAGATGGAACCCCTTTGCTCAGCCGACTGCCACATACCAGCAGCAGGTTGTGAACGAAGAGGACGAAGCCCCTCCCAAAAAGATCACCGACCCCAATCCGCTCAAGCTTCGCTATGCGCTCTGGATGGAAGAGACCGGCAATCTCCCTGAGGCACGCAAGCACTACTCCGAAGTCCTGTCTGCTCGCCCCAAGAACGTCGAAGCCGCTCTGGGAGTCGCTCGCGTCGATCTCGCGAGTGGTCAACTCGACGAGGCCGAAAAGGGATTTCGTCTCGCCCTCAAGCTCGATCCCCAGTCCGCGATTGCCCATAGCGGGATCGGTCAATGTCGCGCCGCAGCCAAGGACTGGACCGCAGCTACCCAAGAGCTGACCTTGGCATCTCAGAGCCTGCCGGAGGACAAAACGATCCTCTATCACTTGGCGGTCGCCCTCGTCCATGCCGGACAGCCAGCCGCAGCTCAGGTCCATTTCGTCCAGTGCGTCGGTGAAGCCGCTGGACACTACAACACCGCCTTGATCCTGAAAGACCAAGGCCAGCTCACCGAAGCCGAGGCTCAGTTAGAACTCGCCCTTCGCAAAGATCCGAAGATGAAGGACGCCGAGAAGTGGCTGGCCGAGATCCGCCAGGTTCGTCTCTCGAAAGGGCCAGCGTTGCCCAGCGGTCCAGCGGTGATCAAGCCAGCTGTGACGCAGGTCGTCTATCAGGACTATGGCCAAATCGGCACGGTGGAACATACTCCGGCGGTGTACGTGGCGGAGGGCGCGGGTCCAGCGGTCGAACACGCCGGAGGGCGATCCGCCTCGAAGTAGGTCGGTTTCAGAATTGTTGAACACTGAGGAATTCTGGAAAATAGGTATCCCCTTCGCTCAAGTGCATACGAGATGTTGTGCCTCCGATTCCCCACAGCCGGGACACTCACGCCACCTATGGGGGTCACTTGAGCGA
>JAYSUV010000584.1:0-3305 GCA_043718945.1 Planctomycetota bacterium
GGGCAACTCGGGTCTCACTGTTCTCATTCCGACGATCAGCCAGTGAACAACCAATCAGGCATTTGCCTCACCGACCGTGTGCAGAGTTTTCACACCTCGTTCCCCCCGCTGACCTCCATGGCTGAACGCCAACGCTTCTACCCGCGTGGCATGACCACACCCGTATCCGGACTCGATGCCGTGGCGTAGAGCTTCTTCGGAATGCGTCCGGCGAGGTAGGAATGTCGACCGGCCCAGCAGGCGTACTTCATGGCGTAGGCCATCCGCAGGGCGTCATCGGCAGAGGCAATCGCGGTGTTCAGCAGCACCCCGTCGCAGCCGAGTTCCATCGCCTCGGACACATCGCTGGCCGAACCGACCCCGGCGTCGACGATGACCGGGTAGTCGGGATCGTTCTCTTTGAGGTACTCGATACAGATGCGAATGTTGTTGGGGTTGAGGACACCCTGACCGCTGCCGATGGGGCTTCCAGCGGGCATCACGGACGCCGCTCCGGCCTCTTTCAAGCGGCGAGCTGTGATCGGATCATCGGTGGTGTAGACGAGGACTTGGAACCCGTCCTTGACGAGGGCTTCGGTCGCTTGCAGTGTCGCGATCGGGTCGGGGAGCAGCGTCTTCTTATCGCCGAGGACTTCGAGTTTCACCCAGTCGGCACCGGGGTTATCGAGTCCGCTGAGGATCTCCCGCCCGAGTCTGGCCACCCGCACCGCATCATCAGCTGTGAAGCACCCGGCGGTGTTGGGCAGGATCGTGTACCGATCCAGATCGATGAAGTCGAGGATGTTGCGCCCCTCGGCATCGATCAGCCGCTCGCGCCGCACCGCGACGGTAATCACGTCCGAGCCGCTGGCCTCCAGGCAATCGCGCATGTCAGCAAACGAGCGGTACTTCCCGGTGCCAACGATCAGACGTGAGGTCAGCGTATGACTCCCGATGCGGAGCGGCTTGTCAGGGGAGAGACCGGTTTCGGAGGGGTGAGGCATGGGGGGGCTTGACTTCAGGATGGTCGAAAAGTTTGTAGCGTGGGCTTTAGCCCATGCGGGTGTGATTGTTAGGCATGCGTGGGCTAAAGCCCACGCTACCGAGAGAGGTATCTCGCGAGACACGACAGCAACGGGTCGATCGTCTGCACCTGAATCGTATGCGGGTGGCGCCACTCGATCCACTGGTATCCGGGGTGTTCGCTCACGTCGATCGGAACCTCGCGAGTCAGGCGACCAAGGAAGATCACAATCGTCTTCAGCTTGAGTTCTCCCCCGCTGCGGGTTTCGCGGACCTCATACTGGTGTTCGAACCGAAAGAACGGATCGAGTTCAATCGCCTCGACCGGGATTCCCGTCTCTTCCCACATCTCGCGCAGGGCACACTCGACATCAGTCTCACCCGGATCGACATGCCCCTTTGGCAGATCCCAGCGGTCTTGGTGCCGCATCAGCAGGAACCGCTCGATGGGCTCGCCGATGACAACCAGCACCCCGCAGGCTCTGACATCTGGGAGCGGCTTGGCATCTAAAGCCCGTGGGTTGCAACCCACGGGCTTTCCCACAGCTCGCTTCGATTTGGCAGCGGATTTCACTGCTTCCCATCCTCTCGCTTGGACCACCAAGGCAACGTGATCCCGCCGTCCATCAGCACCGTACTGCCAGTCATGTAGTCGCAATCACTCGACATCATGAACCGGGCGAGGCGACCCATCTCCTGCGGCGTCCCCATTCGGCCCAGCGGAATCCCCGCAGCTCCTTCGGCCAGCTGTTCGTCGCTGAAGAACTTGCGCTCACCCGGAGTATCGATCCAACCCGGATGCAGGATGTTCACACGGATGCGATACCGAGCGAGTTCAATGGCCGCTGTGCGGGCCATGTGATCGATGGCAGCTTTGGCCATGTTGTAGGCCATCGCCGTCGGGATCGGCAGGTAAGCATGCGGCGAGCTAACGACCAGGATCGAACCGCCCTTCCCCTGCTTGATCAGCTGTTGTGCTGCAGCCCGGACGCCGAAGAAGGCTCCCCACATGGAGACATCGATCGTCCGCTTGAAGCCCTCCATCTTGGCATCAACCATCGTCTCGCGATCGCTGTAGGCGGCGTTCGACACGTACCCGTCGATCGACCCCATCTTCTCCGCGAAATCGGCGACCATCTTCTCGACCGACTCCTGATCAGCCACATCGCACTGATGCAGGGTGGCCTTTCGCCCCAGCTGGCAAATTTCCTCCGCGACCTCTTCGGCCTCCCCCGCATGCGACCGGAAGTTGATCCCGATATTGGCCCCGGCTTCCGCCATCTCTAACGCGCACCCGCGCCCAATCCCCCGCGAGGCCCCGGTGATGAGGATATTCTTGCCCGTCAGATCCATGTCGTCCCCTGTCCGTTTCCCATTCGATGCGGCACTGATCTCCCTTCGCGGAGCCAGTGCGGGGAGGATACCAGTCCCGAGAGGGGCTAACAAACGAGGCTCTCGTGGGACGGGCACATTTGCCCATCCGTGAATTCCGTAAACTCAACGAAACACAAGGCCTCGGTCTGATCCCAAGCGGAGAATCGAGCTTGCAATCACTCGCGGGACGGGCAAATGTGCCCGTCCTACTTATCGCCAAACTCCCGCGCCACCTGCACGAGCGTTCGGACCATCGCTCCGGTGGCCCCGCCATCGCGGTGCGGCTTCGAGGTCTCCGCAAACGCGGGCCCGGCGATGTCGAGATGCACCCACGGTTTGCCGCTGACGAACTTCTCTAGGAACTTCGCAGCTGTGATCGCTCCGCCCCAGCGGGTGCCGATGTTTTTCATGTCGGCGGTGTCGCACTTCAGTTGTTCGGCGAACGAGTCGAACATCGGCATCTGCCAGGCGTCCTCGCCGACTTCACCGGCTGCGGAGAGGACGGAGTTGCACCACTCCTGTTGATTGGTGAAGACGCCGGTCACCTCCTCGCCGAGGGCCACGACGCAGGCTCCGGTCAGCGTGGCGAGGTCGATGATCCGGTCGACCCCCTGATCAACGACATACGACAGGATATCCGCGAGAACCAGCCGGCCTTCGGCATCCGTGTTCATGATCTCAATCGTCATGCCGTTACGCGCGGTGAGGATCTCACCGAGCATAAACGCGGACCCGCTGGGCATGTTCTCGACGATCCCAGCTGCCATGAGGACGTTGACCTTGAGTCCCAGCCGGGCGATGGCAGTGATCGCCCCCAGAGCGGTCGCCGCTCCGGCCATGTCGCACTTCATCGTCTTCATCGAGTCGGACGGCTTGAGTGACAGGCCTCCGCTGTCGAAGGTCACGCCCTTGCCGACGAGACTGAGCCA
>JAYSUV010000585.1:0-9277 GCA_043718945.1 Planctomycetota bacterium
CAGATGTTTCCGATGTGCAACAGAGGGTTCGAAAATGCAACGTATCGCTTGTGCGCTGTGGCAGGATGAAGCCGGTTTTGTGATCTCGGCGGAGCTGGCTCTGGTCAGCACCATTGCCACTCTGGGGATGGTGACCGGACTCGCAGAAGCCTCGAACAACGTCCACCACGAGTTGCAAGATGTCGGGGCTGCGGTCGGCAGTTTGGACCAGTCGTTCTCGTATAAGAACAGCAGCGGGCAGGTGGTGTCGTTCAGCGAAGCAGACCAGCGGTGAGTGGGTTGTGAGCGACACGGCGCTAGCCGCCGGCTCCCCTGATCGCTGTCCAGCCAGAACGCTGTGTTCCCCGATGAACCACGGTGAGAAGAACCGGCGGCTAGAGCCCTGCCGCTCACGGGAGTCGCTATACTCCCGGTCTGTGTGGCCTCCCTCGCGGGCAGGCCAGTGACCGGTGAGACGACTCCGACGAGATGATGACACGCATGTCCGCTGAAGTGGAACCCGATGACCAGGACACCGAGACCGCCGAACAGCTGCGGGACGACCTGCGCCCCTGGTTCGAGCCGATTACGGAGTTAGTCGAGTCTCATCCGCAGGGCCTCGACTGGGGCCAGTATTTCGGGAACTCGAATCCGGTGGAGCTGGATGTCGGCTGTGGTCGCGGGCTGTTTGTACATTCAGCGAGCCAGCGAAACCCAGGCACGAACTATGTCGGGATCGAACTCGACTACAAGGAAGGCCGGCGGGCCTCGCGGCGGTTGATGAAGCTCGAATCGCCCAACGCCCGCATCTGGGGCGGCGATGTCAACGTGGCTTACCGCAAGCTGGTCGCAGCCGGTTCCCTGGAAGCGATTCATGTCTACTTCCCCGACCCGTGGTGGAAGGCTCGTCATCGGCGGCGGCGGGTGTTCAACGATCTGTTTCTGAATCAGAGTTCCGCGCTCATCAGGACGGGCGGGTGGCTTCACTCCTGGACGGATGTCGAGGAATATTTCGGGGTGATTGAGTCACTGATGGATCACCACCCCGATTTCCAGAAGCTGCCCGCCCCCCTCGAGCGGATTCCGGAACACGATATGGATTACCAGACCAGCTTCGAACGGAAGAAACGCCTGCTGGGGCTGCCGATCTATCGCGGGCTGTGGCAGAAGGTGCGATAGCGATCTTTACTAACCCGACGCGTCAGCGAGGGCCGACCAAGTAGAGACCGCCACGGGACTGCCTTGCTGGCCGGTGGGCGACTCCTGGAAATCGCACGGACGTTGAGTATCGAGAGACGTACACCCTCGCTGACGCGTTGGGTTACTGGTTCTGACATGGAGCGAGGGCGCTGACACCTAGTCAATTGCCGCCCACCTCCACGGGGGCATTCCTGCTCCCCGCAAGATCGATTCCGCGTGATTCTCGCTGTGAACGGGATTCTTCGCCGGTATACTCAGAGAGGCGTACAACTCTCTGGCGAAGGCGATCTCATGCTTCGACGTTGGCGGCTTTCTGTGGTGGGGATCGGGCTGCTATTCCTCGCGGGGAGTGTCTCGCGAGCGGATGAGGTTCCAGCCGCGCCGAGTTCGGATCCTTCCGCGACCGCTGAGGACGCCACCGGTGGACTCAGTCCGTTGGCCACTGCCACGGAACACCGCCTGCGAGGTCGATATGAAGAAGCGGCCGAAGCCTACGAAGGGCTGCTCAAGCAGGCAGACCTTCCCGACGCAGATCGCATCGCTGTCTGGCTCGGTCAGAGCCGCCTCCACGAAGAGACCGGGCGCTGGGAAGAGGCCGAAGAGACGATCACAGCTGCTCTTGTCATCCAGCCGAAATCGCCCGCTTTACTCGCGCGGCACGCGGAGTTGTGCTTCCTGCGGGGGCGCTATGCCCAGGCCCGCGAACTGTCTCAGGCGGGGGTCGAGCAGGACTCGCAGCATGTCCACTCGCGGCTGATCCTGGCCCACGCGCTGGCTGAACTCGGCCAGCTCGATGAGGCGGCGAAGGCGTATCAGTGGTTCATCCAGTATTACAACCGCTCCCAGCCCAAGGACGCCGAGATGCTCCTGTGGATCGGCGAGGGGTCGGCTCAATATGCTCGCTGGAACCGGGTGAGCTCGATCTTCCGGTTCGTGGTCAACGATGTCTGCACGGACGCCCTCCAGGACAACAAGGACAGCTGGCAGGCCCCGCTGCTCTCCGGCTCGCTGCTGCTGGAGAAGTACAACGAGAGCCAGGCGGTCCCGGAGTTTCACAATGCCTTGCGGATCAACCCGCATGTGGCGGAGATTCACGCGGCCATCGGGTTGTCGTTCTTGCAGGACTACAAGCACGACAAAGCCCGCGAGCGTGCGGAGCAGGCCCTTAAGTGCAACCCGCGTTCGCCGACGGCACTGGTGCTGATGGCCGATACGTACCTGCTGACCGATGTTCCCGCGCCAGCGGGGGAGTGGCTCGACAAGGCGCTGGCCATCAACCCGGCGGACCAGCGTATCCTTGGGCGCAAGGCCGCTCTCGCCCTGCTCGGTGAGCGACTGCTCCCCACCGAGACACTCGCCGCAGCTTGGACTCACCTCCCTCAAATGCCAAAGGAGTCCGCACTGCCGCAGCCGTTCCTGGATGCCCTCGCGACCGTCCTCAAGTCAAACCCCAAACCTGGCGAAATGCTGGCCACGATTGGACAAGTCCTCGAAGCTCATCGCAAGTACGACCAGGCCGAGGTCTGCTATCGCAAGTCGATCGAGGTCATGCCCCAGCTGACCGCCCCGCGCACGCAACTGGGGATGCTCTGCATGCGGACCGGCAAGGTGGACGAGGCGGAGAAGCTGCTGAACGAGGCGTTCGAGGCCGACCCGTTCCATGTCCGCACCAGCAACATGCGGAAGGTGATCGGCGTTCTCAAGACGTATGACACGATCACGACGGAGCACTTCGTGATCCGCATCGACCACGACCAGAAGCTCCTCGGACAGGCGATGGCCGATCACCTCGAACTGGCCTACCCCGAACTCGTCGCGAAGTTCGGTTACGAGCCGCCCCAGCGGACGCAGTTCGAGATCTATTGCAACGCCAAAGGGCAAGGGGCGCATGCCTGGTTCAGCTCGCGGATGATCGGGCTGCCGTGGATTCAGACGATCGGGGCCTCGACCGGGGTCATGGTCGCGATGGCCAGTCCGAACCAAACGCAGAAGCCGTACCACTGGGGCCGCGTGCTGCGGCATGAGTTTTCGCATGTCCTCACGCTGCAGGCGACGCAGTTCAACATCCCGCACTGGTATACAGAAGCTCTCGCGGTCCGCATCGAGGGCTCGGCCTTCCCGCCCTCATGGGAGGAGCTGCTGCTCGAGCGCCAGCCGCAGGGGGAGTTGTTCAACCTCGACACGATCAACGACGGATTCCGCAAGCCGAAGTCTCCCGATGATTGGACGCTCGCGTACTGCCAAGCCTCGCTCTACGCGGTCTTTCTCGAACAGAAGTACGGAGCGGATTCGAATGCCAAGTTATTGACGGCGTATCGACAGGGGAAGACCACCGAGGAGGCGTTGAAAGAGGTCTTCGCGATCGAGAAGCCGCAGTTCGAAACCGAGTACCGCGAGTTCCTCGCCCAACGAGTGGCGACCTTTACCGCCGGGCGTGCTGCCGCCTTGCCGGACGTTAAGACTGCTGAGGCGAAGTATAAGGCGAACATGGAGGACATGCAGGTCGCCGACGAGTACGCCTTTGCCCTCATGCGAACTCGCCGCGTCCCGCAGGCCCGCAAGATCGCCGATGCCGTGCTGGCGAAAGAGCCGGAACGCCCGCTGTCCAACGTGATCGTGGCCCTCATGAATGCCAAGGCGGGCAAGCCGGCCGAAGCGATCGAGACGCTGACCATCATTCGCGATGTCGCCGAACCGCACCGCGAGGTGTTAGCTGCGCTCTGCACGCTGGCCGCTCAACAGAAGAACTGGCAGGTCGTTCTCGAAACCGCCCAGATCGGTCGCCAGTCGTTCCCTCGCGACGCTCTCTTTGCGACCGCCGCTGCGAAGGCGTGCGAGGAGTTGGGGAACGCGAAGGACCTCACCGAGATTCTGGAGGTGCTGGTGATTCTGGACCAGGACGACCCCGCGATTCGGCGTAAGCTGGCCAAGATCAAGCTCGTCGCAGGCGATCCCGCCAGCGCCAAGAAGTGGGCAGCCGACTCGCTATTGATCGACGTGACCTCGGTCGAGACGCAGGAGCTGCTCGGGCGTGCCTGCGTGGGTTTGGAGGAGTGGACCGCAGCCGAACGAGCCTTCGCAACCGCTCTGGAACTCGAACCGGGGCGAGTCGATTGCCAACTCGGCTTCGCGGAGTGCTATGCCCGTACTGAGCGTAAAGACAAAGCCCGCGAGCTGCTGGATGCCGTGCAAAAGGCCCATCCAGGTCATGCCGGAGCGAAGGATCTGCGGGCGAAGCTGGGGATTTGAGCATACGTGAAAATTATCAAGTGTCGCAACATGTATCTCCGAAATGAGTTGCAATCGAAGGCATGAGTGTTGACTCCGTTGGTGACATAAGGTAAAAAAGAAACATCTTGCTAAGGTGTCAGTGAAACATCTTGCTAAGGTGTCAGTGCAACATCTTGCTAAGGTGTCCGTGAAACATCTTGCGGAGAACCCTCGTGAAACCGTGGCGATTTTACGGTCGGAATGACCAACTCGACTCACTCCAAGAGATCATTGCCCGTCGCAGATGGTTCTTCGTGAAGGTCTCCGGGCGACGACGCATTGGCAAGACCACGCTCATCCAGAGGGCGCTGGAGACTGCCGGAAATCGATCGTTGGTGCTGTACTTGCAAGTGCCCGATTCCGTGCCTGCGGGAGTTGTTTCCGCTGTGAATGACGCGATGGACTCGTTTGACGTGCCGGTCGATCGTTTTCCTCGCCCTCACAATCTCGCCCAACTCGCACAATCGATCGAAGCAATGGCCCGTGCGGGATACATTCTGGTGCTGGATGAGTTTCAGTATTTCAACCGCAAGGGGTACGAGGAGTTCTGTTCCTTGCTGCAAGCGGTTGTGGACCGGCTCGCCTCCCAGGCTGCGGAGGTTCCCGGAGGACTCATCGTATTGGGGTCCATTCAGACCGAGATGATGGCTCTTCTGGAAGATCGCACAGCCCCCCTGTTCAATCGCGTGACCGACACGATTGACTTGACCCATCTGGATATCGCATCCATCCGTGAGCTGCTGGCGGACCATGCCGACGCTTCCCCCGAGCGGTTGCTCTTTCTGTGGAACCTGTTTGAAGGTGTCCCCAAGTTCTACCGCGATTGCTACGAGCAGGGTGTCTTGGCAGCGGATCGGCCCACGTTGCTCCGAAGAATCTTCTTCGAGAGTTCTTCCCCGCTCCGGACGGAAGCAGAGAACTGGTTCCTCCATGAATTGCGTGGCCGGTACGATGTGGTTCTGAAATATGTGGCTCGCAATCCAGGAAAGATGCACGCCGATCTCGTTCAAGCCATCCGTGTCGCCAGTGACGATCCAGAAGTGCAGATTGCAGGCTACCTGAAAGTGCTCATCGAACGGTTGCAACTGATTGAGAAGAAGCTGCCCGTATTTGCCAAACAGGATGCTCGCCGCAGCCGCTACTACATCACCGACAATTTTCTGCGGTCTTGGCTGGCCGCCTTGGCGAACCCGGTGTCGGCCATTGCCTTTCGCCCCATCGATCAGCTCGTGCGGGAGGCCGATCAGCGGCTGGAAATCGTGGAAGGCTTCGCACTGGAGAAACTGGCCGGACAACTTTATCAAGAGCGCAGCCGCCAGGGGCTCGGCGACTTCCCGCTGACCCAGCGTATCCAGGGCTATTGGAACAAAGCGGGTACCGAATTGGATCTCGTTGCCGTCAACGAAGAGGAACGGATCATCCGCTTCGGTTCCTGCAAACGCTCCCCCTCCAAGCTGATTTCCGACATCAACAATTTCAAAGGACACGTCGACCGGTTTCTGAAGGCCCTCCCACAATACCAGGACTGGACGTTGCAATACGCGGGAATCTCGACTGCTCTCAATCGGGAGCAGCGAGCCATCCTGGAGCATCATGACGTGATTCCGCAGGACTTGAACGACCTGGTGTCCGGCCTGCGTTGAGGGTGGCGGGTAGACCGGCCAGCCGTCTGGTACACTGCCCGCCCGCGTCGATCAGACGCAATTCGGCGAGACCAGGTAGGACGGCCTTTCCAGGCCGTCCTGGGGTGCCTTGTGCAGCGAGACGGCCTGGAAAGGCCGTCTTACGGGGATCCCAGTTCCGACCGCTCGCCTGACCGCCCACGACTCACCCTCACAGAAACGGACAATCCCATGGTCACTGTCGGCATGAACTACCACGTCCTTCCGGGCAAGCAGCAGGACTTCCAAGACAAGTTCGCCGGAGTCATCGACGCCCTCAAGGCCGCTCCGGGGCACACAAACTCAACGCTCTGGAAGGATGTCGCCGACGATGCGTCGTATCTGATCACCAGCGAGTGGAACGACGAGACCGCCTTCAATGAGTTCATCCGCAGCGACGCCTTCCGCGCCGTCACCAACTGGGGCAAGGAACAGATTCTCTCCGGTCGGCCACAGCATAAGATCTACAAGCACTAGAACGTCCGGTCCGTGGGATAGGCTTCCAGCCTGTCATCTTCGGTGACGACAGTCTGGAAGTAGCGACCTTCGCCAGAAGGTGGGCGAACGCTCTCGGCTTTCTGAACCGGGAGCGACCCAAGTTTCCCGCCTCATTCGCTGGACGCTGGGTCAGGCATCCCACGTTCTGGCGAACGTGGCTACGGGGAATCGTTCACTCACCGCACCAGCGGTTTCGGCTCGCAGTACTTCAAGGCCATCAGCACATACGCCGTCGCCAGGTTCGGGTCGCCTTCGTACCAACGGTCGTTCGTGTTGACCCAACTGCCGCTCGGCGTCTGAATGCTGAGCAGGTGTTCGGCCAGTTCCTTGCGCCAGTCGTGCTTGGCTCCGGCGGCATCCTCGAACAAGTCCACCTTCATCGCGGACAGGGCCTTCGCGAACGTCTGGTGATAGTAGTAGACGCCTTGCTGGCCCAGGCCCGGATTTTCCTTGACCGAATAATTCTGGCGAATCCAACCGGAGGCGGCCTTCACGCGCGGGTCATCTTCTTTGACGCCCGCATAGATCATGCTCTTCAGCCCTGCATAGGTCATACTCGCATACGACCGCAGGCCCCCCTCAGCGGTGTTCCCGGCCTGTGAATTGCCACCGGCTGCGGGGGTGTAGTAGAAACCTCCGTCGTTCACCTTGCTAGCGAACTCCGTGGTGTTGTGTGCGGACTCCAGATTCTGACAGCGGGAGACAAAGGCAAGAGCCTTCTTGACCGCTTCGTCATCCGCCGCGACTCCCGATTCCTTGAGCGCCTCCAGAAAGAACGCCGTGTTCGACAGGTCGGGCCGCTTGCTGCGTCCGTACCCCTGGCCCCCATAAGCGGGCTGCGACGGGTCAGCCCCTTCGGCCTCGTCCCACTGGATCGACTTGAGGAACTCGACCGCCTTCTTCAGCAACTCGTCGTGCTGGCCATTGGCGTTAGCCCGGCGAAACGCGAGCAGGATGATACTCGTCTCGTAGTTCTTGTGAGCCGTCTCCGGATGGTAGATCCCTCCGTCCGGCTGGACGAACGTGGCCAGGTGCTTGAGGGCCTTCACCACCGCCGGATGGTCCGGCTTCACCCCCGCCTCGAACAACGAGAACGTCACCAGCCCGGTAATCCCCGGCTGCTTCTCCGAGGTCCAACTGCCGTCCGGCTGTTGCGAGGCGATGAGGAACTCCGCCGCCTTCGAGCGACCCTGGGCCAGCGTCTCCGCAGCGGGGCCGACTGTGTCCTGTGCCTGCACCGAGACGGTCAGACCTCCGAGAATTGCCATGCCCAGAATCAGGCTGTGCCAGAATCGCTTGTTCACGTGGTGTTCCTTGTCTGCTGTGAGTCTCACCGATCCGGCCTGTGGAATCGGGTTTTGTCGCCCTTCATCATGCCATCCGCAAGGCGTCGCGTCGAGTGCGGGAGTGACTGGTATGAGATGCACACGCGGCATGCCCCCCTCCTCTCGCAAACGGAGTGCCAGCTGTCATCCACGGGAATCACATGGCTTTCCCCGAGTATGCCAATTCGGGGATGCATATTTCGCCAAGCCGAGGTGAACATTCCGCCGAGCGACGGTTCAGACTGGCATCTCGGGGTCATTTCTGGTGAAGTCTACCGAGGTCTCTCCCCTCCTCTCGAAAGGTCACGCACCTGGTCCGCTCACTCAGTCTGCTCTCGATGGTCTTGTACTGTGCCTCCGCGTTCGCCGATGTGACTAGCGGCCCCGAGGTCGGCAAACCGGTGGAGGGGTTCCCGGTCGAGGCGGTGGTCGGGGACTCCGCCGGTCAGACGGTCGATCCGGTGGCAGCGCGAGGAACGAAGACGACGGTGTATGCCTTGGTCCCGACCGACAAGTGGTCACGCCCCTGTGCGCGGTTCCTCAAGAAACTCGACGGCGAGATCGGCAGCGTGACCGAGGCCAAGGTCATCGCCGTCTGGTTGACCAGCGATGCTCAGGCGGCGAAGGACTATCTGCCCAAGGCTCAGCAGTCGCTGAGCTTCACGAAGACCGATCTCACCGTGTTCAAGGGAGACGCCACCGGACCGGGGAAGTGGGGCATTAATACTGATGCCGATGTCACCATTGTCGTCGTCAAAGACGGTCAGGCGACCGCCACGTTCGGGTTCGTGTCGGTGAATGACACCGTGGTGGAGCAGGTGATGAAAGCGGTGAAGTGACTCGGGATAGGCTTCCTGCCTGTCAGCGTGTGCATCAAAAGTGTAGGCAGTGACGTGACTCTGCCCCCTCTCCCCACTGGCGATGTGACTTTCGGTGCGGACATGGCTGTGGGGAGAGGGTCGGGGTGAGGGGCGAGACCGAGCGGCGTGGCCCCCTCACCCCGGCCCTGGCCTGATGAAACGAGCGAATCCTGGGCAGTCGCGGGCCTCTGGGTGAGTGACGTTTTGTGAGTCAATCTCCCTCCCCGCGCGACCAGAATCGCCCGCTGGTGGAGTGCTTCAATCTGTGCCAATCTGCGTCATCTGTGGACCGATTCCTCTTCCGTCACCCCTTGATCAGAGACTGGAGTTTGTCCACAGATGGCACAGATTGAAGAGGCTGGGCTGCGGTCGGTCGAGACGAGGGAAGTCAGGACCATGCGGTGAGTGGCGCGGGGGCTCCAGCGATTCACGAAACTGAAGGTGTGACAAACGCCGTTTCATCAGACCACCCCGGCCCTCTCCC
>JAYSUV010000586.1:0-9267 GCA_043718945.1 Planctomycetota bacterium
CCGTTTCCAACCCCAGCTCACGACTGACATCGGCGACCAGCAGCGGTAAGGCGGTGCTGAAGCTGGGGACTTGAGTCACCGGTCCCAAGGCCCGCACGAGTTCTCGGGCCTCGAGGTCTTTGGAAGTCCCCGAAGCCGCGTGTCGATAGCGGGCACAGGCCGAGAGAAACGCGGCCGTATCGCGATCATGGGCCTCCACGAAGAGCGCCCGATGGTCCATCAAGACGGTGTTCGCATTGACGGGATGCTCCGCTCGCAACTGGGCGACCGCCAGCAGCAGAGCCGCTTCCGGCCACTTTGGACCGATCGCCAGACACCGGGACAAGGAAGTGGCCGCCGCCTTAAATTCTCCCTGCTCCAACTGCAACCGGCCCAGATACAAGTAGGCGGGCGCCTGACAAGGCTGACCATGACCGGAGTCGACGGCACGCTGGAAAGCGACTTGCGCCGCTTTGATCTGGTTCATGGCGAGTCGCGTCTTGCCCAGGTTGAAGTAAGTGACTGCGGACAATTCGGAACGGGGGTAAACACGCAGGGCTTGTTCCAACCAGCGCGTCGCTCCGGCGGTGTCCCCCGAGGACATGGCCACTTTGGCCAAGGCGAGCAAGGTGGAACCGGACCAGGGGTGTTGGGGAGCCAACGTCAAGGCGACCCGGGTGGCTCGCGTCTGGCGGTCGCGGTGATCGACATTGTCCGCTTCCGGTCGAATCTCGAGGGAGTCGCCTTGGAATGACCAGTCGAGATGCATTTCGTGCAGGAGCGAGTCCAACAAGAACCCGACCGTGAGTCGTTCAAAATCCAGCCCGGCGACACGCCCCTCCAGCGACTGACGGGTCGCGGGCTCCAGTTGCAGCGTCCAACCCGCTTGCAGACAAACGGCATCGATCAACAGGAGGACGTCTTGATCCGGAATTCGCGCGGCGATCCAAGTCTGATCGGGATGTTTGTTGTCGGGCGCCGACAGGACTGTGACACCCGGCCGTCGCTCGGGTCGAGGGGGTTGATCGCGCTGGGGTGGCTCCGCACGGCCTCCGTCCACGAGTTGTGACCAGCGGTCGGGAGCAAGTTTGAGAGCGGGCAGCGCCAGACGCTTCAGGTCTTTCCAGTCGGCTCGATCCTGGGACACGCCCCCACAGCGGAGGTGGGCCAGGAGATGAAACGCTTCCTCAAGAACGGCGGGGTCTTCCGTGGCGGGCTGCTGAAGCAACAATCGATTCAGGCAATGGATGGCATGGTTGATATTGCCGAGTCGCGAGGCGATCCGCGCCAACCCCAGTTGTGAGACTCGACCGATTATCCCCTGGGCATCCAGCTCGCTCGCTTGCAGGAACGAGTCCCAGGCCAACGGGTCATCGCCGCTGGCTTCGGCGGCCAGGGCCAGCCGCAACAACACCTGCGGCGTGGGGCGCATCACTTCGGACGCGGTACGGTACCGACTCAACGCTTGCATGACTCGTCCGTCTTTCAGGTCGGCGTCGGCGGATTGAACCAACGAGGAGAACTGTTGGAGCTGTTCTCCTGTTTCATGGGACGTGGGTGGCCGACTGATCTTGTCGGCTGGTGTCGCGGATTCCGAGTGAAGTGCGGGAGCGATCGGGCGAGCCTGGGGCAGAACGGCTTGCCGGAGGTTGGCCGAAGGGGTCACTGGAGGCTGCGACCAATACATTGGCAACAGTCCGAGTGCGATTCCCAGCGGTCCACACAGGACGGCTCCCCAGAGTGCCACCGACTGAGGCAGGAGTTGACGCGGCGGTGATGTGTTTTCACTTGAGGTCACGTGTTTTCTCGCAGGATTGGCTGCAAACTCGATGCAACCCTCAAAGTCATCGACCATGACCGTCTCAAAATTCATTCGAAATGGAGAACAAGTTTTGGAGATGTTGTTCGATCAATCTTCTGTGTCCTTTGTGTGAGGTGGAACCATGCAGATCGAACGTTTTCACTCGGCTTCGCATGTTTATCCCGCCGCACCTCGGGGTCCGCAGGTCTCCTCTGATGCGATTGCGTCCGATTCGTCCCAGGCCGTCGAAACGACGACCTCGACGACGAATTGGCGTGAACTGTCGCCGGAGATTGAACGCTGGTCTTCACGACTGGCAGCGGAACCCGAAGTCCGTCCCGAAGTGGTGACCGCAGCTCGTCTGCGTTTGTCTAGCGGGGCACTGCTTACTAGGAGAGCCGCGGAACAGACTGCCGCGGCGATCGTCCGTACGGAGTAATCCCCTCAACGCTGAGTCGCTACCCCGGGTCCACCGGATACAGTGACGCAGTTCATCTGGAGCCCCTCAAATGTTGTCAGCTGTGAACAATTCGACTTCCCTGAACGCCCAAGCCAACCTCAACCGCGCCAGCAGCGCGCTGTCCAAGACGACCGAACGGTTGTCGTCGGGCTTGAAAATCAACCGCGGTTCCGACGGCCCCGCTGCCCTGGTCATCTCCGAAAAGCAACGCGCTCAAATCGCGGGTTTGCGACAAGCGATCGACAACACCGACAAAGCCGTGTCGGTGGTCCAAACCGCCGAAGGGGCCTTGAACGAAATCAACTCTCTCCTCGTCAAGGTGCGCAGCCTGGCGATCGATTCGGCCAACACCGGTTTCAATGACGCAGACGCACTCGCTGCCAATCAAGCCGAAATCAGCAACGCCCTCGAGACGATCAACCGGATCGCGAATAACACGCAGTTCGGTACGAAGAAGCTGCTCGATGGCAGCGGCGGCATCAGTGGCACAGCGAACGACGCGGATGTCGACGTTCTCAGGGCGACGAGCGACACGACAGCCGGAACCTACGCGGTGGAAGTCACCACCGAAGGGGAACGAGCGAACGTGACCGCTGGAACGGAACAAACCGCGAATCTCGCGGCTGACGAAACATTGACGGTCAACGGCGTGGCGATTCAACTTGAATCGGGGATGTCACAGGCGGAAGTTGTCTCTCGAATCAACGACTTCTCCTCTCAAACCGGCGTGACCGCCGAAGTGTCCACGGGTGGTGAGACGCGTGTGTATTCGCAAGCCTTTGGGTCGGATGCCGAAGTGTCCATCGTGTCCAACGTGGCCGCCGCAGCGACCAGTTCCGGCTTTGGCACGACGTCGACCACTGACACCGGTGTCAACGTCGTGGGCACAATTGACGGCGACAGCTTCACAGGGAAAGGCAATGTCCTGACCGCGACATCGGGCAACGGAAAGGGCCTCTCGGTCCAATTTGCCGCCGACACCACGGATGCCGCGCTGACTGTCACCGGAGCCCAAGGCAACGTGACGGTTGTCGACAACTCCCTTGTCTTCCAGATCGGTGCGAACGCTAACCAAACCGCCAAGATAGCGATCGGGAAAGTGAACACCGAAGCCCTGGGTATCGGTGTGAGCGGCAACCAATTCAACAGCCTCAGCGAAATTGATGTCACCTCGGGTTCGAAGGCCCAGGACGCTCTGGGGGTCATTGACTCCGCCATCAACAACGTGACCAACCTCCGCGGTACGCTCGGTGCGTTCCAACAGAACACCCTCCAAGCGACGGCCTCGAACCTCCAATCCACTTTGGAGAACACCGTCAACGCGGAATCGGTCATTCGTGACACCGATTTCGCAGAGGAAATCGCCAACCTGACCAAGAACCAAGTCCTGGTTCAGGCGGGCGCCTCGGTTCTGAAGACCGCCAATCAGCAACCGCAGCTGGTCCTGTCGCTGCTGCAGTAGTTGTCGAGTCACGGACCGGGAAGGCGCGCTGTTTCGAGACAGTCGCCCTCCCGGTCCTCTAGGACTTGAGGGGTCGATGAGCCGAATAATATCCAGTGGTCCGACCGTCCGAAGTGCAAGAGCAGCCGATGCAGTCTCTCCACTGAGGATGGTTTTTCTCATTTCCGTGTCGGGCTTTCTCGGCACGTGTCCGATTCCTGTGGTCGACACATTCCAAACGCCGCAGCGAGATTCGTCTCCGCGACACCCCTCCACTCGATCGAAACGCCAGATTTCTCGTCACGGATGACCAGTCGTCCGCGCCTCGGTCGAAAGATACTCCCATGGCTTCTATTAACATTAGCGGATTGAATTCTGGAATCGATACCGACAAGGTAATCCAGGGGCTGTTGGAAGCGCAAAAGAATCAGGTCACGCTCGCTGAGACCCGACGTCAGGGAGTCGTGGCTCGACAGGCCGCGCTGACCGCCCTGAAAGGCCGAATCTCCACCCTGCGCTCCGCGGGAGGCGATCTCGTCCGAGCCCAGGGGGGCGTCGTCGGCCGACGTGAAGTCCGGCTCTCCAACGACACGTTGATCGCAGCGACCGCCAACAATCAGGCTGCCGAAGGTGTGTATCAAGTTCGAGTCAATCAACTCGCTCAAGCAAATCAAGTGGCAACGCAAGCCTTCAGCTCGTCAGATGCGGCGATCACACAGGGGACACTCGAACTGAGAGTCGGCCAACGTCCCCCGGTCACGATCACCGTCGACAACTCGAACGACACGCTCGGGGGACTGGCGGAGTCGATCAATCGCGCCGCTCCAGGGGCATCCGCAACATTGATCACCGACTCCACCGGAACTCGCCTATTACTCACCAGCCGAGAAACAGGCACGACCAACGCGATCACGCTCACGAACAATCTGGCTACCGGTGACAAGCCGGAGTTTAATTTGGCGACGCCTGTTCAAGCCGCCGCTGACGCTTCGGTCTCGGTAGGTTCCGGAGCGGGGGCCATCACCGTGACCAGCTCGACCAACCGCTTCGAAGGCCTGATTGAAGGGGTCCGAATCGATCTGTTGAAAGCCGATCCCGGGACCCCCTTGACAATCGAGGTCGCTCGCGATTCCTCGCCAGCTATCGAAGCAGTAAACGACTTTGTGGAAGCCTTCAACGGTGTCATGGAGTTCATCGACACTCAATCCAAGGTCGGAATCGATGGAGCCGCCTCTGGCCTACTGCAGGGAAATCGCACCGCGCGTCAGCTCCAGCAAGAGATCCGGTCAACGGTGCTCGGCGTCATCCCGGGAGCCAACTCGAAGATGAATCGTTTGTCGGCACTCGGAATTACCGTGAACGACAAAGGACGCCTGGAGATCAACACGGCCCGAGTGACATCGGCTTTGAAAGGCGATGTGGAAGGAGTGACGGAAGCTGATGTACGTCGACTGTTTGCCCTAGATGGACAGTCGTCGAATCCTGCTTTCTCGTTCATTCTCGGATCGACAAAGACTCAGGCGAGCACGACACCCTACGACGTCGAAATCACACAAGCCGCGACCCGCGCCGAGTTGACCGCCGGAACTTCGCTCGTCGCTTCCACCGTAATCGACGGCACCAACGACTCGCTTTCGCTTACCATTAATGGCCAGACGACTGGTCAGCTGGCATTGACGCACGGAACATATACACGTTCGCAACTGGCCACCTTACTCCGATCAACGATTCAAGCCGCCCCGCAATCCGCTGGAACTGATGTCCGAGCCTCGCTCAGCGGTGACCAGCTGCAACTCTCGACGGGCGCCTTCGGTCGAGACGCGCGGATCGTCCTGGGATCGGGTACGGCTTGGAGCGCTCTGGGGTGGACGGGTACTGAATCCTCTCAAGGGACCGATGTGGCTGGTTACTTCCAGGTCGCTGGTCAACGTGAGAACGCAGTCGGGCGTGGGCAGATTCTGACCGGTTCGACCTCCAACGCGAACACGGCCGACCTGCAATTGCGAGTGAAGCTCGGGACCAGTGACCTGGGACCAGCCAGCGAATCGCAATTTACAGTGACTCGCGGCGTGGCCGCGCGTCTGGAACAAGTCCTCGCAGACGCTGTCGCTCCCGAAGGGGGTGCTCTGCAATCAGCCGACGACTCGTTCACCGAAGAGTTGGCGCGGATTCAAAGTCAACTCGACCGCCAAAACGCGATCATCGAAACGCAACGCACCCGACTCCTCCGCCAGTTCCAAGCCATGGAGACAGCGCTTGGTCAGTTGCAATCGGTGAGCAACTTGCTGGGACAGCAGTTCACAAGCAACTCAAATCGTTAAGCGAACGCAGAGTTCCTGCCGGACAATTGGTTTTGAGAGGTTAAACCGGCGAGTGTCAGGCACTTCTGGTTTTCCGCCCGACAACGCGAGCCGTTTGGCAATTCGGCAGAGAACTCTTCGATGAGACGCTAGGACGAATTCGCTCATTCTCCGAGTCCCGATGTGCGAGGACCAATAAATGGTCACGCGACTGGGGGACATCACTTGCGGAAGGACATGCCTTATGGTCGCGCATCAAGCTTACACCAGATCCCGTCAACATGGATGGACACGGATCGACATGATCATCGCCTTGTACCAGGCGACGCTCAATTCGATGGAAGAACTGGAGAGACAGCTGGCCGAAGGACGCCCCCTGCCAGCCACTCAGATGAAACTCCAACGCCGACTTCTGGGCATTCTCGCGGGTCTCGATCTCTCTGCGGGCGATTTACCGATGGGAATTGGACAACTCGTCCGCTGGGCATTGAGTCAATTGCCCATCCCCGACCCCCGAGTCTGGCATCATGTCATCCGGACCTTCCGGACGATCTGCCAAGCCTACGAGTCGATCCGACCTGAAGCGGCTGAGCAAGAATTGGTCAGCTAACCCACAGTGAGGTGGCACAAGTCGTGGAATGTTCTTCAACAACCGCGTCACGTCGCACGTCAGGGACCGAAGTTCACTGGCTCACTTGGACTTGGCTGATGTCAGTCGCGACCGGTCGAAAAGCGTCGACAGCACTCGCGACCGGAGACCGCGTCTGCTCGTCAACTGCTTCGGATCGTTTTACCTCTGAGGCTGACGACACCTGTTGATGAAAACCCAGCGCCGAAGAATCTTGGTGTGCCGTTCGCCTGATGTTGGCCTGCTGGTCTCTTTGTGTACTTTCAGGAGCCTGTGATGCGAATTCTCATGACACTGGTCACTGCGACAGCCGTGATGCTGGGCGGATTCATGAAAGTACAGGCAGATCGCGTCGCTCGACAGACGTTTGTGGTTCATATTCTTCCGCGAGTCTCGATCAAGTCGCCGCCGCGGGGAACCATCTCGATCCTTCATCCTTCACTGTCACATCTCCAATTCGCACAACAAGACTGGGAAGTCACCACAAACTCACTTTCTGGAGCGACGATCCAGTTTGTCACCGAGCACAGCTTTCACAATCAAAGCCACTCCATTTCTCGCCGAAATGCTCAGTTGGAACTGAGTATTCTCAGTCAGTCGAAATCGGGAACCTGGACTGTGACGCAGCCAAGTGATGTGACCAATCACGAGTCGGGACTCGAAACCGCCAGGGTGCAGGTCGACTCGCACTCGCCGGGGTTCGCAGTCATCGGATTGACGGTGACATTCCTTCCAGGGACTTCGCTGTCAACGCCGGATGGTGATTTCGAGACGACCGTCATTGGGACAATCACCGCGAATTGAGATGAGCATGGAGTGCCCACGCCATGCCCTGGGATTCGTCCAAGTCGTGACACCTTGCATCCTCGAGCCCGGAGGCACAGGGGCACTCTTCACTCTCGGTGTCGATTCTGTGCCTCCGGCTCTCACTCTGATTTGGCCGACAATTGATGTCCCGCATCGATCGTGTGAGCTGATTCCACTCGATTGACAGTGATTCCAGCATTCGAGTCCATGGCTTTTCATTAACAGATCGAGATCAAAAGGCCTCACTCAATGTGTTCTGCCTGCGGAGTCGACACTTCTATCTCGATCGATGTTTGCGAATTTTGCAGATCAATTCGGCGAATGTGAGACATGCGAAAGTGTGAGAGTGGATGAGGGAGATCAAGAACTTCAGATGTGGAGTGAGCCGGATTGCCTTTGTCCCGAGTGCGTGATGGAAAGGATCAAGCGTAAATCAACCGTCGTGATCTTGCTCTTCGGAACTTGTGCCTCTCCGCTTCTGGCGAATGTCTTCTGGCGAATGTCATGGATCAGCGACAGCGGACATCGACTCTGGACCACACCACACATCGCGACGATGATCCTGTGGGACTGGCGAGAGATTCACAACGTCCGAGGGCGGTGCTTGGGAAACATGATGGACCGAACGACACAGCATCTACCAGGATGAGGTGATCACTACGTTTTGTCGAGCTGAACAGCCGTCGTGATGATGGCTGAATGCCCGGAAGTCTGTGGCCCGCGACTCCACGGCTCTTTTTTACGTCAGGGGCAACGAGAGTGTGATTTCAACGAGCGGAATCAATCTCGCCCCATTCGTCTGTCGGAGACACTGACCAGACAGTGTTGATCAGCAGATGCGTGGCCGCCACCGATAGGGTTAATCGGTAGCGAAGCCTGTGAAGGGCTGCGCAGACACCTGTCCAAGAGCTTGCGGAACCCCACGATCATCTGGATGGAGCCGGGCAGGCAGAGCCGGTGGGATCGGCCACATGGTTGATTTCCCTCGGGCAGCGCGCGACTTGCGTTGTCGGTGGTTTCTCTACTCATTTTCGCGACGCTGTCATCGTGGCCACGATCAGTGTGTTGGAATGACGATAGAATCCTCCGTTCGCTGAGGAACATCGCGAAAGTTGTTGAAATCGCGCAGGTGTTCAAACATGTGTGACAACAAGGTGTCACACCCCCTTCATAAGGTTCGCCTAGACCGAGGTGCTGAACCTCGAACGTATACCACCTGGCATCAAGGATGACGACTATGGCCCTGTACGACACGCTCAAGAATGTGGTCTGGATCGATCGCACTCAACTGCTCGTCGAGTTTCTGCCGTTGCAACGCCTTGCCGAATATGGAATTTCGATTAGCCGGACATTCTCCCACTGCCGCGATCTGCCCGAGTTGGTGCGGAACGAGCAGCCGGATGTGTGTGTGCTGTGTAGCGGTAGTTATCGAGCCTTGGCCAGCGACATCTCGATGGTGCTGGCGTTCAAGACAGAGCGGTGTCGCCTGGCGGTGTTCGCTGACGAGTTGACCGACAATCAAATTGATCAGGCGCTGTCACTCGGCGTTAAAGGTTTTCTTTCTAAGACTGAGCAGTTGTCCTGTCTCGCGAGCGCAATCCGGCAGGTCGCCGAAGGGACAGTGGTCGTGTCGAATCAATTCGTGCATCGCATCTCGAATGAGAACGGCCGGCATGAAGTGATGACTCAAGCGGAATTGACCCGCCTTTCACACAGTCAACTTCAGCTCCTGCGGCTCTTGGCTCAGGGTGAGTCCACGCGACAAGCGGCGGTGATAACCGGCCTCTCAGTGAGAGCCATCGAAAGCCATAAATATCGACTGTTCAAACGGCTCGGCGTACAAAACCGAGT
>JAYSUV010000587.1:0-1189 GCA_043718945.1 Planctomycetota bacterium
CGAGGTTGTCGTTCGTGGCCAGCACCAGCCGCACATCGACCTTGTGCGTCTTCGAGCCACCGACAGCCTCGAACTCGCGGTCTTGCAGTACCCGCAATAGCTTCACCTGAAGACTCGGCGAAGCCGTCCCGATTTCGTCGAGGAACAGCGTGCCGCCATCGGCTTGCAGGAACTTGCCGGGCTTGTCGTGTGTGGCTCCAGTAAAGGCCCCGGCCACATGCCCGAACAGTTCGCTCTCCAGCAGTGAATCCGGCAACGCCCCGCAGGCGACCTCGATGAAAGGTTTCTCGCGACGGCTGCTCAGTTGGTGAATCGAGCGGGCCGTGATGGTCTTACCGGTCCCGTTCTCGCCGAGGATGAGCACTGTGGTCCGGGTGTCGGACACGCTCTCGATGAGATCGAACATCTTGGCCATCTTGTAGTCGCGGCCGATGATGTGAGAGAGGCCGAACTTCTCGTCGAGCTGCTTCTTAAGCTTCTTGTTCTCTTCGACGACCTTGCGCTGACCGAGAGCCCGCTGGATCGAGAAGTTGAGTTCGTCATCGATGACCGGCTTGGTCAGGTAATCGAACGCCCCCAGGCGGATGGCCTCGACTGCACTCTCGATGGTGCCGTATCCCGTCAGCAGGATGATGGCGGTTTCCGGCTTGGCGGGGACAGCCCACTCGAGCAGATGAAAGCCGTCCTGATCGGGCAGGTTCACATCGCAGATCACCGCGTCGAAGTTGTAGTCTTTGATCCGCTCCATCGCATCGCGGCAATTGACGGCTGTCTCCGTGCGGTGGCCCAGGCTACGCAGGTAGTCCGCCATCGCTTCGCAGATATGACGATCATCATCAACAACCAGCAGTGAACCGTGATAGGTCATGGGGGCCTCGTTGGCTTTTCGTGACAGACGTGTCATCCGCGAGTGGCGGATGCGGAGAACTGTCGGGCCAGGGGGTGACCGAAGAAGCGAATACCGGCTCAATGAGCGGCGCAGTGCTCCCCCGTCAGCCACTGGGACCGGGCAGGTCGCCAAGGATGATGGTCAACACCGAGTGATGCCGATGGCGTGATGCCGAATGGCCACAGGGCGTCATGGTCCTCACCACCCGAACATCCACGACCGGGTAAAGAGGACTCTGCTGGGAGCAACGAGTTAAGGGGTCACCAAACCTACGACACAGGTGGCGATGAGGCAACATGA
>JAYSUV010000588.1:0-1187 GCA_043718945.1 Planctomycetota bacterium
CTCGCCAAGGAGTATCTGCAATCGTTGAGGCAGCGCCAGCGCAGTGAAGATGTTGTGCGTAGCATCCTGAAGCTCCACGGCTCGCTTGCTCAAGCTGCGCCCGAAGAACTCGCGGAGCTGACCGCGACGGCCCTGATTCCGAAGCGTCAGCCTGCGGAGCGACACCACCGCCCCGGCTTCGAGGAGCCGTTCAACTTTCTCGACCACGAGTTTCTTCCGGCATCACCGACGCAGGGGCCGTTCTTGGAACTTCTCACGCATGCACCGCAACACGGGTTGTCGCTGATCCACCGACTCGTCGACCATGCGATCTCGTTCTACAGCGGGGACACCGAGTATGACGCCGACGCGATTATTGTCTCGTTTCCCTATGGTGACCGGGCTTTTCCGTGGAGACGATCATATGCATGGTCACGAGAGGGGTCGGGCAGCTACAGCGTAACTTCGGCCCTGATGGCCCTCGAAACCTGGGCGCACCGCCGAATCGAGGCAGGAGAAACCTTAGAGACGGTGCTCGCTGAAGTGCTCGGCCCGCCCGACTCGCCAGCAGCTTACCTTCTGGTCGCAGTCGATCTCATACTTTGGCACTGGCCGAAATCACGCGAGGCGGCGGTCCCTTTCCTGGCTTGCCCCGAGCTCCTATGCATCGATCGCGAGCGACACGTGCACGATAGCTTCGGGTTAAACGCTCTCCAGAGGAATCCAGTAGTTGGTCTGGAAGGCCTGGCCGCTTCCCGACGGCTCTCACTTGAGGATCTACTCGGCAGTGGGGTATGCACTTAGCTCCGGTTCTGCTGCGGACGCCCACCCACGAGGGCTTGATACGGGGTGGGGGTGATCGCCGCTGCCTGCTGCACCAATCGGTAGAACAGCTTCCCACGCGAACGGGAGGTCCGTCGGTTGAAGCGGAACGTGAACTCATCCAGAGAGTAATCCAGATGCTGTGGGCGAATGGCTCCCTGATACGTGCCCAGCCACCAGCGGTCGAGCAGCGAGGCCACGCGGTGGACCCGAGGCCTCGCCACAGGGGCTGGATTGCCACTGCCGAGGATGACCTTGCGCGCGTGATGGTATCCCCATTCGGGGAGCCCCAAGTAGGTGGGCAACCCATCGGTCACCACCACATGGCTCGGCATGATGGCCTCCTGAATGAACGGGCGAAGACTGTCGGCCGACGAGTCACGGAT
>JAYSUV010000589.1:0-1187 GCA_043718945.1 Planctomycetota bacterium
TGGCCCACAGCTTTTGTCGAACTCGGCGAGTAAGACCGAGATGAATTCCCGATCGTACGCTCCTTCGGAGCTGACCAGCGTGATCATGGCGTTCAAACTGTCGGACGAGATCTTGCCTCCTCGGACCAGTCGTTGAAGCAGTTCTCGTTTCATATCCACTGCCGGGGGGGTGCCCGGCTTTGGTGGTCCGGGAACATTCGGTTGAACCTGTGGGATATTGGGTACGGGCTGCGTCGGCTCACTCTTTCTGGGTGCCGCTAGCGTTACCGGGGATACTGGTGCTTCGGGATCGATGGGGATGCTTTCATCCTCATCGTTGCCCAGTTCCTTCGTCGTGTCGACTTGCAGCACGAGCGGCTTCCGCGAGATCACCTTGGCTGCATACTTGTGGTCGTCGAATTCGTACTTCGTCTTCCAGACTCGCTGTGAGACCTTCCAGTACGCGGGTGGATAAGTCTGCCGGTAACTGCCGGAAAAGTTCCCCGCGTTGTCCGTATGAACACCAGCCATCGAGTTCATGGTTCCCGATTGAGTGAAGCCGGGGATGTTGGGATAGCCAAAGACACTCCAATCAACCAATGGTTCATTCTTCAAGTTGACGACTTGCCCCTGAATGTCGACGCTGCGGGTGAGTTCGAGAATGCCCAGATCGAACGACTCCTCAGCGGGCACGACGAACCGCATCCCTCCCCAGTGACCGCGACGTTCATCCGGCAGCCACGAGAACGCTGAAGAGTATCCATCCACATAATGGGACGTGTTGACGTTGATCGGCCCCGGCGGCACGAGGCACTCAAACCGGCCATCCGCGTCGGTCTCCATTTCATGCTTGAGCCATGCGAATCCCGGGTTGAGATTGCTGACCGCCTGGCCATAGATCACGCTGACAGAATAGTTTGGAACGCCCTCCTGAGTGTCGGACTTCCGGACCTGCCCATGGATTCTGACACCGGGAGCCACCGGGATTCTCAGCTGCAGCTCCTCATTGGCTTTCACTTCAATCCGACCAGCAACATCTGCTCGAAGAGGCTGATCGGCTGGCAGGAACGCTGGGACAAAGAGCCAGCCAGCTGCCAATTTGTCGACGTGAAACTTCCCATCGGCATCCACTGGGACAGTGATGACCGCCTGACTGAGGGAATGTGGTTTGATGTATGACTCCAGCGTGATCTTCAGATCTTTCGGCA
>JAYSUV010000590.1:0-3278 GCA_043718945.1 Planctomycetota bacterium
CCGTCGCCTGCCATCAGGCGTCCTTCGCCCGGTCGATGCCGGCCGCCGCCCGCGAGATGCCGTCGCCGACCAGGCCCGTCCCCATCGTGAGCAGCGCGACACCAGAACTCGTGATTCTTGTGAAATGACGCTGAGAAGAACCGGCGGCTAGCGCCGTGCCGCTCACGGTCGGTGTTATCGAATCCGTTTCATCCGCCCGACCTGTGGGTAGAACGGGGCGGTGTATTTGGGGTAGTCCGGAACGGCATTCCCCTCGGTGTCGGTGTGATTGACGAGCGGAAAGCCTCGGCCATTGTTCAGGAATGGCACCCCGTGCGGCCAGTAGATGAAGAACGCCTTACCCACCAGAAACTTGCGGGGCACGCTTTGGAGTGACTGGGGCTTCCACATGCGGCTGTCTCGGCTGCGGGGGCTGTTGTCGCCCAGAGCCAGGTAGCCGTCCGCTGAAATCTGAATCTCCGAAGTGTCCATGTCCTCGGCTTCCTCGGCGTACCGCTTGCTCCACTCATCGGGATTCTCGAGGTACTGGCCCAGTGCCGCTGGAAAACGATTCCCCATGGGATCAGCCAAGTAGTAGATGTCTCTGGTGATGACGAGATCCGAAACGGTCGCATCCAGGCCACGGCAGGCGATCCCGACCGGGGTCAGATCGTCGTCCGTCGGCAGATTCGGAATGAGCGCATTGGCCTGATCGAGGACTGCTCCCTTCCCAAACTCAATCACTGTGTCGTCAATCCATAACACCAGCCGGTCATCCACATTGGCAAATCGCAGCTGATGGCTACCGGTCCCGGAGAGTCCGCAAGGGGCCGAGGCCAGCTCGGTCTCTCGATCCGGAGTCATTTTAAAGAGCACCGCAGTGGCCGAGTTGCAGTCAATCCGGCATTGATAGCGGATGCCCCCTTCGATGAGTTCCAGCACCAACTGGGCATCGGGACGGGTTGCCGCCAGATCGACCTGGCAGCTGAGGGTCAGGTCTCCCACCCAGAACTCACCGACGCCGATCTCGAGGGGCGAGTGAGAATCGATTTTCGAACTCTGCGGAGGAGTCCCGGGAGCCTCCGTACCGGCGTAGGTGTTGTACCCGCAGAAGTCGGTGATGAGTTGTGGCACCGGCGACTGCTTGGTCCCGCCCTCCGCCAGTTGCCATTCGGGCTGACTGGGGACGAAATGGCGGTAGCGAATCCAGTTCAGCTCCGTCGACTTGGCCCCCTGACACTGAAAGGTCCGCTGCTGGGCATCGTGTTTCCACACCGATTCGTCATCGGTCCAGCCTGCGACACCCGCATTGTCACCCGTATTGGCGACGGCGGCCCAGCGCTCCGGCCAGCCCGCCTGGAGCAAGTCGATGGGGGCGTGGCGATCATCATAGACCGGGATTTGAATGGCATTTTGCTTGTCGACATTGTCCTTGCGGAGGATTGTCTCGGTTTTTCCATCCCAGAGGTACAAGTTCCCCTGGCGGATGCGGATCGTCTCACCGGGCAGTCCGACCAGTCGTTTGATGTAGTTGATGTTCGGTTCTTCGGGGAACTTGAACACAAAGACATCCCAGCGGGATGGGTCTCCCAACTCATAAGGAAACTTGTTGACCAAAATGCGGTCCCCGTTAAAGGAGAGCGCCGAGGTGATCTCGTTCACGTAGCGGCAATTGGGACAGATGGCATTGTGGATTCGAGTCTCCTCGTGGAGCAGTCCCGATTCCGCATCCATTTCATCACTGGCCCCGACCGTGATCGTGTACCCGCATTTGGTGCATGTCGACTCCTTGTGACGCCCGTACAGAGTCGGGGCCATCGACCCCGTCGGAATCACAAATGCCTCGGCCTCGAACGTCCGAAAGAGCAGTGCCAGGACCAGCGCAAACAGCACCGACTCGAAATGGTCACGGGCCGTATCGACATGGGCGGGCTTTACGGGTGCCTTCGGAACGGGGGCAGCTTGTTCCGTATGGGTGGGAGCCAGTGTTTTCATGTAGTCGCGGTCTTGGATCGACATGTCAGCATTCCAGAACACGGGGGCAGGCACAGGCGGGTCACTCTGACTGTTGCCCCACAGGCCACAATTCGTGTGGACCGTTCCTCGATCCGCAGACAAAGATTACGCCAACCGTGAGTTCAAGGGAAGTTTGACCGCCGAGTCCAACCAGCGCCACGAAATGCGAGCAGGGGAACGACATCGCCTACGGGCTGCAAATCCCTGCACTGCATACGGTTGAAGTCCGCACCTGCTGAGGTTAATTCTGAGGCCCGGCTCACTCCCGCCCCGCGTGGCTGTGGATGGCGTCCGGGTGGCGGGGTCAGGAGGCTCTGCGGATGGCCCCGACTCGGTTGACGGCCCGCTCGCCGGACTTCCCTGCGCTGCCTCGAAAGGCTCGACAGACACGAGTGAACTCACATGCTCTCCGTTAAATCGCTCAGCGGAGTTCCACTTGTCGGGGCCATGCGCAACGCCTCCTGACCCCGCCACCCATGTCGTCTGGCGAGCGCGGCCGCGACACTCCCGGCCGAGTCGTCGTTGCCCGTAGTGCTGCGGAGGATTTGGTTGTGGCGATGCCGCCTTGGGATCTCCTCTTCTCCCAGCGGCCAGTTTTGCCGATACTCTCGCTCCCTTGAGGATCGGCACACGCCACTTCGAGGAGTCCCAGGCATACTCAGGACTCAGGGATGAGCATCTCGCGGCTAGGATGGCCCGCTTCGGACAATCTCCGCACCGACTCCGACTCGATCAGCGTTGAGGTCGGCGGAGCGGTGGTGCGCCGGGTGTTCTGCGTCGGTATGGCGGGGACCGGGATGAAGGCCATCGCCGAGTGGTTCTCGGCGGCGGGATGGCAGGTCAGCGGATCGGATCGCTCGGCCAGTCCCGAGTTGATCGCCAAGTTTCAAAGCCGGGGCATGCGGCTGCTTCCCGAACACTCGGCGGAGAATCTTCCGCCGCTGCTCGATCTGCTGATCTACAGCCCCGCCGTGCGTGAGTCGAATCCCGAACGGCAGGCCGCTCTGGAACGCGGAATCCCGCAGTGGTCTTACCCCCAGGCTCTGGGCCAGCTGATGCAAGGCCGCGACGGGATCTCGATCGCTGGCACGCATGGAAAGAGTACGACGACAGCTCTCGTGGGTCACATCTTGCGGTACGCGGGCCTCGCTCCGTCGATCTTGTGCGGGGCGGAGATGCTCGACACCGGCCTCAATGGGGTACTGGGTGAGGAGGCAGGGGTAGCGTGGGCTTTAGCCCACGCGGGAGAGCCATATTCTGAGAAGCGGGGGGGTAAACCCACC
>JAYSUV010000060.1:0-2302 GCA_043718945.1 Planctomycetota bacterium
CGACGGATGTCCTCGTCCGTCGCTTGCCGAGGTTTTCCTCACGGACGGACAAGGATGTCCGTCCTACGAAATGCCTCATTTCTCCCCGCGAGAAGTATATCTCACCGCCTACTTCAAAAACGTCATGCGCGAGGCTTGATCGGACAATACCTTGAGCGGTTTGGCAGCCTCCTGGTCTTCGATCAGCACCACCCACACCAACCAACCGGGCGCGAGTGTCTGCTTCAGCTGGAGACCCGATTCAAACGAACACGTCGTGGGCTGTCCCGCAGCGATTGTCACTTGCGATCCGGATCTACTGGAACGGGACACCTCGTTCATTTCGAGATCAAAGAACAGCATGCGAGACGACAGCTTCACCACTTGGTCTTCAGTGGCAATCTCCCCCTTGCCAACACGGTAATCGATGCGACAAGACACGGATGGCTCTTCCGATTGTCGATCGTCGCAGGCAGCCAAGGCAACCGTTGTCGAAATGACGCTGGCATCAAGGCTTGGAGAATTCAGATCGACCAACTTGCTCGTGGGCAAATCCTTTGATTTCGTGGCGTCCTGCACAATATAGCCAAGACTAATCAGAGTCTGATGCAAGTTGGGCTCCTTGTGCTGCACTGGCTCAGGCGGTGAGCCAAACTCCCAGGTCAACGCACAAGAGACACAAAGGATTGCAGCCAGGCAGGCACGTCTCATGAACACTTCACCACCCACGCACTTCAGGGGATCAACGACAGCCGGGAGAAGTGCTCGCTCTCAATTCCGGGGTTCGCGGTGCGGCTTGGGGTGCTGACCAGGAGGAGTGCGATAAGGCTCGGAGCGGGGGGAGAGGACCGGGCGTTGCAGGCCGCCGGTGGCGGGGGAACTGACAGCTGGGCGGGTCGGTGTGCCTGGGGCAGAGGTTTTCGTAGGCACGCCTTTGCGGACGTACGAGCGGTCGCCCGGAGCGACTTCGCGGTAGATCCGGTGCAGGTACATGTCGAGCGCGCTGTCTGGCTTGCGAGAGTTGGCGAACACGCTCATCGCCCGGCGGACGGGGGGACGCTGGGTGGGACGTTCCGGTTCGCCGACATCCAGAACTTCGCAGAACCGTTCCGTCAGAACGATCATCAGAATGCCCAGGGCGAGCATACTCAAACAGACCAGCATCACGATCAGTCCCGCTTGCAGTGGACGGTCAAAGCCAATCCATTCCGCCAGCAGATACGTTAACCCAAACGCCATTCCTGAGAGACTGAGCGTCACTCGAAACGTCTGACGAATCGCTTCCACTTCTTCCGAAATCATCGGTCTCCCTCCGTGGAGTCCTGGCCCGTATTCGCAACTGCCCCCTGCGGAAGATCGTCCAATCACTTCCGACAACTCGAACCCGTGGGACTGTAATGGGATCGGGAGGGGAGGGGAAGGGGAGGTTGAGGAAGGATCGAGGTGAGGAGTTGGAGATGTCCTCTCCAGTCAACCGATGCGCCCGCGAGACAGACCAGAAAAGGTCGACTTGATCCCAGCCGTCACCGCCGAAAGGAACGACGCGAGTTCATTTGGATTTGATGAAGCGTGTGCGTGCGTCTGAAACGTAAATAGTCGGCGAAGGTGACTGTGAGTCTCCGTAATTCGGGTTCATCCGACTATTTGGGGGGGATGGGCATTGGCAAGGTATTAACCTTTGTAGGGTGAACTTGGTGTGGTGCAAGGTCAGGAGTCTCTCCTTCAAGTGTTCGTAGTTCTGATAGCTGTAGGCCCGTCTTGGCAGGGCTCCGATTATGTTATAAGTCCGTTCCAGGGGGCCGGTCGAAAGCGGGTGGTCGTACCAGTTCAAGAGGCCCGTGCTGTGACCTCGCAGAGTCTTCGCCATGACCTGCACCTGGCGGATGCCCGAGGCGTCCGCGCGGCGGCACCAGGCTTCGAGGTACTTCTCCGCAGCGGGTTTTGATCTCTGGTTCCAGAACTGCCGCAGATCCTCTTTAAGGTAATACGCGGCGGCCAGCGACTCGTTCAGCTGGAGCGCTTCTTGCAGCTGAGCCCGCTCATCGACCTTCTCGTGCTGCTTCAGGTTCTCCGGGTTGATCATCAGTAGGTAGCGCGTGCCCTTTAATACTTTGCGGTGCATATTGTCTGTCAGCTCGTGGTACATCTCACACCGCAGGTCGCTCAGTTTGTAACTGTTAACCCCGCCTCACACTCGGGGGGGGGGGCGCGGTTTCGTACGGGGAGTGAGGGGGTCACGAGGGATTTCGGTGACGCATCCGTCGTGGCCAGGGGGAGCGGCGGCAGGTGGCCGGTCAGGGTGGCGCGCATGACTTGGCGGGCG
>JAYSUV010000591.1:0-9237 GCA_043718945.1 Planctomycetota bacterium
GGCGTCTCCGCGCCTTCGCGTCTTTGCGTTAAATTCTGACTTCGCTGGTCAATCTCGTGGCAATCACCAGCGCGAAGTCGATGTGTAGAAAGGACGGACGAGGATGTCTGTCCTACGAAATGTCTCAGTTCTCCCCGCGAGAAGTAAAAACAGGGACTGAGGGTTGCTATCGAGTCTTGCAATTCGGCCAAAACCGCCGACCTGTACAGATAAATCCTTGTTTCACCGGTTCCGGCCTTGATACTCTGCTCCTCGTAATCGGACTAACCATTCGATTCGGACGAAACGGAATTCGCCTCACCACAGGAGCTCAAGGATGAGCCAGCTGCATGTGTACCGCCCCGATCTTGACGACGAAGAGCCCCGCTTGTTGTCATTCGCCTTTTATGCCCCGCTGATTCGTGCGGAGCGCGCGATGGCCGCACTGCGTGAGGCCCGACTGCGAGGCGAGCGGGTCTTCCGGATGGAAGACTACCGCCCGAAGACGTTCTCGCTGCGCGTGTTCGACGGACAGCGACGGTGGTAACATCGGATCGCGATCCGCAGGGGGCTGAGCCATCGAAGCTGTTCGATGTGTCCCTGAGTGCGAAGCGGTCGTGACTGGGAAGACTCCCCGATGTCCTCGCTGAAACGCATCTCTGACATCCCTCAACTCCCCTCTCGGGCGGTGGATTCCCACAAGGGAAGCTACGGACGAGTGGTGCTGATTGGCGGTAGCATCGGGATGAGCGGGGCGATCTCGCTCGCCGGACTCGGGGCACTGCGCGGTGGAGCGGGGCTGGTCTACCTAGCCTGTCCCCGATCAGTGTGGAGTGCGGTCGCCGCCATCGAACCCTCGTATCTGACGGTCCCGCTGCCCGAAGACTCGCTGGGTCGGCTGGCGATTCCGTCGATTCCCGACATCATGACCGCTTGCCAGAACGCCGATGCGGTGGCGATTGGTCCGGGTTTGGGACAGTCGGACGAGCTGCGCGAGGTGGTCTCGCAAGTCATTCGCGGTGTCGACGTGCCGTGCGTGGTCGATGCGGACGCCCTCAATCTGCTGGTCGAGCGTCAGGGGCTTTTCGCCTCCGCTCGGTCGTTACGAGTGCTGACGCCGCATCCGGGGGAATTCTCCCGGCTGACGGGACTCCCCATCCGCGAGATTCAAGCCCACCGCGAATCGCTGGCGGTCGAGTTCGCTCAGCGTCACCGCGTGGTCCTTGTGCTGAAGGGAGCCGGAACCATCGTGACCGATGGCGACCGCCTCTTCATCAATCGCACGGGTAATCCCGGCATGGCTACGGGCGGAACGGGCGATGTTCTGACCGGATTGATCACCGCCCTCATTGCCCAAGGAGCCGATCCGTTCGACGCCGCCTGCCTCGGATGTCACCTGCATGGACTGGCCGGCGACATCGCAGCTGAGGAACTCAGTCCGCCGGGAATGATCGCTTCGGACCTGCCGAAGTATCTGCCGCTGGCGTGGAAGCGGACATGAGGGGCATTCTGTCTTGGGAAATGGTCCGACAACAACTTCCCGAATGGAACAGAAGAAATGGAACAGAAGGTCGCAAAGGACGCGAAGGGTTCCTTCTGAGTTCCTTTGCTTCCTTTGCGACCTTCGTGTTCAAAATCACATCGGGAAGTTGTTTCGAATCAGTTCATTAGCCACGTTTCGCCAGAACGTGGGCGACATGGCATGATCGCCCACCCTCTGGCGAGGGGCGGCTACGAATCGTGGTACTGCGGCGTCTCCTAGAAGCACCATTCGGCTCAAGCCGGACGCTCGCCGGAAGGGCTATTTCGGCTGCCAGTGGGCATCGAGTAACGCCCGCAGCGTGGCCACTTGATCGGGTTCCGACTCTGCCAAGTTCCGCAACTCGTCCGGGTCTTCGCTCAGGTGGAACAGCTCAGTCACTCCGTCGGGCATACGCTCCGCGTGCGGGACGATCAGCTTCCACTCGCCGCTGACGACCCAGCGGTATCGCAGGCTCGCAGCTGGGTGGGCGATGTCGTACACGTCGTGTTCGTAAATCTCCCCGAAGACGCTCGACCGCGCGGCGACTTGTTTCTCATCGAGCAGGTTTACTCCCGGCAGTGAATAGAGCAGGCACGGGTCATCAATCGCGACTGCTGACAAGATCGTCGGGAATAGATCCATCGAGCTAGCGAGGTGGGTCTCATCGCGGCGCGGGGCGACGTGTCCCGGCCAGCGAATCATGATGGGCGTGCGCACGCCGCCGTCGTACTGTGACCGCTTACCGCGCTCGCCGCCCGAGGCCCCTCCCTCGGCCAACTCGGTCTGCACCCACCCATTGTCGACGACATAGACGACGATCGTGTTCCGGGTCAGGTCTCGCTGTTCCAAGGCACCGAGCAGCTCGCCGACCGTCTCGTCGAACCATTCGCACATCGCCCAATACTTGGCCAGCGGAAGGTGCGGCGTCTTCTCTTTGTACTGATCGAGCAGCCGCTGTGGCGGGTTGTGCGGCGTGTGCGGCAACATGGGGGCGTACCAGACCAGGAACGGCTTCTGGTCCTTGACCGCCGAATCGATGAACTCCTCGACCGGCTTCAAACCTTGTCGCCCAATGGCCAGTCCTTCGTCCCCGTGGCGACCTCCTTTGCCAGTCTCGCCGTGCGACATGCCACTCGTAAAACCGCCATGCGTGTAGTTCCGCTCCCACCACTTTCCCGTTTGAAACGAGACATACCCCAGATGCGAATGCAGTGCCGACGGCAGCTTTGGGAACTCGTCCAGATTCTGGCTATACCGTGATCGTAGCTGGGCATATTCGGGAGACTTCTGGGCCTGCCCCTTCGGCAGTTGGGCGAGGTCGCCGCTCAGTCTGGGGTCATTGCCAGTGATCCGGTGTCGATGGGGATAATGACCAGTGAGGATCGATGCCAGCGACGGACGGCACAAGCTGTCGGGGACGTACCCGCGCGTGTAGACCAGCGACTCGCCCGCGAGCTTATCGATGTGCGGCGTCTGAATCGCCGGATGCCCCATGAAGGAGTAATCCTTCCACCCCTGGTCGTCAGAAATGATGAGGACTACATTCGGGGGAGCCTCCGCATGCAGCACGCGGACCAGACTGAGTAGACAGACAATCACCGGCAGCAGACGCGACATGATGTTCCTCGACAGGGGGGGCGAACGAGGTCATACGTCCTTTGGCGAGAAGTGTCCAGCGTCGACGCGGGTTGGGCGGGAAGAGGGCAGCCCTCGCTGACGCGTCGGGTGACTGGTCTACTAACCCGACGCGTGAGCGAGGGCCGAGCGCAAGCGAGGGTTGCCGCACATTCGCGTCCTGGATTGAAGGGAAGCCCACCACTTTTCGGGGAGGTCCGATCTCTGGGCGATCGTCGCGAGACGAACGTCCTCGCTGACGCGTCGGGTTGGTAAAGTCAGTGCCATGGGGCGAGCCCCCGCTGCCCGGCAGGTCCTCAAAACGCACTCAGCAGCAGGAACTGGGCACTCCGTTTCAGCCACACTCGCTCGTCGGCGGTCAGTCGACCACGCTCGCGCATGTAGCGGGTTTTCGACAGCGTCTGCTCGGCCACGAAGCGGACGGTGGCGGAGAACTGGCGGTGTCCGGCGGCCTCCTCGGCCCGCATGACTTCCGTCACTCGTTCCATCGTGCGGGCCTCTTCGAGATCGGGTTCCGGCTGGGCGTTCCATACCGGGGCCTCGTCATGATTGGCGACCTGCACGATCAGCTGGGCCATGACGCTGCTGATCCGAGCCAGCTTGTCGTACTCGATTCGGTCGGGGGTATCGCGCGGGGTGTGGTAGTCGGGATGTTCGCCAGTCGAGAAGAACAGGAACGGAATCCGCTGATCTCGGAAGGGGACGTAGTCGCTGCGATTGCCGATGAAGTCGACCCCCAGACGACCGACCTCGAGCCCACTGGGTGTACCGACCTCGCCCAGGCGAGTTCGCAACTCGGGCGAGTACTCCGACCCGAACAGGAACACGAGCGGCAGCGGCAGATCGCCGAGTGATCGGCCAATCAGATCGGCGGTGACCATCAGCTTGATGCGTGGTAGCGGCACCGGCGGATGAGCGGCGAACCAGCGCGAGCCGTACAGCAACTCTTCCTCCATGTCGAAGCCGACGAATGCGATGCTGCGACGCGGCTTCACCGGGAGGGTCGACACCAGACGAGCCGCCTCCAACAGCATTGCCACTCCGCTGGCATTGTCGTCGGCCCCCGGATGCAGCTGACCTCGCCGCATCCCGAGATGGTCATAATGGGCCGCGAGCAGGATCACTTCGTCCTTCAGCAACGGGTCCGACCCCGGCCAGATCGCCCCCACATTGCGACCGATCTCGGGCTGTGAACCGTCGGGAAGTGCAGTGCCGGGGATCGGTTGAAAGAACTCGCCTTCGAAGAGCGGTTGGAGTCCGGCCTCGCGGAAGGTCTTCGCCAGATACTCAGCAGCCAGAGTCGCCCCGGCCCCATCTCGTCCGCCGAGTTCTGGACTGGCGAGGTATTCGACATGCGGCCGGACCTGCTCGGCGGTAATCACGAGCGGGCAGAGGCGTTGGGCCACGGGCGGTGCGGGAGGACGGTCCGCGCCCTGGGCCGCGAGTCCGCACAGGGACAGCTGAACCACTCCCAGTGAGTAGAGAGCCCGTATTGCGGAGCAGGTCGCGAGCCAGCGGTTCGTCATCCGCGTATCATCCAGTTCCGGGCGTGCGAGGGCGTCTGATTCGAGCAGCAGTTTAGAGCCGAATGGTTCCGGGAGCGAGCCGACGGGTGGCGGGGTCTGGAGGCTTTGCGAATGGCCCCGGCGAGGCTGGACTCAGCTGAGCGATTCGATCGAGGGAACGAGTGACTCTATCGTCCTTGGCGAGATTTTCGAGGCAGCGGTTGGAGATCAGGCGAGCGATGGTCTCCCGCGTCGGGGCCATCCGCATAGCCTCCTGACCCCGCCACCCACGCCACCTTGCCAAGACGCCGCCATACTTCCAGCTGAGTCGTCGCTGTCCGACGTACTGCTGTTCATTTTGGTTGCGGCGTCGGCCAGCGACGTTGATGCACTCACTCGCCGTGGCAGAAGGGTGACTGGTATGCGGCCCTTGCTGGCGCGGCGGGCTGGTAATTCCCCGACGCTTACCTCACCAGGCACTGGAACTTCAGCACGCCGCCGGTCTTGCCCTTGAGCGGTTCGGAGAGACGGAAGGTCAGCTTCGAGCTGCCTTCGCCGTTGTCCTCGATGAGCAATTCGCCATCGATCGTGTTTGTGGCCGACCCGTCGATGTACTCCAATCGCGGAGTCAGGTTGTCGACCAGCGTGACCTTTGTCAGTTCCAGGCCGCCCAGATTGTCGATTCGGATCGTGAACTCGACCGTGTCGCCAATCTCGGCAACCGACTTATCCGCCAGCTTCACCACTCGCAGCTGGCCCGGCCCGCGTGGGTCTTCGACACCGACATAGGCTTCGACCTTAGTGACGGTGTTCACCTGCTGGCCGGTGATATCGCTGGCGGAGACCACCGGATTCAGGTCACGCGACCAGACTCCCGCTGCGGCCATGCCATCGGTAATGACTGCGTTCTCGCCCTGGACGTATTGGCCGTCGGTGATGAACTTACGGGCTTCGTAGAGGTTGATCAACTTGGCGTGGACGGCCACCGACTGAGTGGCATCGAACACGTCGTCGGTCTGATCCTGCCCGAGACCACTGGCCCGCGACCGCAGGCGGAATGTCTCCAGCTGGTCGACTCGGCGGTTCTCATCGATCCGCATCTGAGCGTTGTAGCCGACGACCGATTGGCCATCGTGAGCGCCGGCCACCTTGGCGATCTGGACCCCCGCGATCGGAGCCGTGGCGGAACGGACCGAGGCGAAGCGTGGAGCGTAGATGCAGACTTTGTTACTCGGTTGCACGCGGCGTTCGCCGTGGTTGTCGTGGAACTCGACGACGGTGTCTTCGGTCTCGACTCCCTGCATATCGGGACCGTGGTAGTGGACCGGGTAGCCTTCATCGCCGCCATCGCAGATGTACTCGTCGCCGTAATAGAACGGCTCGGCGGCCATCTGTGGACCGGGAAGGGCCCCCATTGTGGGGGCGTAGGATGGCTGGCAGCTGCGGCAGGGCATGCCATCTTGTGGGCAGCCCGGGGTGTCGACGTACTCGCGCGGCTCGCATTGGTAGCTGACGGGTGGTGGGCAGACGGCCTCGTCGTAGGCGGTCTGCTGTATGGAGTTTGGTTCGCCGAGTTCGCTAACGAACCCACTGCGAACGGTGCTGGTTCTGAGCCGCTGCTGAAAGTGGATGTCCTCGGTGGGCAGACCGAGTTGTGGGCTTTGAGCACGGTGCGTGGTGATGACTGCTTCGGGAGCGTCGTCGAGAGCGGCCCGTGCAGCGGGGTTGGCCATTTGAGCGACAGCTGTCCGTGGCGCGGGGCTGGTCTGGACTGTGGGCCGCTGATTGGCGCACGAGGAGGTGAGCAGGCAGGCTCCCAGCAGCGCCGTCCAGCGGGCCGAGCGGGTCCAACGCGAGGCAGCGACAGGGCGTTGCGAGCGGAAGAGTGGTGAACTCATGGGGAGGTCTTCCTGCGTGGGGGTGAGCGGCATGGCGCTAGCCGCCGGTTCCCCTGACCGTTGTTCTGCGGGGGCATGAATTCTGGACAAACTGCGGTGAGAAGAACCGGCGGCTAGTGCCGTGCCGCTCACGGGCGGTTCGGACGGGCAAATGTGCCCGTCCTACGGCGAAGCGGGCAATGTGATCGGGCTGGACGAGTAGAACTCGTCTTCGGGTGAATGGGGATCGGGGATGCGACCACCGATCCGGAGGATGGCGATCGGGCGACCGCGCTGGTCGGCGGCCTCCAGCAGATTGACCTCGACGCCGAGTGACTCGACATGCGAACGACCGTCGACCTGGCGTGAGGGGGTGGCGACTTGCGGCTGTTCGAGGTAGATGACCTTGGTGACCATCTGGTCGTTCATGACCGCTTCGATCTCCTCGGGAGTGATCTCCACGGGGACGGGGTACTTGTCTTTGAGTTCGGCGGGCGGGTGCAGGCGTCCGAGCAGTTCAATCGACGGGTAGATCTCGAGGCCGGGGTACTCGGGGATGTTGGCGATCTTCACGCGGTAGGCGTACCCGACCTGCATGCCTGCTTGAGCAGGAGCGGGTAGGGTGACAGCTGGTTGCGGGCTGCCGTTGTAGAACGAGACTTCACCCGTGCTGGGGAGCTTGATCTGGACCGGCTGAACGTAGTGCTGAATCCCCGGCTGGGCGATCACTTGCCAACGTCCTGCCTCGCCCACCGGCTTGCGGTGATCGAGGGGGTAGTACTTCCCCGTCTTCCCGAACTGGCTCTGGGCCTGGACCGGGGTCAGGCTCACGAGGGTGAGGAGAAGAACGATGGCAACGTGGGCTGGTAATCGCATAGGGGCACGTTGGGAGTTGAGGGTTGAGCTTCGCTTTATCGTGATCGCAGTTTCTTCTCTTCGTTTTCACAACGATTGTGAACGACGGAAGGGAGGAGAATGAGCCACAGATGAACACAGATCAACACGGATGAAGAGGGGCAATCATCCGTGTTGATCTGTGTTCATCTGTGGCTTTCTCTCTGGTCGAGTGAGGTCAGAGCGAAAAGGGCAGTTTGATCACGGTCGATGGTGGGTAGAGAAGGAGGCTGCCCCTCAACCCTCAACAAAAACGCGGTGGGTCGCGGAACACGACCCACCGCGTGGAATTCAACAGCTGCGGGGACTGGTCAACCAGCGAGGTGGGTGTGCGACCCGCTGGTTGTCCCCACACTTTGAGTTACGGGCACGCCCAGGCCGGGACCGAGGTCTCACCCGGACGATAGACCGGATGAGTTTCCGTGTACTCGACATGCTTGACCGGATGCGGCATCCGAATGCCTGGCTCGTGCCGCACATCGTACAGCAGGTGATCCACTGGCTCGCCCAAGTCCACATCGGTCAGGTTGCGGACCGTGTGAGACTTCAGCCCCGCTGGACGACCGAACGGAATGTGCGGAGGTCCGGGCAGCCCGATCGGCGTACCGACCGAGGGATACCCGTACATCGGAGCATTGATGCCCGCGATCATGTCGTAGGGGGGCTGGCCGGGACCAGCGGGTCCGCCCATGACCATGTCACTGGGGATGTTGCCCCCGGTCGACTGGAAGTCACTGATCGGCTGCGGTGGCACGAACTGACCGGCTTCTCCGTCGACGAGATCGATGGCACTGTCGGCCCCGGTCTGGCTCACGGCGTTCAGCTGGCCGGGCATTTCGTAGTCCATGTTGCCCATGCGAATCACAGCCATGATCGTGCCGCGACGGTCGGCTTCGGCGACGGGATCGAGTCCCGGTCCGAGACGTGTGGAGACGAGTTCCTCGACCCCAGCGATGGCCAGTTCCTGGTACTTGGCGTCTGGCAGGTAGATGACCTTGGTGACGTAGTTGTTGGTCTCGATCTGATCGAGATCCTCGTCATTGATCCGCAGTGGCAGAGCATTGTGCGACAGATACGCACTGGTCTGAGTCTGCGTCGGATAGATGTGGAGGGTCGGGTAGATCGTCAGACCTTCGCGGCCCGGCACATCACTAAGCTTCAAGCGGTACGTCGCTCCTTGAGCGAAGTTGTATCGGCCGGGAGCGAGGATCTGGTGTTCGGCAAAGCCTTGACCGATCTGCCAGCCCACATGCATTCCCTCGGGGCCGAGGAAGCGAACCTGGCTGGTTCGCTGTGGCGCGCCACCGTAACCACCGCCGTAGCCGCCCGGATAACCCGGAGGACAGTCGTAGCCGACCTGCTGAATCCCCGGTGGGGGGAAGTTCATGGCCATCACCCCCGGTCCGGGGCCTCCGACCATGGGGCCCGGTTGGGCCAGCATTTGAGCTGGAGGAGCATGGTATTCGTTCTTGCGAACCAGTTGCTGGCCGTCTGCGCATCCGACGCACACGATCACCAAGGTCCCCAATGCGAGGAAGTAAAATCTCATCGCACACCCTTTTTGGAAGCTGGACTTGTCGAATCGTTCCGGTTGCGGTCGACCCACGTCAGTTGTTGCCGCTACAATCCCGACCACTTGCGGTTCCGTCCCAGACGCAGTCCCCCACGAGGAGCTGATCTGTGGTCGAGGTTGAACGTCCTCGACGGGCAGGGTGTCTTTCTGATCGCAGAAAGAACTCCACTGCCCACTCGCAGTCACTCTTTGTATTCGGACCGTTGCCTTGGGAATCTTTGGCAAATCCGTCATTTTCGCGCCAACATGAAA
>JAYSUV010000592.1:0-9210 GCA_043718945.1 Planctomycetota bacterium
TATCTGCCTATCTGCCTATCTGCCTATCTGCCTATCTGCCTATCTGCCTATCTGCCTATCTGCCTATCTGCCTATCTGCCTATCTGCCTATCTGGAGAAAGACATGAACAGGACGAACGGGAATCGATTCGGAATCTTCGTGATGGCCACCTGCTTAGTGGCCTTAGTGTTTGGGCAAGTCGCTTTGGTGTCACAATCGCGATTCATGATTTCTCCCATCCCCCCTCAAGAGCAAGAGCAGTTGTTTGGAAGCGATCCTTCATCGTGTCCCAGCTGCACTGGCTCGACTCCATGTATTATTTGCGTGGCACCCAGTCGGTGTACGCTTGACAGCTTGGGTCAATGTCCCTGTGCGAATAACGGGAATCCGGGCTGCTCGGGCGGAGCGCCATTTCCAGGATTTCTGTATTCGTGCGCCAATCTGGCTTGCCCAGGAATCGGACCAGCATGTCCACCGGCTGTGCCACCCGCCATAGCCAGTTGTGGAACCTCCCAGATGAATGTTCCCGCTATGCCAAACATGGGAGTTTGTCCGAACGTGGGGACTTGCTCAAATTCTCCTGGCATCGCAACCTGCTCCGGATGCAAATGAGTGGGAATCCGATCGGGTTGGTAAACTTTTACGGAAGACCACCATGACTTGGTTGTACCTGATTCTTGCGGGAATCGGTGTGGATGTTCCGGATGTGGCTGCCATCGATGCTGTCACCACACTGCGGGCGAATCTGCAACAATACCCCACAGTCCGAGTGGTCTGGTCTCGCCGCAGTCGTGAGGGGAAAGATAAAGCTGATATTATTGGCGGACTAATCGCCCGCTACAAAAAGCGCCTGGGGGAGAGTGGAGTCCCAGAGACCGAGAGGACCTACCTTCGGAGAGATCTGAAAACGTTCGAAATCGTGTTGGCCAACCTCCAGCCGGACCATGTCAATGTTCAATTGCAGGACTATTGGACCGACTGGTCGAACTATCAAGTGCGTGTCCCTCTACTCACCGTGGAAAAGACCTTCGCCCCCGGGGACTTCCCTAGCGCGGAAGCATTCCGAGACAATCTGAAAACGCAGTTCAGGTCGATCGCCGTGATCTCTCGAGGGGCTGCCACGGGTAACTCGAACCGGGGTTGGGGAGGTGAACCGACTGCAGGCATGTTTACCGCGACTTCCGGAGAGTTTCCCATCAACCAGTTCTCGCCGCCGCTGTTGACATCCGGTCAACTGAAATCGCATTCGTACGACCAGATCTTTGCCATCCCGGATGAGGGGTGGTTGAAATCGCATCGCACGGTGATTGATGGTCAACCCGCTCTGTTGGTGGTTGGGAAGAGGTCCAACAACACGGGCATTCGAGTGTACCTCTCCGAAACACAAGGATACATCCCTCTTGCCATGCGTACCTACCTGTGGGATGACTGTCTGCTCAAATTAGACCATCCTGAGGCTGGGCCACCATCTGCAGGGATCGAGATCATTTCGTCGAAAATCGAAGAAATTGCACCCGGTGCGTATTATCCAATTCGAGGGGTCGAGCGTACGTTCTCGATGAATTCACGATGGAAGGTGGGCGATCTCATGACAGCCGAGATGGGAGGGGAGTCCGAAGTCATCGAGTGGGAAGTTCATAAGTTTGAAGTGGATCGCCCGATGTCGAAGGCCAACTTCGCATTGGAGTTTCCCGCGAACACCATCCTCTTCAACCCCGACTCAAAGCAGATGTTCGTGGTTGGAGACATGGATTCAATTGCGGAACGATTTGTCCCCACCAAAATGCTGGCCGAAGACTCATCCTCATCTTGGTCGGTCGCATGGTGGGGGCTGATCGTCGCCATGGTGACAGCCAGTGGGCTGGTGTTTCGTCGGATCTGGCGTCGACGTTCCTCCGCGTGAGTCCAGGTCGCTGGCCGTGTACCCTCGCGAGAACGATGAGTCCAGCAGATTTATCCCCGATGGCATACACAGATCGAGTTCTGCATGTCAAACAGAGCCTATTGTTGGGTGGCCCTTTGCCTGACTTTGCTGGTGATCGTCTGCCGAGAAGCGAGTGCTGACGGCGAGAATTCCATCCGATTGAAGGAACATGGGCTGCCGAGTTGCGGCATCATGTCCGCTTTTGGCATGCTGCGAATGCTGTCTCGCGATATTGTATTAAGCGATGTGGAACATGAGTTTCGCAAGTGTTCTCCAGATCCATTACTGAGTGAAGTATCGATCCGGGAGATGCGAGTGACTTTGAGTGCATTTGCAATGAAGACTGACGCGATTCGTTATTCCACCCCGCGTCAAGCACAGATCCCCTGTCCAGCGGTGTTGTTTTTCCAGAAGGGTCGATGGACGACCGAAGGCAAGGGGCATTTCCTGCTCTTGGCAGAATTAAACAATGAGCATGCACACATCGTCGACTGGTGGAGCGGTGGGCCGATTGACCGGATCGTTCCCAGAGACGATCTGTTGTCACGGTGGGGTGGCGAAGCCATTGTCGTTCAGGGAAGCTGGCCCGCAGCTTCCTACTCCCGATCAGCGATTTGGATTTGGGTCGGTATTCTCGCCTTGGTCGCCTTCGTGATTCTTCAGCACCGTGTGCTGCATCACTCCCCCTCGATTCCGGGAAACTGGATGCGGTCCGTTCCACCGGCAGGTTTGATGGCAATTTCCCTGCTTTCCTTTTCAGGATGTGGCACGTCGGCGGTCCCGTCAAACAACGTCGAACCAATGCTCCGATTCACTCAGCCAGTCGCCAACTTGGGGAATGTCGATGGGCCGAGGGTTGATCACGCTTTTGAATTTACGGTTTGGGAGACCGAACCCGTGACGATTACCAAGGTGGAGTCATCCTGTGGTTGCACGACGGTAGGCGACGAACTCATTGGCCAGGAATTGGCACCTGGAAGTCACCACACCCTCACGGTCACAGTTCGAGTCGACGCTGGTGGAGTGAAAGAGGCTCGTCTAATCACGGTGAGAACGAAACCTGCTACTCCCACGCCCATCATAGTCGTGATGGAGTATAAATCACGTGAAACCCCGTTACCAACTCCGAGTCAGATTCAATTGTTGGTCCATCCCGGTGCGATCGCAACGACAGAATTGCGTCTCGTGCATCGTCGCGCCGAGAAAGATTCTCAAATCCTCGTTGACCGGTCAAAGTCTGAGGGAAACTTGTTTACTCTCGACAAGCTATCAATTGTGACCGAGAAAGTCATCGATCCCGGTTCAAATAAGGAGATCACTGAAGATACGACGACGTTGGTACTGAAGATGAAATCCGCATTGGGTTACGGAACCCATGAAGGGCAATTCGTGGTGTCCTTCAGGGATGGAAGTTCTAAAACAGTGCCGACTTTTGTTCTCATTCCCCTACCCCTTCGCCCTAAACTCAAACGGATCTTCGCGGGTAAGCTGGCCGCCGGTGAATCCTGGAAATCCACCATTCGTTGCGACACGACAGGGCCTCATACAGTCCCTGTCGCGGCGGTTCGTTGCACGGATGAGAACGTTCACGCGTCACTCTCCAAAGACGATTGGAGTCTACACGTTGAAGGGGTCGCTCCTGAGAAGTCCGGTCGGTTTTCAGGAGAGATCACAATTGAGTTTTCGAATGAGACGATTCCGAATCTCGTGATTCCATATGCGGGCGTGGTTGATTGAGACTTTGTCATACCGAGAGATTTACTCAGCCCCCCAGTACCATCCTGTGGTCGGAAACAATCCAGGTCGCGTGTTTTGTCAAGAGGAAGAGTTCACTTGAAGCCTCTCGCCGGGTTGATACTTGGACTATTGCTCTGGCTCTCCGGTCCGGAGTTCGGATGGTGGTTCCTGGCACCGGTTTCCTTGTTTGGAATCACTGCGATTCTTTCGAAGTCACCTCGGCTGGACCGTGCCTTGATCGTCACGGTTGTGGCGTACAATCTGGGGTGGACTGTTCCCACACTCTATTGGGTGTCAACTGTCATTTCCCGATCTGCGATCTTGCCGGTGCTGGCTTGGTGCCTTGCCTCAATCGCTCTCACAATGGCATTTTCCTTGGCACTTGTCGGTTGCGACATGCTCATGCGCAGAGGCTGGTTGGCTGTTGTTGCTTTGCCATCCCTCTGGATCATGTGCGAGTGGCTGATCGACCTCCAATCCCGTGTGTGGCTCTCGACGACTGGAGAAGGAGTTCGGCTCGCGCTGACTCAGATTGGCTCCGGGCCCTTCGGGTCTGCTGCCAGCCTGGGAGGTGTCGTGCTGGTGACATGGATTATTAGCGCCACAGCGGGCTTGGCAGTTGACTTGCTGACGCTCCGGCAACGGCCCAGGGTCATTTCTGGTGTATGGTCGTTCGTGTTCTTCGCGGTAACGATCATTGTCATTTGGTCGAATTCTCGAAGTTCTACAACAAGTGACAGGACAGTCACTGTCGCGGTCGTTCCCAGAATCATTGCTGGCCCAGAGGCTATGTGCCGAATTCACAAGTCCATACTGCGAGTTACCAAAGTGGACCTCGTGATTTGGCCAGAAGGGGCGTTGATTGACAGCGTAATAACAGCGTCTGAACCAGGAACCCTGTCGGACTTGGGCGATGCTGACGTGCCAATTCGATTTGTGTTTGGCTGCTACCGCTTCGAGTCTTTCGGGTTGTATAATTCAGCACTGATAATCGAACAGAACCGCATTCTGGGATATGTCGACAAAAGACATCCCGCACCATTGCTGGAGGGTGCGTCACGCTTGACGCGACTATTTGGCGTTCAGAACGAGAATCCAGAAACCGATATGGGCAGGACGCCGAATATTCTCGCCTTTGGTCCAGAATCAGATCTGCGGGTGGGTGTAATCATTTGCCACGACATCCTCTTTCCCGAGGTGGTGCTGGAGGCCAGTGCCTCTGTATTCCTGATTCATATGTCGAACGAGGGGAAGGCGAGATCTTCTCTCGTCAAGCGTCGCGCGACGGCTTGTGCCGCTCTCCGGGCCATTGAGTCCGGCCAATCAATTGTGAGATGTGCGTTGGGAGGAGAATCGTCGGTCATTGACTGTTCAGGACATGTCTCATTGATTGGTCAGGAGCAATTGACAAACGGCGAGTTCGCAATCAGAAGCGTCTCGGGCAAAATGCAAGAGACACCGTACTCTCGTTACGGATGCCTACCAAGTCTGATTCTCTTCGTGGTTTTTCCAGTGACAATGGTGCTTGCCATCTCAAAGAACCGCATGAGGCAGCAAGTCGAATCGTCTCAGCCTCTGCAAGGCGATGAGGCTTTTCGCCGCTCCGCTTTCACCCTCGTTGAACTCTTGGCCGTGATGGCCATTATCGGCCTGTTGGTCGCGCTGCTACTCCCCGCTGTGCAATCGGCGCGGGAGGCCGCGCGGCGGACGCAGTGTCGCAATCAACTCAAGCAAGTCGGCCTCGCGCTGCACAACTACCACGATGCACATCAAGCCCTGCCACCGGGGACGATCACCAAGTTTCCCTCGGTCAAGCAGGCGTTTAGTGTCCTGATCGACCAGGGTGGATATCTCGATCCCGCGCAGGCGACACCCGAAACTCCGTGGGTGTTTCAAATCCTGCCCCAGATGGATCAGTCAGCTGCGTACAACCAATTTGATTTCAACAAGGGGACATTTGGTGTGGTCGACCTGCGGCCGCCGCAATGCTTGTCGGGGCTGAATGCGAATGCGAAGGTCTTGACGCTCGAACTCCCCCTGCTGCGCTGCCCGAGCGATGCTCAGCGGTACTTTGACTACGATATCAATGCGTTACTTGGGGCACCTCTGGGCATCCCGGTTCTCAAATGTTCCCGCAGCAACTACGCGGCCAATTGGGGAAACACAAACTGGGAGCAGGACGCGGACCTAGACGGAGACGACCTGCCCGACCCCGGAATCAAGTTCCTGGGGGCCCCGTTCTCGCGAGGGAAGTCCATGCGGTTCAGTGATATCGCGGACGGAATGGACCAGACGGCCCTCATCGGAGAGGTCCGCCAGGGCGACAAGATCGACGGTCGTGGGGCCTTCGCCACCCCGCTACCCGGCGGCAGCTTGTACATGTCCCGCTTCACCCCCAACGGCCAACGAGACAACTTCAACCACACGCCCGCGACCGGTCCCGGCAGCGGCGATCAGATGCCATTCCCGGCCACTTGTAACCCCGAGACCGGTCTCCCGTGCAACTACGAGCCCATGGAGCACACCGCCTTCGCAGGCTTGCGGAGCCAACACACCGGCGGCGTCCATGTGCTGACCGCCAGCGGGGCTGTCCGCTTCGCCAGTGACCACATCGATCACGGGATCTGGGTGGGCTTCCACAGCACTGCGGGGAGTGAGGTGGGGGTGGAGTTTTGAGGTTGGCCCAGGGCTTCGTGACCCATGTCTTCGCCCTCGACGACGGCAAGACCGTCACCGGCTTCGTCGTCACCGAAGCCGCCGACAAGGTCACAATCCGCAACGCCGACGGCGTCGAACTGGAGATCCCGACGAAGAGCATCGACGAGCGCACCAAGCAGAACGTCTCGCTGATGCCAGAGGGGATCACCAAGGAGCTGACGATCCGTGAACTCTCTTCGCTGATCGACTACATCGAATCGCTGCCGAAGCAGTAGGCGCCGTAGTTGTTCGACTTGGCACGGGGAGAAGTGAGACATTGCGTAGGACGGATGTCCTTGTCTGACCGTATGGAAAACCTCGGGGAGCGACGGACGAGGATGTCCGTCGTGCGTCTCCATCTGGCCCGCGTGAAGTCGATCAGCGCACTTCAACCCCCAAGCTGACGCAACGTCTCGACCAGATCATGATGCTGGTCGGCGACGTTGAGGAGGTCCCAGGCGTCTTCCGGTTTGAGTGTCAGCCACTCGGTGGGTTCGGTTTCGTCTTGGGCGGGGTCGGTGGGTCGGGTGATGAGTTGGGCGTCGGGGGTGCGAATGAGGGTTTCTCCGGTGGGGGTGGAGACTCGGATGAAGGGGCGACTGGGGGCGGTCTTGTTGGCGATGGTGAATAGATTGGCGGGGGCGTTGACCGTGAGCGGATTGGCGCTTGTGACCGGCGACGTATTCTCGATCAAGCGGGAAGAACCGGCGGCTAGCGCCTGGCCGCTCACACCGTGACGCAGCCACGAGGTCAGTGTCTTGGCGATGTCGGTCGTCTGGACGAGTTCGAGGACTGTGGAGCCACCGGCGTGGCCCGCGCCCTGCTGCACGATCAGCGGCACACGCACCAGTTCAGTATGCAGCTGGACGGGACGCACGATCGGCCATTGCCGAGGTAGGTTGTCGCCGAGCAGCCCAGCAATGATGAGCAAACTGTCGGGTTGGGCGTGGCGCTGGAACTCGCGGATCAATCGGCCCAGGCGGTCGTCGAGCTTCTCGACGCACGCGGCATAGAGGGCGAGGCTCAACCGTTCGACCACAGTGTCGGGTTCAGCGGGCTGGCGGCGGCGAGTGAACGCTCCCTCGGCGATCAGTTCCTCGACCGCGAGGGCCGGGGTCATCTCCTCCGACTCATCAGCGAGGAGTTCCTCCCACGAGGTGCCGAGTAAGCGAGCGACTTCCGCCTCCCAACCGGCATGATCCGGCACCCACGGGTCGGGCACGCCGATCCCCTGAATCCACGTCAGCCCCGGGTGGTGACTCGACAGCTGCGACCGGATGGCTGCGACGCCGTCGTGTATCCAGTCACGGGGAGTCTGATCGGCGGTCTGCTTCACCGTCTCCACGATGATTCCCGCCGACTGCAAAGCGTCGAGTGAACTCGCGACGACAGGCTGAGCTGACCAATCCTCAGTCGGTGACCGCCCCTCACCCGGCACCGCATGACACAGGCCGTTATGAAAAACAGCCGCTCGCGAGGCGAGTTGATCGAGCGCGGGAGTCCGCGCTCGGTACTGTCCATACGCCCCGATCTGACTGGCGGCGAGATGATCGAGCGTGATGAGGATCGCGTGACGAGGCAAGGAGGGGTCCGGAGGGGGGAGGAGGGTTTATGGTTTATGGTTGATCGACAGGAGGGGGAGACTTTAGATGCTGGTGCTTTTCTGGCCCTAGACTCTAGGCATTCTTCGGCCCCTAGACCTTCCCCAACTCGGCTCGCTTGGTGGCGATCAGCTGGATCAATGCCTTCTGCGGATCGGCGAACTTTTTGAGTCCTTCGTCCATCAGCGTCTGCTCCAGCTTGGCGAAGTCGACCTTCGCGTCGATATCGGCCAGGACTTCGGCAGCGGGGTTCTGGTCGATCCGCCGCGAGTAACTCTGGCTGAGCTTCTCGACGGCGGCGTTGGTCGCGGGCGGGTTGGTCTGAATGTCGGAACCCGCGAGAGCTGCGACATACTTATCGGCGGGCAGATTCGGGTCTTTGGTGCCGGTACTGGCGAAGACGATCTCCTGTTTGCGAGGCAGTTTGTGCTGTCCCCACCAGGCATTGTTCTCCGCCCAGATCCGCTTCGCATTCAAGATCCCGACTTGCCCTTGAGCAGCGGGAATCAGCTCGGGCACCTTGGCAGCTGTGTACACATCAATACGGCTGACGAAGATGCTATAGACCGATTTCAGGCTGGTGGGGTCCTTGCGTCGCTGTGCCCCGCGCCAGACGGCATCACGAGCGGCGCGGTACTGGCGAGTCGAGAAGATCAGCGTGACGTTCAGGGTGATCCCGGCAGCTGCGAGTTCTTCGAGGCAGGCCAGCCCAGCGGGAGTGGCGGGGACTTTAATCATGCGATTGGTGTGGCCGGTGTTCCACGCCTGGCCGAGTTCGACGTACTTGGCGGCTCGCTGGGCAGTGCTGAGTGGACAACTGGCATCTTCGAGGAGCGGGTCGAGTTCGAAGCTGACATAGCCATCGTCGCCCTTGGTGCGCGTATGGACATCGGCGAAGACCGCTTCGGCCCGCGAGACGAGTTGGTCGGTCACCTTCCAAGCCACTGCGGAGTCATCGAGCCGCTGGCCGATCAACTCCTTGATCTCCGCATCAAATCGCCCGGTCTTGATCAGTTCGGAGACAATGATCGGGTTCGAAGTGGCCCCAGTGGCTCCGAGAGCGTGGTTCTCAGCCACCAGTACCGGATCGATGCTGTCGAGCCACAAACGGGTTCCGCAGGCGACAAGGGATTTCAAGCCGGTCATGAGGTAATCCAGAGGATGGCGAGTGGAGGACAAGTTGCTGCATTTGCCCAGCATCGTCGAAGCGGGGACAAAAGAGGAGGAATTGGCCACGGACAGGCACGGATGAAACACGGAAAAAGGAATAC
>JAYSUV010000593.1:0-3263 GCA_043718945.1 Planctomycetota bacterium
CGACGGATGTCCTCGTCCGTCGCTTGCCGAGGTTTTCCTCACGGACGGACAAGGATGTCCGTCCTACGAAATGCCTCATTTCTCCCCGCGAGAAGTATAGCACACGGAGGGTCGCCCTCTTTCGCTCATCAAGTCAACACCAACAACTCCCACCCCAAAAACGCTTAAGGCCACTACAAGACACGGAACCTGGCGCTGTCCAGGTAGGCGTCACTTGTTTATCGCACAAAGAGAAACTGCTTTGAGTTCATCACCGACCAGAGGATGTCCTCCAGAATCTCCTGCCGGTTCGGGGTCTCGGAGACGAACTGGCGGGAGCTGGCGACCTCGGAGTCGCTGGGGCGGCGTGACAGGGCTCGCAGGTAGATCTCCGAAATGATCTCATCGTCGGTCTTTTTGGCTTCAATGTCCTGGGCGATTCGGCCCGCCTTGTCGGCGATCTTCCCCATGAGAAAGTCGCCGTTCAGCGTGTGCAGTGCCTGTCCCAGATTCTCGTCGGGCACGCGCTCGCACTCGCACGCACTCACGCGCCGCGGCTTGCCAAACACATTCAAGAAGTAGTCGGGGTACTCCGCATCGGGCAGCTCGATGGCCCGAGTTCCAGCGGGCAGGCTCTTGAACTTCGTCTGCACTCCGGTCACGGAATCGATGGCATCCATCAGCGGTTCGGCTCCCAATCGTTTCACATGGAAGTGGGTGTAGAACTTCTCGTCTCTGGCATTGCCCGGAGTCGGCTGCGACTCCAGTTGATAGAGTCGCGAGGTCATGATGACGCGCATCAATTGCTTGATGTCGAAGCCGGATTCCACGAAATGCTGGCCCAGGCGGTCGAGCAGTTCCGGGTTGGTTGGCGGGTTCGTGGCTCGCATGTCATCCACCGGTTCAACGAGCCCCCGTCCGAGCAGATAGGCCATATACCGGTTGACCACCGAGCGCGAGAACTCCTTGTTCTCGGGGGCGGTTAGCCACGCCGCCAGCGGACGACGACGGTCCAGCGGGTCTTCCATCTCGGGGCCATCGAGCGGCTTGGGCTTGAGGACTTTGCCCGTCTTGGGGTGGCTCACCTCGCCGCCATTCCGGACCATCACGACCGTCTCGCCGCCGAACAGTCCGAACTCCTGGCTCGTCTTCACCCCCACGCGCGAGAAGAACGCGGCGAAGGAGTAGTAGTCGGCTTGGCTATATTTCTCGAACGGATGATGGTGGCACTTGGCACAGGCCAACTGTGTCCCCAGGAACAATTGAGCCGTCGTTTCGGCCAGCTCAGGTGGGTTGTTGTTGATCTGGAAATAGACAGCTGGGCCGTTCGAGAAGATCGACCCCTTGGCGGTGATCAGCTCGCGGACGAATTGGTCAAACGGGCGGTTCGTGCGGAACTGTTCCTTGATCCAGTTGTGCATCGCCCACATCCGCTGGTTGTTGCCGCCCCCCTCGCTGGTGTTGCGGAGCAGGTCGGACCACTTGAGGGTCCACAGCGCGGCATACTGATCATTGTGCGTATCCCGCGCGGGGTCGCCGGTCAACCCGAGTAACTCGTCGATCAGCTTCTCACGCTTGAGCGGATCGGGCGAATCGATAAAGGCCACCGCCACTTCGGGAGTGGGGAGCGTGCCGACCGCGTCAACATACGCTCGACGCAAGAACGTGGCATCGTCGCACAGTGGCGAGGGCTCGATCCCCAGCTCGATAAACTTCTTCGAGGCCAGTTCATCGACGAAGTTGAAGTTCACCCAGCCCGCCAGTTCCGGCGTCGGGCCATAGGGGGAAACCACGATCGAGATCGCCGCCTGGCCTTCATAGCGGATCATTACCGGGGCCTGGCCCTGGCCGATCACGCGCACGAGACCTTGGGCGTCCACAGAGACGGTGGCCTCATCCAGCGAGTTGAACTTCGCCAACCCGGTCACGTCTCGGCGGACTCCATTCGACAATTCGGCCATCACGCGCAGCTGTTGCGACTGCCCGACGGTGGCGAGACGCTGCGGCGGGTAGACCTCCAAGCGATCCACCTCCGGCTCGTCGGCCTTGGGTTCCGAGGCTCCCGAGCGTAGCCAAGCCAGCAAAATCTGGTGGTCCAAGCTGTGTTTGAGGAGGCGTTGGCCACCTCCATGCGCGACCCCCATCAGAGGCTTTTTGAGCAGGAGGCTTTCCTCGGGCTCCATCGGATTGACGCGTCGTCCCGACCGGTCACGAGCGATCGAGTTCCAGTCCTTATCAGGATCGAACCCCACCACCGAGAGGACAAATCCGCCTTTGCCGAACTGGCTCGCGTGACAGGCCCCCTGATTGCACCCGGCATGGCTGAGGACCGGGGAGACGAACTCGCGAAAGGCGACGACCGGCTGGTCGACGACCCCCGACACCTTCACCGGGACCTTCACGATCTGTTCGCCGGATTGGACGACGATTTCCGTCGTGCCATTAGCCACAGCGGACACTCGGCCACGCGAATCAATCGTGGCGATCTCGGATTGAGCACTGGTGTAAAAAGTTGTTACGGTCAGGTCGGGTGAATCGAGACCGATGATTCCGTTGGCTGGCGGCTGTTGCACGACGAGTTGGACTTGAGCGAAGTTCCCCTGGAGATCCACCGCTGACGGAGTCACTACCGGTGCCACATCCCCCCACGCCAAGCTGGGAATCCATAATGCCCCGAGCAATGCGAGTCGCAGACCGCCAAGTCCGGTGTTCATGGTGCGTCTCCGGGATGAGGGGCGGGATGACAGTCTGGACTGTCGCAGTCGGCAGGTGGGGCGAGAGGGAAACTTCACGCATCAATCAAAGTTATTGCGACGAGCTGCCAGTTGCAACCTTGAGCGAAAAACTCTTCAACAGATGCTTATGTGTTGCTTCGGGCCGGATCTTCGGAGTAGGATGCAAGGTCTGCCTGATCCTCTGGGTTTGCCGCCCCCTCAGATTCATCGGCCAATCCACAGAGCCACCGTCCCCCACTCGACCAGGATCGTTTCGGTTTCGCCCGATGCCGATCGATCTGAAGAGTGGTAACGGTCTTCCCGCCCTGACCGCCTGCCGATTCCCTACGAGGAGCCGCTCTTTTGCTCCAGTTCTCCCGATTATTCCAAAATTGCGGAAGAGTCTCCCGCCGTGGGTTCCTCGAAATCGGAGCGCTCACCGGGCTGGGGTTGTCGCTGCCCACTGCTCTGGCGATGCGCCAGGCGTCCGCGAATGACCCCTTACTGGGAACGGCCCGGAACTGCATCCTGATCTGGACGCAAGGGGGCACCAGCCATCACGATACCTTC
>JAYSUV010000594.1:0-3261 GCA_043718945.1 Planctomycetota bacterium
CTCGGCGTCGACATGCGGCAGATGGGCCTTCCCCTCGGCATCGCTAGTCCCGGTCGACTGCTCTTCCCACTCTTTGGGGAGCGGATAGCCGACGCCCTGGGGAACACCGACTAAAACAGGCACGAGCTTCGCTCCCGGCAGTGGCTTCCCGGTCGAGTCGAGAACCCGCACAGTAGTTCCTTCAGTCGCCGCCAAAGTGAGAACCGCCTTCCGCTCCGGAAGAGCTGCGATGACCGTTGACCAGTTACTGCGAGCGGCCACATGACCTTCCGCCTTAGCCCACACAGCTCCGAACTTCTTCCGGTCCGCTTCCTCATCAGGCAACTTCAGCGAGTAGTTCCCGAGTGGATCAGCGATGGTCGTGGCAATCACATGCCCTTGTCGCTCCAGCTGTCCCTGAACGATGTCGAAAGCAACCAGCGCCACATCGGCCCCGGCGATCCCTTCCTGCTTGTCGTTGACGATCTGACCGGTGATCGTGTTGGGGAGAGCGACTGGCGGCTGAGGTGCCCTCGGTTCAGCTACCGTGAACTCATACTTTCCGCTCCGAGGACTGATGTTCCCCACGCCGCCGCTGGCGCTGAGCTTGTATTTCCCCGGCTCCAGCGTGATGTGGCCCGGTTCCTTGTTGTCTTTCGGGCCGGGTGTTCCCTGCGCCACCAGCGTGACCTTGGTAACACCGAGTGAGCGGACTTCGCCGGGTTGGAAGTCGTGCGTCGGAGGTCTCAGACGGAACCGGGCTCCGAAGTCGATCTGCGGGTGGTGCCCCTCGCTGTCCTCAATCGAAGGGTAGAGGTCAAGCTGTTGGGGCAGCGAAGTCGAGATGACCGCCTCGCTGGTGTTTCGCCACAGAACTTCCGCCTCCAGCGTGTCGCCGGTCTGGTAGCTGGGCTGCGGGTTCAGGATGCGGATGCCGCACTGCATCCCCTGCTCGACTTCGCCCCAGATCGCCGACTTGGCATTGCGATCCGCCGAGGCATCGAGGGTGCCGACTTCGAGGTGGTATTTGGCGTAGGCGAACTTCCCCTTCGAGTTATCGGGTGCTCCCACACGAACGACCGGCTCCATGCGAGTCTTCCCATCGCGATCAATCTTGATGACCTGAAACTCTCCCAGCAGCCGATTCAACTCGGCCCTCTCTTTGTCGGCGAGTGGATGTACCAGCAGCGGCTGGACGATCCAATGTGTCCCCGGAACAAAGTTCGCCATCTGCGGATAATGCTCGTCCGAAGCCTTCCCCACATGCAGCCCGAATTCGCCGGGGACCAGTGCCGATTCGCCCGCAGCCAGCGTAACGATGTAAGCCGGGTTGATCCCCAATCCGACATTCACAGCTCCCCGAGCCTGATACTCCTTCGCGGGCTGAGGGGCGACGAGCTTCCCTTTGGCATCGAGCTGGCTACTGGGGATCAGGTACGGGACATCCATTCCGTCAAACGGCAACAGCCGCACCAGAAACTCGATCTCCTTGTCCGTCGTGTTGCGAACCACCACGCGGTACTTCACCAACGAGTCCATCGGCACCCGCAAGTTGCGAGGTTCCCCCGTCTCCGTCAGCCAAAACCCCGGCTCCAGCCCGTCGACCGCCTCGCCCCACCAGACGGCCTTGTCGAGGGGAATGACAGCGCCATCTTTGGGCGCAGCTTTAGCTTGTTCCACCGGTGCTGGCTCCATTTCAGGGGACTCGGAAGTCTCCGTTGAGTTCGATTTCTCGGAGACCTCCACGGATGCTGCGGCCTGGCTGGCGAGGACGCGAGCTTCCAAGGCCCCGGCCTTGCCGGCGGCGACTTCAAACTCCAGTGGGACAGCGGTGAGGTGTTCACTCCAGGACTTCTTCGGGTCACTGGCGTTCCAGAACATCCCAAGGGTGTACTCGACCTTGTACTTGCCCACGACTGGTAATGTGAAGCTCGGTGCCTGCGGCGTCTGTCCCAGCCCCAAACCAGGCGAGCCAACCACAATTGCCTCGCCCGGCTTGAGTGTTATCGTCTGTGGGAACTTCATAAAGTCTGTGAGCAGCTCAGAGATCGGCATCCTCTCGCCCCGCTCGTTGGTTACGGTTGGCGGATCAGCCATGAAGTCGGGATTGATTTGGAATGTGACCTCTTTGTCCCCCACATTTCGAAGGAACAAGCCTATCAGAATCCGTTCTCCGATCGCGACCGGTCTCTCCAATTTGGAGAACGCGGCACCAATCTGAATCCCGCGTTTCGCCTCGCTAAAGACCGGCTTCAGGATCGCGATCTGCTCCAAGGCTGCGGGGCCTTTGGTATGCGAGGCATGTCCCAGCAGCCCGGCGTAGACCTTGCGGGCGTCTTGGATGGGGATCGCGAAGCCGATTCTCTGGGCACCGGCTCGGATGGCGATGTTGATGCCGATGGCCTCGCCTTTGGTATTGAGAAGTGGTCCCCCACTGTTTCCCGAATTGAGGGGGATATCGGTTTGGATCAGGTTCTTATAGTTCTGGGTCTCACTCAATTCGACATCGCGGCCCATCCCGCTGATGATCCCGCGCGAGACCGTGTGCTTCCACCCATACGGGTTGCCAATCGCCGTCACTTCGTCCGTGACTTTGACCGGTTCGGTGTGCTGTTCGGGCATCACGGTCAATGGCTGAGTCGGATGGATTCTCAGCATGGCGAGATCGTGTACCGGGTCTTGGCCCACGATACTGGCGGCTAGAGTTGTCCCGTCATGCAGGGTGACTTGAATTGATTTCACACCATTGATGACGTGATAGGCGGTCACGATGTAGCCACGAGAGTCGATGATGATCCCGGATCCCATGCCGTGAACCGTCGTTGGTCCTCCCAGCCCCAACGGAGCTCTGGAAGGAACCTCTTTCTCCGTCTGGATATCAACGGTGGCTTCAAAGGCTTTCTGGAATGTGGGAGTGATCTCAACCGGCTTGGCTTCCGAAGCCGTTGGTTGAATCGGTGCCAAGCCACAGAGGATGGCAATCCCGACCAGCACGCTGACGATGGCCACGCGCCGCGAGACTGGCCCATGCCCGCGTGCCGTGTCAAACAGCGACTTCACACGGGTTTCCAAGCTGCCTCCTTCGGCCATGGCGACACCGAGGGACAGCCCGCGCGGGGCACAGCACAGGCGGGCGACCTGCAGCAGTTGTTCGGCGTAGTCGCTGGCCTTCTCGCCGGATTGCACGACGGCATCGTCGCAGGCTTGCTCGCGCTCTTGCCGCAGTTGTCGCAGGGCGAACCACGCCAGCGGGTGGAACCAGTAGAGGACGCAGGTCAGCCG
>JAYSUV010000595.1:0-29623 GCA_043718945.1 Planctomycetota bacterium
ACGACGGCATCGTCGCAGGCTTGCTCGCGCTCTTGCCGCAGTTGTCGCAGGGCGAACCACGCCAGCGGGTGGAACCAGTAGAGGACGCAGGTCAGCCGACCCAGCACCTGGCACGCGACATCGCCGCGCTGCACATGGGCCAGTTCGTGCAGCAGCACCGCCCGCCGCATCGGCTCATCCCACGCCCGGGCCAGCTTCGGCAGCAACACCACCGGACGCCAGATCCCCCACGTGAGCGGCACGACCGACTGTGCATGTTCGCGCAGCTCCACCGACCGCGAGAGGCCCAGCCGCTGACGCAACTCGACCAGCATCCCCGGCCACTCGCCTTCGTGGACTATCAGCGATGCTCGCCGCAACTGGACTGTTCTCCACAGGCCAACGAGTAGTAGCACGCCGAACAAGGCGACGCCCAGTGACCAGAGTGTACTGACGAGCAGCGCGGTCCATTCGATGGCAGTCAGCGGCGAATCAGGCTCGACGATGGCAGGGGCCGGAGCAGGCACTGGCTCGACGACTAGAGGATCACTGGGTGCCACTGGCGGTCGCACTGGGCCGCCAGTGTCTTTGAACGTGTCCTGACCAAGCACTGTCGCCCCTGCTGTCGAGTGTCTGAGCACTGGCGAGTCAAAGCCCTCGCCAGTGGCACCCTGCGATGGGGACGGCGGCGAAAGTCTGACGACTTCCGCTACGGGGGTGGGAGCAGCGACTGGCTCGGGCGGCAGGATCGGGATCTGCCATGCGGGCAGTGCCCACGCAGCAACGGGCAGCAGCAGCAGCCCGCCCATCGTCATGCACCAGATTGAATGCCGCAGGGCTGCGGATGACCTCCGGCAGAGCCACGCCGCCAGCACAGCCAGCAGCAACAGAGCGGTTCCTTTAGCGGCTGCGTCGAGCAGCAGTGATGCGAAGTCGCGAGCGAGTGTGAGCGTGTCCATGCTATTTCCCCTCCGCTTTGGCTTGCTTGATCAGCCGGGCCATCCGGTCGAGATCAGCCGGTTCGAGTGACTCGGATGAAACATCCAGAATCGCGGCGACCGCATCGGTCGCCGACCCGGCAAAGAAGACATCCATGAGCTTCCGCAAGGCCGACCGGCTGGCTGCCTCGCGGGATTGGATGGCCTTGTAGACGTATCGCTTGCCGTCCTGCCGATGGGACAGCAGTCCCTTCGTCTCCAGGTGCCGGATCATCGTCCGGACCGAGGAGTAACTCGGCGGGTCGGAGAGTTGCTCGAGCACTTCGCTGACGGTCGCTTCACTGAGCTGGTGAACGACATCCATGATCTGCCGCTCGCGTCGGGCCAGATCTTCGACGGGTTTCTGCTTGGCCATTCCCGAACCCTCCATATGTGGCAATGGGTTAACATGTGGCAATGTATTGCCAGGACTGGTGGCTGTCAAGAGGATTGTGGTACGACGCTCTGCGTCGTCATTCACGACGCTGGCGTGATAGGCGATGTCGCTCCGCGACCGTGGGACGGGCACGCTTGCCCGTCCGTGCTTGACGCCCGACATCGTCCAAGCGCTCCGAACGAAAGCCCGTCGATTCCGTCCCATGTCACCCGCTGGGGCATGCGGAGACCACTCGGGGACGGGCCAATGGGCCCGTCCTACGACGTAGGCGATGTCTCTCCGCGACTCGCATTCCATGTGCGAGAAGGATCCCTCATCAGGATCCTGCGGCTTCGAGGTGAGTGTCTGGAAGAAGGAATCTCAGTCGCGGAGCGACTGAGCTACGGTTCTCGCAGCGCTTCGAGCAGCTTCTCTGCCGACTGTCGCACCTGCATGTCCGGATGCTGCCGTAGCTGTTCCAACTCCGGGATCGCCGGAGCTGCTTTCGAGCCGAGTTGTGCGAGGAAGCGGATCGCCCGCAGACGCACCGAGCGGTTGGGAGCGGCGATCTCTTTCGCAGCTGCGGGGGCGGTGAGTTGTGGGTTGGGGCGCAGCCGCTGGGTGGCCTCAAGGGCGGCGATGCGGACGAGGGGGGACTCGTCGGCGCGGGCGGTCGCGAGGGCCTCGTTCGTCGCGGGGTCGGGACTGGGGGCATGTCCCAAACCAATGGCGGCTCGCTCGCGGGTCTCGGGTTCCCGGTGCATGAGTATGCGCGTGAGCCGGTCGGTTCCGCCGACTCGTCCCAGGGCCACAGCAGCCACATCGCGGACATCCAGCGACCGATCGGCCACGACCATCTCCGCCAGTCGCGCGGCGGCATCATTCGCGTGGGGGCCGATGGATCCGAGCGTCACGGCAACCGCACGGCGCACGCGCTCGTCGCGGTCTTCGCTGTATCTCAGCAGGACGGGGACGCTGCTGTCTCCGCTGCCTCGAAACAGTTCGAGGCTCTCGATGCAAGCGACCACCAGATCGAGTTCGGCTCCGGTGCGTTCATGTGAAATGTTGATACGAGGTTCGTGAGACTGCAACAGCGTGATCACCGTCGGCAGAGCCAGCGGGTGAGCGATTCCAATCCGACACAGAGCCTCAATCGACATCAGTCGGACCGAATGATCCGTGCTGGAGTCGGACGCCAGTCGAGCCAGTGTCGGCGTAGCGCGGGCGGCGACCGGACCGAACAGGGCCAGCGCTTTGACGGCCCACAGCGGCGGCGACGCATCTCCCTCCACAACTGGGGCGACGGCGTATCTTTCGAGGAGCGACACCGCGCGGGCTGCCGGGACACCAATCCGCCCGAGAGTCAACGCTGACTGCCGCCGGGTGAACCACGGAGCGGCTTCGTCCTCGACGATGGCGATCAACCCCGGCACCGCGATGGCAGCTTCGGGGGACTGGAGGTCGAGCGACTTCATCCGCTCGCGCCAGGCGTCGAGCGCCTGGCCGTCGTAGAGTTTTTCTGTTTGATGAGCGTCGTCAGTGGATTCGAGTGAACGCCCCCCCGTTGCCCTCCATGGGGATTGACACAATTCCCCACCCCGTAGGGGTCGCAGCCCAGAGCCGGTGGTCGAGCGCAGCGACACCACCGGTTTTGGGCTTGAGACTCTTGTCTCCCGAAGGGATTCTAGCCCCTCCGACCAGTACGGAAATACGAAGGCTGCAATCCCTGCGGGATAGGCGGACTGGAAGACGCCTCTGTCCGGTGGTGTCGCTGCACTCGACCACCGGCTATGGGCTGGATTCCCTTCGGGAAAATGATTGCTGATGGCCGGATTAGCGCCTACCGCAAGGGCATGACGGCACTCGGCTGTTGAGGTGTGTCGAGACCAAGAGGTTGCCACGGAGGGGCGTTGGTCGCCGCGTGATGTGCTGGTCACTCCAGTCGCCATCACCAGTGCCAGACAGCACCGCGAGGTTGTCGAGATGAACCAACGCGGTAACACGAAGTGGCTCCTCAGATGCCAGACGAGGGTTGGGGTGAGGGGGCCGCACACAGCCTTTCGCCCCCTCACCCCGTCCCTCTCCCCCACAGCAGAGTCCCCCTCGAAAGCAGCATCGATTGTGGGGGAGAGGGAGCAAGAGTGAAGGAGACGCCGGAAGCTCATACTTCACAGTGCTGCCCCAACACGGCGGACTCACGTCCGCCGCTCGCTGGGTTTTCATTCTATCGTGCGGGCTTCAGCTCCCACTTCTCGCCGAAGAAATCGGCCGCCGCGATCTTGCCGGGCCAGCGGGCGTCGGGTGGTGTCGAGAGGTCGATGATGGCCCAGTCAGGAAGCTTGGGCACTTGGCGGGCGTTGTTGAGGTAGTCGTACTCGCGGTAGGTGAACGAGCTGTTGAGGACGACGTACTTCTCGGGGTTCAGCGGGTTGGGGTAGATCAGGACCGGGGCGTGCGACTTGGCGTCGAACTTCCGGTCACCGACGGTGATCTGCTCGGCCCCCCACTGAATCGGCAGCTTGTCCGCGACCTTGGCGATCGTCGGGTTGCTCTGCGGATCGCCCCACAGGATCAGGTGGTAGTTCTCGATGTCCGCAGGCTGGAGTTCCTCCGAGGTCTTTACGCGAGCATCGCCGCGCATCTGGCGGTGCCACTCGCGAACCGCGCGGTTGAACTCGGCGTCGACCCATTGGTCGACCTCGGGGTGACGACCGGCTGCGGTGGGTTTGACGAACAGGAATGGTCCCATGAGAGCGTCGTCGATCGGGCCTTGCAGGTTGTGCTTCTTGACGAGTTCTTTGGAGGGCGGCTCAATCGGGGAGACGAGTTCCCAGGTGTTGTCGGACTTCAAGCGGAACTTGCCCCCCCACGAGCGGTCTGAGCGACGAGTTACCGAAATGAAAGGTGTTGATACCGGACGCTTGGATTGCTGCGTAGTCTGTAGCAGTCGCTGAAGTTCATTAAATTCGTCTGGGGACGCCGCAGACTGCAACTTCTCGTTCAACTCGCTCAACTCATTCCGGTATTCTTGCCACTTTGTCTGGGCTTCCTGTGAGTCCATGTCGATTTTGGCTTCCATCGAAGTGAAAGGTGTCTGATCGGCACTGAATTCCATTGAGAATTCAGTCACATTATCGACGAAGACGCTCAGATCAGAACCTTCGAAAGAGGCATGCACTTGCGCGGGCTTCCAGTGTTCCCGAAATGCGTGAATCGTCACCCAGTGGGCTTTGTTGTACTTCAATGTCGTCGTGGTGAATCGGACCTGCGTCGGCAGTTTCGGAGACCGCAATCCGTCCAGCGTCGCCAGCCGCTTCTCGATCTCCGCTTTCGCCGCTGGAGTAATGCTGTGCGCCGTCTTCGGTGCGATGATGTGCGTTAACTCAAACCGCTCCCCCTCCGGCAAGCCCCAGCACGCAGCCGCCATGATGTCGGCGGCTTGCTTCTGGATGTCGACCTCTCCGCTATAGGCAATCGTCGGCAGCATCCGCAGGTTTCGCGCCCAGACCGGACAGTCGTACATCTGCCACAGCGTCTGCTCGAACGGGTACGGCTTCAGTTCCTCTTTCTGGAACACCTTCAGGAAGTCCGGCGTCTCCGAGAAACCGGCTCCTGGATTGGCTGCGAACCACTTGTCGGGATAGTGGACGGCCAAGTGCCACGCCGCTGCGCCGCCCATCGAGAACCCGCGAATCGCGACCCGTTGGGGATCGATCGGATACTGCGCGAGGGCGTGTTCGAGAACCTCCAGCGTGTCGACTTCACCCGCCAGTTTATTGGCGTTGCAGTAGCGCCCGAACGGGTGAATCATCATCACGCCGTTGGCGGGTTCCGGTGAGGCATTCGTCATCCGCTGGGCGATGAACTGGAGTTCGAGGCCCTTCTCGCTACGGCCCCGACACCAGATGTCAGCTCGCAGGCCAGCGATCGGTGGGGGATCTAGTTCAAACTGATAGACGATGCCGTATGGCTGCACGCTGCCATCGAGCTTCGAACGAAACCCACGCACGACGGTTCCGGTGGCCGTCCGCCAGGGACTCTGATTTTTCTCAAGGGCATCAGCCCGTGTCAGCCCCTCGGCCAGGACATCCTTCGCCCGCTTCGCATCCGATGGATCGAAGAACCCGTCCTCTTCCAAGGCGATCTTCACCGCCCGTGCGAAGATCTCCACATCGGGCAGGTACTGCTGCACGACCGCACTCTTCGACGTTCGCAACGCCACGATCTTCTCCGTGAGCGTCTTCAGCGTCCCTTCGAGGGCCTCGCGCTCGGCCGGGTCGATCATCACCCCCGGAGGCGGCACCTGCCGGACCGTCGCCCATTGATTATCCGCCGGACCATCCGCGAAGAGCGTTGAGCAGCAAGCCACACAAAGAGCTAGCGTAACGAAACGAAACAGTCTCATGAGCCCGATCCCCAGAGGAGTTGGTCAGTGGAATCAAGCCATGCTAATGGGTGGGTAGCGGATTGGCCATCGGTGGCGTTTCTCTGATTCCCGTAGCGTGGGCTTTAGCCCACGCGATCAACGGAGGCACTTCAGTTCGCGTGGGCTAAAGCCCACGCTACGGGAAACCGGCGATCACTCATGCTCTGCGGGGGACCGGAGGAGGACGTTCGTCGTACGGTCCGATAACATGTTCTCATGCCCTTCGACTGGATCACGCACGAACTCCACGCACTCGACGAGTCGGGGCTGCGCCGCCGCATGCGGGTCTGTGAACCGTTGCCGCGCGGGCGCTGCCGGGTCGATGGCATCGAACTCGTGAACTTCGCGTCGAACGACTACCTCGGTCTGGCGGGCGACCCGCGCGTGATCGCAGCCGCTCTCGACGCGACGGCGCGCTACGGGGCGGGGGCTCGGGCGAGTGCGCTGGTCAGTGGGCGAACTCCGCTGCATGCGGAACTCGAACGGGCCCTCGCCGAGTTCGAGGGAACCGCCGACGCCGTGCTCTTCCCGACCGGTTTTGCTGCCAACGTTGGGGCGATCGGGAGCCTTGTCGAGGCGGGCGATGTGGTGTTCTGCGACCGGCTCAATCATGCCAGCCTGATAGACGGTTGCCGGTTGAGCGGAGCGCGACTGAGAGTCTATTCGCACAGCGACCTCGCCCAGTTATCGAGCGCACTCGACAAGGCGAAAGACGCCCGCCGCCGACTGATCGTCACCGATAGTCTGTTCAGCATGGACGCAAACGCCGCTCCCCTGGCGGAGTTGTTCGCACTGGCTGCGCGATCCGAAAGCATGTTGCTGATTGACGAAGCGCATGCCACCGGGGTGTATGGAGCGAGCGGGCGAGGGTTGTGCGAGGAGGCTGGGTTGGATGGCCCTGTCTGGCCCCCGACTCCCGACTCCCGACCCCCGACTCCCCCCGAGTGTGTGCGGGTTGGCACCTTGAGCAAGGCCATCGGCTCGCAAGGCGGCTTTGTGGCTGGCACCGAGGCACTCTGCGACTGGATTCGCAACACCGCCCGGCCCCAGATGTTCTCGACGGCGCTGACTCCGGGGGCGTGTGGTGCGGCACTGGAGTCGTTGCGTCTGATCCGAGCGGAACCCGCCCGCCGCGTGCGAGTCCGCGACCTCGCACGGCAATTGCGATCCGAGTTGCGAGCAGCTGGTTGGACCGTTCCAGGAGAAATCGATTGCCCGATCGTGCCACTGCTTGTGGGCGACCCGCAAGCTGCGGTGTCGCTCTCGTTGGCACTTCAGCAGCATGGATTTCTGGTTCCGGCGATACGTCCGCCGACCGTGCCGCGCGGGACATCTCGGTTGCGGATCTCTCTGACTACGGAGCATACGTCCGAGGAGATACGTCGCTGCGTGGCAGGGCTAGCACCTCATCGACCATGTACCTGAGAGACTCTGCGCGATGCCGAGTAAGACATCTGGACGAGCCAAGCGTCCGCTCAGAGCGTTCCGGCGAGCCCCCGGTGTGAGCCGGGGTGTTCAGCAGAGAGAGCATCCGCCAGCCCAAGTCAATTGTGGCAACGCGATCGACCAGAACAGCGTCGAACTCATGGGGCAACGCTGTCAGGCTGGAACACCCCGGCTCACGCCGGGGGCTCGCCAGAAAGTCTCTTTTCGCGCTGCACTGAGAGAATACTTGACGAAAGGGGGGGGCATCGCGCATTATACGTACAGATGTCTGAAACTTCAGGAGCCTTCCCATGTCCGACCGCCCTGCCCTGTCTCGCGCTGAGATGGAAGTCGCACGTATTGTGTGGACCCTTCGCGATGCCACCGTCCGGCAGGTTCTCGACAACCTGCCCGAGACCCGCGACATCAATTACAAGACGGTGCAGACTTTTCTGCGCCGGCTCGAAGCCAAGGGCTACCTTGTCTCGAAGCGAGACGGTCGCAGTCTGGTCTACACCGCCGACGCCCGCCCGAAGCAGGTGATCCGCGATACCGTGAAGAATTTCCTCAACAACCTCTTCAACGGAGAACCGCTGCCGCTGGTCGAGCATCTGATCCGCGATCAGGGCTTGGACAAGAGCGAGATCACCCAATTGCGAACTCTCCTGGATGAGTTGGATGCTGGCAGCAGCGGCAAGTAGGCAATTCACTTCCCAGCAGACCGGAAGCGTCTGCGTCACTCAGGCAGGTCAGTTCGCTGCCCACTCTCGGGGGATGTCGCGTGAATCTGAACCTCGATGGACTGACAAACGTCCTCTGGACACAGTTGTGGCAAATCACGCTACTGATCCCCTTAGCGATTGGGATCGTGCGTTTCACCTGCCGAGGTCGCTCGCATTTGGCGTATGTGATCCTGCTGGCGGTCATGGTGAAGTGTCTGGTCCCCCCGTTGTGGAGCAGTCCCACGGGGATGTTTAGCTGGGCATCGCATGTCATGGGAAACGGGGAAGAGACTCCCCTAGCGGTCCCGGTAGTCGCTCAGGATGCCCCCTTGGCTGTGGTTGTGAATTCAACAGATTCCCGATCGGTTGAAGAGGCTGCGAAACCACCGGCCTCCGTGGATGCGGGGGCTGCTTACTCGAAGGAGTCGGTTGACTCCGCCCGGATGCCCAATTATCCCGTAAGTCCCGTGCCTCAGCTCCCGGCGATCCCCGAGTCATCGCCCCCACGGTCCCTCGCGTCGATCCAGTGGGGACAGATCGGCCTTGCCGCGCTGTTGGCATCCTGGGTCTGTGGCACGGTCGGAGTGGTCGGCTACCTGCTGGCCAAGCGAATCTACCTGGAGCGTTTCCACGATGACACGCGCGTCGACACCAAGGACGAACTGCTGTCCATCGTCTCTGAGTGCGCCATCGCCCTGGACCTGCGTCATCGTCCGGACTTGGTCGTCACAACACACCCGACGATTCCATTTGTGGTCGGTTGGTGGTCGCCGCGATTGGTCCTCCCGAAGCACATCGTGGATCGTTCGACCGCAGCTGACATGCGGCTGATCATCGCGCATGAGCTCAATCACCTGCGGCGCTGGGATACCGCGACCAATTGGATCCAGTTGGGGGTGCAGGCTGTGTGGTGGTTCCACCCGCTGGTCTGGTGGTTAAATGCGGAGATTCGCCGCTGGCGGGAGTCCTGTTGTGATGAAGAGGTCGTGGCCCGTCTGAAGTGCCAGCCGTCGCAGTATGCGCACTGCCTGCTCAATGTGCTCGACTTCCAAGCCTCTCTGCGAGCGACCAGTGGCCTCGACAGCTTGAGTCCGTTCGAGGTCACCAAGCAGCGCTTGCAAAACATCATGCAGCCCTCGGGGCAGTTTCCCCGGTCGACGCCGTGGGGGGCGTGGCTGGCGTTCGTGGGGCTGGCCCTCATTGTGCTTCCCGGTGCAGCCTTTACATTGCCGCAGCAAGTGGCGGAAGCTCACGACGAGATTCCGACGGCTCCGATGACCGTCGCGGAGCCAGCAGTCCCCCCGGCTCCGCCTGTCGCGATCGAGATCACGCCCGATCAGCCACTTGTGGACAACCCGCCTCCCCCGGCTCCGGTCGTGGCTGCCGCCTCGGATTGGCTATACAAGTTTGACGTTCACCGCAACTACCAGTACGACGTTTCGATCGAGGAAGACGGACTCCACGGCACCACTCGGCATACTGGTCACCCCAACGTGCGTGCGACCTATGTGAGTGGGGGCTTCTGGGCACTTCAGATCTCCAATCCCCAGCTGATGTCGTCGGAAATACCCAGCCCCAGCCAACCCTTCGGCAGAGGCTTCCGCCCGCCGCGAATTCCCGGCCCATTTGCGCGGGGGTACGAAGTCACGATTGATGCTGTGGGGCAAGCGACCGAGGAGAGCGGCGACGGGACACTGCCGCTGTTCCTGGGCAGTTGGGCGATCTGGCTGTTCAGCCCGCTCCCCACGGCGAATCAACCGGCCACTTGGGAGGAGGAGGGGACGACCACACTGTCGCTGATGGAGGAGCCGACAGTCGGACCTTTTGGTGATCCAGACTACAGCCCCTTCGCCCGCCGTAGCGAGACGGCACGCCTTCCCGCTGCCACGCATTTGAAGACGGCTCAATCGCTTGCCAATGGAATCCTGACCCTCACTCGCACGCGTGTGGTGAAGTCGAAAGAACTGGTCGACCAGGAACCGCGTATCGAGCTGCGTGACGAATCGATCTGGAGTTTTGACACCCAACTGGGCATCCCGATCTCACGGACCGGCTCGGGTGAGTTGATCCTGCGACAAGTCAATCAGACCCAGAAAACCCCTTTCAAGTATACGGTTCGTCTGGCCACTGCCGACGGCAAGAACGAGGTGACTGAGGCCGCAAAACCGGCTGCGTCACAGATTGCGATTCTGCCGCCCAGCATGCAAACCGTTCCCGGAATCGTGGCCCCCCACAGCACCCCCGTCTCGCCGGACAAGCCACTCAAGAAGGGGCAGAAGTTCCTCATCGAATGGAACGGCAGCTATTTCCCCGGCGAAGTCATTGATGTTCCCGACAACAACGCCGTGAAAATCCACTACTCCCAATGGAGCGAGCAATGGGACGAAATCGTCCCTCGACAGAGACTGCACGAACCCGCAGCAGTAGAGCGACCGGAAGAGTAAGTTGCCGACACCGCAACGGATACTCACACAGCGCTGTCGCCGCGTGACCTTGGAGATCTACGGTCGCCGCGAATAAGCCCGCCTGACTGACCAGTGGGCGCAGGTGCAGAAGACTCCGAACCTCCCTCCGCGTAGTGGCCGTGGAAGCTCTCTCAGGTGGCCGCGGACAAGTCGCGTGCTACTCGATCTGCTCTGAAGTCACCGTCCAGCAGATCGTCACCTGATACGCCAAGGGCAGTTCACTTCTTTCCTGGTCGGTACATCCGCACGCGGTGGTTGTCGCTGTCGCCGATGTAGACGTTGTCCGAACCGTCGACATAGACCCCGTGCGGTCGGGCGAGGCGGCACTTCTTCGGGTCGCCGTCCGGGCCATCCCCCTTCTTCCCGTCGCCGACGAGGGTCTCCACGATCCCGCTCTCAGCGCGGATCACGCGGATCGTATGGCTCTCCGTGTCCGCGAAGTAGATGTCGCCATTGAGGCCGATCGACACGCCCTTCGGTCCGGCGAGTTGGGCCAGCTTGGCTGGGCCACCGTCGCCGGCGTAGCCCGACTTGCCAGTCCCCGCCAAGTGCTTGTACGTCAGCGTCTTCAGGTCAACTCGGTAGATGGCGTTCCCCTCACGCAAGGCCAACACGAGCGACCCAGTCCCATCGATATCGAGAGCCCGTGGTCCATTCAGCGGTGTTCCCGCGACCGCTGATCCATCGGGAGTCGGATTCCGCTCACCGGTGCCGCCGAAGGTTTCGATGGTCCCCTTCGCGAGGTCCACTCTCCGGACCCGATTGTTCCCGATGTCGCAAATGTAGAGGTGCCCGGCATTATCGAGGGCGATCGAGTGCGGCTGTTTCAGTTGGGCTTTGGTGGCTGGTCCGCCGTCGCCGCTGAAGCCTGCGGTCCCATTTCCAGCGACGGTCGAGATGTACCCGGTGCGGGCATCGACTCGCCGCACGACCTCACCCTTCATCTCGACGAAGAACATGTGTCCGTCCCTGTCGAACCGCACCTCGTAGGGTTCGTGGAGCAATGCCTGCTTCGCGGGGCCACCGTCACCGGCATATCCTGACTTGCCGCCGGTGCCCGCGACAGTGGTGACCATCTGCGTCTCCGGGTCGATGCGGCGGATGACGTGCGAGGTCGTCTCGCACACAAACAACGCCCCATCTGGCCCGACCACAATCCCAAACGGAGCCCCGCATTTCGCAGCTGACCCCGGCCCGCCATCCCCCGACCATCCCGCCTGGCCCGTGCCCAGAACGGTAATGACCTCTTGAGCCATGACCGAACTCGCCGGGCAGCAGAGTAGGAGCAGTCCCAGACAGACACGGAATCGTGTTCGATACATCTCAGTCACCTTTGTGTGAGTCATTGATGGAGGGCCAGAGACCGACCGCGCCAGCCCGCTGCGCAAGCCAGGGTTGCACTGTGCGGCCCTGGCTTGCGCAGCGGGCTGGCAAATGACCGACTCGTCAGCCGTGTGCCCACCCTACAGTCCCGCGCGGATCTTTGTCCACAACAGGGTGGCGGCTTCGCGGACCTCGGGAGTCGGTTCGGCGGATTCGATCCACTCGCCGGTCCGGGCGTCCGGCTTACGCGTCGCGTCGATGAGCAACGTACTCGATCGCGAGAGATCGCGGCAGGCTCGATGCGCGGCATCGCGCACCGCAGACACCGTGACGAAGTCAATCGCCGGGTCGGCCAGCGCAGCCATTTGCCGCCAGACGGTGGAGGAATCCGCGAGAGCGATGTCCTCATCGACCGCAATTAGCAACACCACATCGGCCAGCAGCGGCCAGTTCGCCAGCCCTTGCAGCGTCTGCCTCGCATGGCCGGGGAAGCGGGTGTGCAGCCCGACGAAGGCGATCCGCCGCCCCTGTCCGTCTCGGCTGAACTGGAACGTCTGCACCGCCGGATGGATGCGGCGCATCACCGGAAGCAACAGTTCCGAGAGCAGCGGGGACCACGCCGACTCCTCCGAGTTCCCCGCCGTGTGAATCACCGCTGGCATGACCGCCTGGGACCGATGAGTCACAGCTGTGACGCGAATCACGGCGAGTCTCTGCCTCGCGACCAACAGTCCCGAGGAGGAAGCGACCGTGCCTTGAGCGGCTTCGATTTCTTGCGGATCGATGTACCCTTCGATCAGGAACTCCGCATCGGCGGGGCCTTCGATTTCGAGGGTCCGGCCGCGCACCAGATTCAGCGTCTGACCCCGCAGCACGCCCGCTAACTGACAGGCATCCGTGTCCGGAATCCCCGGCAGTTGAGCCGCTAGGTGCAACAGCGGATCGCCGCCGACGGAGATCATCACCGGCGTCGGCTTGGCGAGCGACCGGTACTCGTCGACGATGTCCGGCCCGCGATCCATAAGCGTCCAGTGAACGAGCAGCGACTGCGGCCCCGCGACCTCCAGGACCGGAGCGCTGACCCACCGCCGCTGGGTCTCGGGGGACTGCAACCAGAGTTGGGCAGAGGTCAGCGTGCGTCCGGTTTCGCCCTCGAAGCTGCGAGGCATCGGCAGGTCTTCGAGATTGATATCGCGACCGAGACGGGCGACCTGCTGGGCGAAGGCGGTCTTCTGAATGCGAGGGACCAGTTTCGCGAGCCGGGCCAACACCGGGGCCAGCTTCGACGAGTCCCCCGCCGCATCCGGCACCCGCAGGGTCAGCCACTCCTCCAGCCGTTGACCCGCAGCAGCGAACGAATCCTCGCCGAGGGCCAGCAGTACGCGGCGCGTGGTGCCCAGCAGGTTGGTGACCAGCGGGTGGCGGCTCCCTTTGACCGACTCGAACAACACGGCAGGACCACCGAGCGGGTCCCATCGCCGGGCCTCGCCGGTCAGGGCGGCGATCTGGTGGCGTGGGTCGACCTCCTGCTTGACCCGCACCAGTTCCCCGATCTGGGTCAGTTTGAGCAGGAAGTCGCTGAGTTGGTCGAAGGGCATGGGGCGTCCTTGTATGAGCCGTCAGCGGCCAGCGATCAGCATTCAGCCAGAGTGATTGCCACTTGGACTACTCACGCATGAGAGTTGCTCACGCTGCGAGCTGTTCGGTGGCGCGAAGACTGTCTGTACCTCGAAGGGGTTGTAGGTGATAGCCCAGGGTCGCGACCGCAGGGAGCGCACCCTGGGTCAGTCTGCCCCCGTCAGCATCAACCCTGAAGGGGTTGTACACCCGCCCACCAAGTCGAGTGGAACCCCTTCAGGGTTCGATCTCCATCGGCCTCTCAACCCAGAGTAGGCTCCCTTCGGTCGCCAACCCTGGGCTATGTGCCGCGACCCCTGCGGGGTCAAGAGTCGCTTGTTCGAAACCCCTCTGGCTGATCGCTGAAAGCTGACGGCTGACGGCTGACGGCTGACCGCTACGACTCCATCGCCTTGGCCACGATCGCCAGCACCTTAGCCGCTCCGGTCTTCGCGACTGCGAGAGCATCTTGAGCCCACAGATCCTTGTTGAACAGCTCCAGCGAGAGCGTACAACTGACGCCGTTGGCTCGCAGGCCCTTGAGGATCGGGACCAGTGGGCAATCGCCGTCGCCGGGGTAGACGCGGTCGCCGTCATTCAGCGAGGTGTGTTCGCGGGCGGGGTAGTCGTTGATGTGGAAGACATGGATCGCGTTCTTCGAGAGGAGGTTCAGTCCCTCGAACGAGGAGCCGCCGCGATACAGGTGATAGAAGTCGGGCAGCAAGCACGCCGACGGATGCCCGGCCTCGACGATGACAGAGACCGTTTCCGCCAGCCGCGACAGGTTCTTCGAAAAGCCCCAGACCTCGGCCATGGGGGTTACGCCTTGCTGCACGCCGACCTCCAGAGCGGCGCGATACCGCTCGGCGACGACGCGCAAGTCGAGGACTGGGGCACTCGCTTCATGCGCCCCGATCGGCGGGGCTGCCATGAACTTGCCGCCCAGCGTGCTGATCATCTCCATATCGCGTTTCAGCTCTTCGAGTCCCGACTTGCGAACTCCCCCGTCATCGACGATCCACTTGGCAAACCCGATCGCGCTCTCGACTTGCAGGTTCGCATCATCGAGTTGCTTGCGGAGATCAGTCAGTTTCCCGCCGCTTTCCACAAAGGCCCGCAGATCACCGATCCACGGCTCGATCCCGTCGTACCCGGCTGCGGCGGCCACCGCGATCTGCTTGTCGACCGACAGCTTCTGTCCTCGGATGGTGCTGGTGTTGAAGCAGACCCGAAACGGCCCTGAATTCGATTTCGCCACGTTCGTCTCCGCCTGTGTGTGGGAGGCCAGTGCAGCCCCCGCCAAACCCATTGCCGACGCCGCAAGCCACTCCCGCCGCGTCACCTCTTCGCCGAACATCATTGATCGCTCTCCACTGTCGTGATCGATCTCCGATCACCGCTTCGACATCGTGGCAGACGGGAGACGGGGACGCAACTCGGAAAAGCTGCCAGGTGTATCCGAGGTATTGTCACCGAACTCCATGAGTGCCTGGAGGAGTCCCTGGGGGGCAAGACTGCTGCGTCTCACTCTCGTACCAAACACGCACGACTTGATACCAGTAGCTGCTCATCTCGCCGCTGGTTCGGAGACCGACCTGCGAGGCATCCTCCACTTTCTGGACATTGGGAAGGACCACCGTCTCCACATTGATAATCCTGATCCCTGATTCGGTGATCCAATGATTGGCACGATCCAGGGTGGCAGACAGCGTCTCATACTCGGTGGAGAAGTAGCCGCTCTTCAGAATCGTTGGAAAGAAATCTTTGTATCCCACCGACATCGATCATCGCCTTGAAAATGGGTCGAATTCGCCCGCCTCTGACAGACTGCCGATCCCAATACTCATCACGAATGCCGCAGGGCTTCGATCGGGTCGAGTTTGGCAGCTGCGTTGGCGGGGTAGACGCCAAACACCAAACCCGTCACGACGGAGAATCCGAATGCCACGGGGAGGCTCCACATGGCGATTGTTGGTTCCATTCCCATAAACATTTTCCCCATCTCGCTGGAGGCGGCAGAGGCGTCCAGGACATATGCCGACAGGAACCACTTGCCTCCCTGGAAGACCAGCGGCGTCGAGAGCCCCATGGCCATTCCGATCAAGCCCCCGGTTCCGGACAGCACCACGGTCTCGATGATGAACTGTTGGACGATGTCGCGACGGCGGGCTCCCAGAGCGCGGCGAATTCCAATCTCTCTCGTCCGTTCGGTCACTGTGGCCAGCATGATGTTCATGATTCCGATCCCCCCCACCAGCAGGCTGATCCCGGCGACCGAACCCAGGACGATGTTGAAGATATTTCGAAGTTGTTCCGCTTGACGCAGGAGTTCGAGTGGGACAACTACGGCGTAATCGGGTTTTGTCGGGTGGTTATGCTTCATGGTCTCGCGTACGACTTCGGCGGTACGAACGACGTTTTCGATCTGGTCAACTTGCAGCGTGATCTGATCAAACACAACAGATTCGGAGCTGCGGGCCCCGGAAGTGAGTTTTACGAAAACATCCCCCGTATTGATGCGGGCCTGGAGTGTTTCCAGTGGGATGTACACGTCTTTGTTGAAGTCCTGGCCCGAGAGGCTGCCCCCCACTGCGGCGGAGGCTGTGCGTGGCTGCATCACACCCACGACGCGGTAGGCTTGATTTCCCAACTGAATCGACTGATTGATGGGGTTTTCGATGGGGAAGAGTTTTTCAGCGGTTTCGGAGGCCAGAACCGCGACATTGGCCATGTCACGCCCATCTCGGTCGGAAAGGAATCGCTCCTTGGCGACCTCCAAGTGGTTCATCTCGAGGTAATCGGCGGTACAGCCGACGACACGGGAATTCATGACCCGATCTCGGCAGCGGACCTCCATCGGCAGTTCGCGAACCGGAACCAGCCCCTTCCCCGTGAGGTTGGGAACGGTCTCGCTCAGGAGATTAAAGTCGGCCCGAGTCAACCCGTAACGCAGCACGGAAAAACGGCTTGAGGCACCACTTTGACTCGACGAGGGATCGTCCGGTGGCTTCACACTGCGGACGATGATATTGGTCGCTCCGAGCGAGAGCACCTGCTGCTGGGCTTGCTTGCTGGCCCCCTCGCCAATCGCCAGCATCGCGATGACGGAGAACACTCCGAACACGATCCCCAGCATGGTCAGCCCCGACCGCAGCTTGTGCAGCAGCAGGCTCTTGAGTGCCAGTTGAATCGTGCGAAAGAGTCTCAGCATGGGTGTTCAGGCCTTGATAGCTCGGTGACCTGGAAAGAGCCCCTCGCCCGCGATCAAACCGTCCTTCATATAGATCTGGCGATTAGCGTTCTCGGCCACATCGGCTTCGTGCGTGACCATAATGATCGTACGCCCCTCGTCATGGAGTTCGCCCAGAATTCGCATGATTTCTTCGCCGGTGGCCGAGTCGAGGTTCCCCGTCGGTTCGTCGGCCAGCACGATGGCGGGGTCGTTGACGAGTGCGCGGGCGATGGCCACGCGCTGCTGCTGCCCCCCGGAGAGCTGGAAGGGGCGGTGGTCGAGTCGGTCGCTGAGCCCGACTCGGTCGGCCAGGTCGAGACACTTCTTCTGATCTTGGGCACTGATGGACCCGGACCGTGCCCGGTAGAGGAGCGGCACCTGGATATTCTCCAAAACGGTGTATTGCTGAATCAGATTGAACGACTGAAACACAAACCCGATCATCGAGTTGCGGGCCTCAGACAGCTCGTCGTCGGTCATCTCCGAAACGTCCCGCCCGCCCAAGATGTACTGCCCGCTGGTCGGGCGATCCAGTGCCCCGAGTAAGTTCAGCATCGTACTCTTGCCCGAACCCGACTGCCCCATGATGGCCAGAAAGTCCCCCTTGGGAATATCCAGAGAAACACCCCGCAGCGCCTGAACCTCGTGGGTTCCGAGCCGATAGTGCTTGCGGATATTGAACAGTCGGGCCGAATACTCCATGCGTCCTCTCGTGTGATGTTCAGAAAGCCCAGTGGTTGCAACCACTGGGCTTGTCGCATCTCTGCATCTTGATCGGTTGGCCCGTTGCTGGGAACCTCCCCGGATTGTGAGGAACGGGAAAACCCGGGGATTTCGTCCCAATACTCCGACTTTTCCCAATGATAACGCTTGTCTGCTAAACAGCGGTATAGTATAACGGTGCAGGCGATCAGTAGTCGACGCCCGTGAACTGGTTGGAGGGAAGTGGTCAGTCGTCAGTTTTCAGTTCTAAGTCAGAACCAAGACGGCAGCACTCTTTCCTACTGAAAACTGACCACTAAAAACTGAGAACCCCCTCCCATGGCCGACCATCTCACACTCACTCAGCGTCAAAAAGACATCTACGAGTTCATTAAGGATAAGATCCTGAACCGGGGATACGGGCCGACGGTGCGGGAGATCGGTACTGCCTTCGACATCCGCTCCCCCAACGGAGTGATGTGTCACCTCAAGGCCCTCGAACGCAAGGGGCTCATCTCGCGCGAACAGCATATGTCTCGCGCGATCCAGCTGACCGACCAACCTCAGCTGAAACGGACCAGCCTGCCGCTGGCCGGGCACATCAATGCGGGTCGCCCCTCGACCGCCGACGAGCAGGTGGAGCGGGTCGAGTTCAGCAAGCTGTTCGAGGAGCCGGACCATTTCTGCCTGAAGGTGCGGGGCGAATCGATGATCGAGGCCCACATCGCCGACGGCGACTACGCCATCATCCGCCGCCAGCCGACCGCCCGCGACGGCGAGATCGTGGCCGCTCTGGTCGATGGCTCGGACGCCACCCTCAAGAAGTACTACCGCGAATCCGACCGCATCCGCCTCGACCCCGCGAATTCGAGGTTTCAGCCGATCTACTCCCAACACGTCGAGATCCTCGGAGTGCTGGCGGGGGTGATTCGGCAGTATTGAGGAGGAGTCTTCAAAACCTGATTGAGCTTCTTCGCCTCGCAGCATTGCGATTCGCCTATTAAGGGAACTTCGCGATCATCTCACTAGCCAATTTCAAGCCGAATGTGCAAGATGTCGATGAGATTGGACGGCTAGCGGTTACGACCACTGGAGACGGTTGACGCCATGTTGACGGAACAGAACATCGAATCAGAACTCAGCTACGCGTACCTGGATGCGGTAGCGTCCCGTGCAGGTTTCTCATGTGAATATTCCAACCGGCACTCTGATAGCGCAGGTGTTGACGCCACGGTCAAAGAAGATGGTCGCAGGCTTGCTCAGAATTCCGTTCAAACCACATTCGATCTACACGTGCAATTGAAGGCGACGTACCAGCCTCCCACCTTGAATGACGGACGGTTCTCATTCAGCCTGTCTGTTCCGAGTTACAACAAACTCCGAACTCCTCATATCACGCATTTCCGAATCCTCGTTGTGATGTTCTTGCCTCAAGATTCAACGGAATGGTTGCAGCATTCAGAGGACGGCTTGATCGCCAAGCGATGTGCCTACTGGGTCAGCCTGCGTAACGCAACAGAAAGCTCCAATCCAAAACACCAAACAGTCTACATCCCTCAGTCGCAGCAACTCTCTCCTGATTCTCTCACCGCTTTGATGACGCGTTTGTCACGCAGAGAGGAAATCAGCTATGACGCCTAATCGACAGACTGCTGACGCCACGCTGAAACTCGTGCAGCCTCGCGCTATCAAGAACTACGCTAAATCTCTGGGGTGGAAGCCGGTCGATGGAGTAAATGGTTCGATCACTGTATTGCACGATCCGAATTCCGAGTTGCATCAGTTGGTGATTCCACTTGATGAGACATTAGATGACTACGAAGAGTCGATTCGTGAAGTTATCCAGAAGTTGGCAGCTTTCGACAGACGTTCCTTCCAGGAAGTCTTAGATCATTTGCTGCTTCCGCCAGCCGATGTTCTGCGGTTCAGGGAAAGCAGTGCCGATGCGGAATCCGGTTCCCTCAGTCTGGATCAAGGTTTGCGGATACTCGAAGGTGCTCGAGGCATGATTCTCGCTCAGGCTCATAGTGAGATCGCAGTGAAACCTTATCATCCTCGGTTGAGTCGTTCAGATGCAGGAGAACTCGTTCGCCGATGTCGACTCGGGCAAACAGAACGGGGGAGCTTCATACTGACGATTGCTTGCCCGATCGAGATCATCCAAAACTCATTGATTCACACGGATCCGTACACTCGAAGAGTGACACAGGGCGTCATTGAATCGCTTTCAACCCTCATCGACGCTGCTGATTCAGGCGTGATCGACGACACGTTTGACCGCAGTGCTCATCCGAAATTGAGTGCGAACTTCTGTGAGGCGTTTTTATTGCTTCGTCCGACAGGAGACCGTTCCTACCTATCAGTCTCTCCAACATGGTCGAAAGCGATTCCAGCCCCCACAGGTCATTTCCGTAAGGAATTGCATCTCGGACAGGAATGCTTTGAGGCAGCCGAAAGCATTGCCTCGAAGTTGCGGGTTGTCCCAGAATCAAAACCGGATGCATTCGTCGGAGTTGTTGAGGTCTTACGTGGCCAACCGGATGAGCAAGGGGCGACTTCAGGAGAAGTGATATTCTCACTTTTGATTGAAGGGGCGGTCATTCGTGCGAAGGCTGAACTTGCGGCGAATGAGTATCAGATCGCTGGAACGGCTCATTTGAAGAATCTACCTGTTTACTGCAGGGGCTGTCTCATCCGATCGTCACGCAGCAATCGCCTCACGGATGTCTCCGACTTGAAACTCATTGAACCGAACTCAATCACGGACCAACAACCGAGAGAGCGAGAAATGCGTGTTATTGATTTTCCTGAAGAACCGTCTAACGATGGATGTGAGTGATACTTTTTCGTGGCAACCGGACTTGCAATGAAGGCGTGGAGAGCCAGCCAGATCGCGAAGTGATGCCCCTCCGGCATCTTCCACCCGCCGGTGTATCACGCTCATTCGTCACACTCGGAATCTTATGGCATGTGGTGTTTTCGAAACGTGCCCTGGGGACGAAACAACAGCAGACTCTTTCCATTTGAGGTGTCATACCTATTGGTGGAGGTTCGCGAACCGCTGGTTCGCCCTCACGACTCCTGCAACCCGCATGGCTGTCATTCTCATGCACCGCGACACCAAGCTCGGACTCGCGCTCGCCATCCTCGTGATGGGATTTGCAGCTGCGCTCTGCTTCCCGCGGGAGTCGGGTGAGAAGCCGGTGGATCTGACGCTGCAATCGGCTGCGGATCTGGACGAGGCGATTCGGCTGATGCCGGTCAAGTCGTACACGGATGCCGACCGGCCCCAACCGCGAGGGACGGATGCATCGCCGGTCGAGCCGACGCCGGTGGAGACACCCGTCGAGGTACTGCCACTGGCCGGTGTTCCTGACCCGATTCAGAACTCGGGCGAACCCGAACCGACGCCGATTGATCCGGGTCTATTCCCCGCCGAGATCGTCGCCCCTGCCGAGCCCGAACCGGTCGTCCATACCCGGACCTACCGAGTCGTCAACGGGGACAGCCTGAGCTTGATTGCCGAGCGAGAACTCGGCAGCCACAAGTATTGGAGCACCCTGTTCAACGCCAATCGCCAGCTGCTGCGAACCGAGAACGACCTTAAACCCGGCATGGAACTGATCATCCCGATCGAGTCCGGGGACGAAGTAACTCCCGCTCCACAGAATCCGGTTCCGGTGCTTTCGGCGAACGCAGCGCCACCGGCAGCCCCCACTCCGCCCCCCCGCTCGGATGCCCCCACGGCCCGCGCGACCGGACGCTTTAGCCCAGCCAGAACACGTATCGGCTCAGGCGGCACGGCATCCAGTCCGCAATAAACCCCGCCGGTCAATGCGTCAGTAATGCGGCGGTCGTTCGTCAATCGGCGACGACTGCGGTTCCGACCATTCGGCGGCTAGCGACTCGATTCGCTTGACCTGCGACTGAATGCCGTGGAAGTCCTTCTGCTGATTCAGCAGAGCCTCGTTCAGCAGCTCGACATGCCGCTGCAACTCCATGAGAGCGGATTCGATCCTGACCAGTCGATCTTCAGCATTCATGGGGAACCGATTCCGGTGAAGGGCGTGGGGGTTGCAGCTGGCGGGGCTCTATCTATACCACCTTACGATGGATTGAGACAGGCGAGCGGTGCGCCGCCCGCTGACTGGCACTGACTTTACCAACCCGAAGCGTCAGCGAGGGCGAGAGAAAGCGACTTTTGCCTCGGTTTCCCTTGCTGGCGCGTTTTGAATTTGTGCGATTGGGACACGGATCGCACGGAGTTCACGGAAAATGGCTTTTTCGAAGTCGAGATTATGAGATGTCAGGCGTCGGATGATAAATGTCTGAGATCTCACGGTTTCGGCGACAGACTCCTCATTTTCCGTGTCATCCGTGTCATCCGTGTCATCCGTGTCCCAATAGCGCAACTTCAAAACTGACGCGTCGGGTTAGTGAGCTCAAGTCAGTGCCATTGGGCGTCAGCCCACGGGGCGATCTGCACATGACAGCAACGCCTCGGCCAGATCGAGATCGTCCTGCGTTGTGATCTTGAGGTTCGCGGCCCAGCCAGTCACCACTTCGACTGGCAGGCCGAGTCGCTCCACCAACTGAGCTTCATCCGTCGGCTGAAACGTTCCTCGCTCCGCGAACGCTCTTCGCAGCCAGTCGTGCCGCACGATTTGCGGCGTCTGAGCCGCCCATAGACCCGCACGAGGAACGGTTTCCGCGATCAGCTGTGAGCTGTCGACCCGCTTGATGGTGCTGGAGATGGCGGTCGCCGGGAGCGCGGCACCCGTCCGGCGAGCCGCTTGCACCACAGCTTCGATGGTCTCTTCGCGGATCAGTGGTCGGGCGGCATCGTGAACGGCAATCAAATCGACGCTCTCCGGAATCACTCGCAGAGCGGCCTCAACTGTATCGGCCCGCTCAACTCCCCCCGCGACGACCTGCACCGCTCGCAGTTGAGACAGCTGAGCGGCAAACCGCGCCTTGAACCAGTCGAGGTCTTCCGGTGAGACCGCGATCACCACTTGCACGACATCGGGCCGGTGCAGGAACGGGATCACCGACCGATACCAGATCGGCTCGCCTTGGAGCATGATGAACGGCTTCTTGCGCGAGGCCGGATGAGAAGCCTCATCCCCGGCGGTTCCCTCGGCAGCCACAGCCCCGCCCGAACCGACGAACCGCGAGCTCTTGCCCGCTGCCGGAAGAATGACTGCCATGGAGGTCATGAGGAGTTCCGGTGAGTCTTGAGGGTGGGGAGTGGATCGGCGAATCCCCATCCCGGAGGAATGATAGAAATTAGCCGGTGGTTGAGCGAAGCGACACCACCGGACACTGTCCCCAAGAAAAGCCACGCATCCCGGAGGGATGACAGAAGGTTTCGAGGCGGTTCACGGGTTACCGGAGGCACTCTCGTTTCAGACCTCCGTGATACGAGTGCCCTCTGCCGGGGTCGGACTCGTTGGGACTGAATTAGAGCAGATTCAAAATTGATTTTCAGTCAGGAGGGTGGAACACTAATTTCCACTGATCAACGCTAATCCAGAGCAGGATTCGCCGCGAATCGGATCAGCGGAGATCAGCGAAAATTAGTGTTCCAATTCCTCTGACTTCCGTGTGTTTGGCTGAAGACTCATTCTGAAACTGCTCTAGAGCAGGCATTTTCGCATTGCCGCTGAAGGGGAACACGGCAGAAGTCTTACGACTTCTGCTACGAGAAAGTCAACCGCATCGCCGGGCGATGATCGCTCGGGCCTTGCCAGCCACGCGGGCGAAGAGCAGTACGCCGGGCTCCTTGCCTGGCAGGGGGAGTTTGCGGCGGATGGCGTCGGCGTCGATGCTCATGTGGCGGCACTTGATCTCGACCTGACCGAAGGGCGAGGTGCGGAAGTAGTTCCGGATCTCCTTGGTGTTGTTATTGAGGTCGGCCAGAACCTCGAAGCCTCGCACGAAGGGCGAATCGACGAGCGTGTCGCCGGTCAGGTATTCCTCGGCATCATCGAGCCGCCACAACCCCAGCGACTCGCCCACGCGGTCGACCAGCCCCGCCCGCACGACGGCTGGGTCGGGATCGAACAGGTAGTTCAGGACGCTCGGGACAAGCCGAGGTCGGTACTCCCACGGGTCGCCCGCGATCGTGGCTCCCTGCGGCAGGATCGTGGCTCGAAAGGGGTCTGCGTGCCGCAGCTGGCCGAACCAGATCGTGGCCTCTTTGCATTCGCCGTGGACGCTGACGAGTTCAACCTCGCAGTCGGTGAACTTCCCGCCGAAGTTACTCGCCGGTGAGACTTTGATAGCGCCCCCAGCTGCGGTCTTGGTGAGGGCTTGGAGGTAGGGGAGTCCCGGCGAGCCGAATTCGAGTCGGACCTGCCGCTGGCCTTGTGTGCGTCGATCGGGGTCGAGGTGGACGAACTGGCCCGCGATGTCGACTTTCTCGACATCGCTGACGAGCGTCTCAATGTGCGAGGCGACGCCATACACCTCAGCGTTCCGCTGGGTGAACCACGTCGCAAGCGGTGACATGTCGACCGCTCGCACGGTGATCGGCACCTTTACCTTTGGCTCCACGATTGAGAGGAGAGGCCCGAGGCGAAAGGCGTCTGTCTCGTCCACTTCGCTGCCTTGTCGCGCGATCGCAATCGCATCGGAGCCGACTCCACAACACAGATCGAGTACCGTCTGCCCCGCACACGCTGCGAACCGCTGAGCCTTATGCCGGGCAACGATCTCTTGCGTCGCCTGCTCCAATCGAGTGCGGTCGAACCACATCTCATCCGCGCGGGTGAAGCGCGGACGGGCCTGCGTGCGAAGTGCCGCCAGCGTCAACGCCGCTCGCACCACCTCGGCGGGGTACTCCTGACGCAAGGCCGCTTGCAACGCGGCGGAGTGCGAATCACCCGGCGGTATACGGCCCCAGATCGAGGGATCAGCTCGCAGCTGTTCCAGAACAGCGATGGCTTCGAGGTCAGCGTCCACGCGTCACCGTCCTCGCGAGCAATGGGCCAAGTGCAGCGACATTTCCAACCACTGGACCTCGCGAGCGGCCAGATTCGCGGCGGAGTCTTCGTGAGTCACGCGCTCGCACAGGTCGACAAATTTTGCCGCGTCCCAAGTGGTTTGCGAGAACCCGGTAATCCCCGCCCGTGCCAGGATGGGGACCGCCTGAGCTGCCAGCTCTCCGTGAATGGGGTGCTGGGTGACGCGACGACACCAATACTTCGCATTGCCGTAATCGGGTTCGCGTCGGTGCATGATGGCGTGCCACAAATCGGCGTCGCGGTCCCCCTCCATCGATTGCGACTGGGAATGACTCTCGTCGAGAAAGTCGTGCAGCAGGTACAGCCCGGCCCGTAGCAGTGTCGTCTGGCGGGGAGTGACGCCCTTGACCTTGTGAATCGCTTTAGCGAGCCAAGTGAGTGAAGAGCGAGCCGGGGCCAGTGCGGGCCAGACCGTGCGTGTCAAGGGCCGGGCGGTCGGCAGCGAGCCAGTCCAGACCTCGCCGGGAGCCGCTTCGATCAGCCGCCGCCACAGTGATTCCGCAGTGAGCGGCAAGGCGCTCTCCGAAAGCGAGCCTCGGCACAGCACCACACTCGTCCGAAACGGAGCCTCCAGCAACCGGCTGGCGGCGACCGGAAGGTTGTGCCCCTGATGCGTGCCGGTGATGTCCTCGCCCAATGCCAAGTGCAGGATCGAAGCCGATTCCGGCCACGACTGAAACACGGGAGACGACGCGATCTGTTCAACCGTCACTGGCGAATCACAGACCGCAACGATCCCCTCCACCGAGCCGATCAGGGCGAACTGGTCAGAAGAACAGAGCGTGACTGCCATGTGGGGCATGTGTGAGCGAACGACATGATGCGAGTGCCAGCTGGCGGGCAAAGTGGCCACCCAGTGTCCTCGAACCTTTCGCGTCGTACAAGCGACTGAAAATCAAAGTGTCACCCAAGAATCTGCTCGACCACCCGTCCATGCACGTCCGTCAGGCGAAAGTTCCGCCCCTGGAATTTGTAGGTCAGGCGTTCGTGGTCGATGCCCATCTGGTTGAGGATCGTGGCTTGCAGATCGTGGACATGGACCGTGTCTTTGACGGCGTTCATGCCGAATTCGTCGCTCTCGCCGTAGGAGATGCCGGGCTTCACGCCGCCGCCGGCCAGCCAGGTCGTGAAGGCGTACGGGTGGTGGTCGCGGCCCCATCGCGGGCGGTCGTTGATGTTCCCTTGGATGAACGGGGTGCGACCGAACTCACCGCCCCAGATCACCAGCGTGTCGTCGAGTAGGCCAAGCCGTTTCAGGTCCTTGATGAGCGCAGCTGACGGCTGGTCGGTGTCGCGGCACTGATTATAAAGTTCGGTGGTGAGCGAGTTGTGCTGGTCCCACCCCGCGTGCATCAGTTGGACGCAGCGGACCCCGCGCTCGATCAGGCGGCGGGCCATCAGGCAGTTGTGGGCGAACGTCCCGCGTTCCTGCACCTGCGGCCCGTACATCTCCAGCGTCTCTTTCGTCTCGCCGGACAAATCAGTCAGTTCCGGTACGCTGGCCTGCATCTTGAAGGCCATCTCGTACTGGGCGATCCGCGTGGCAATCTCCGGGTCGCCAAACTCTTTGAGCTTCATCTCGTTCAGCTTGGCCACATCATCGAGCAGCCCGCGCCGCATGGTCCGCGTCAGCCCCTCGGGGTCCTTGAGGTACAGCACCGGATCGCCGCTGCCTCGGAACTTCACCCCCTGATACATCGAGGGCAGGAACCCCGAGCCCCAGTAGAAGTCATAGAAGATCTGCCCGCAACTGGTCCCCTTCGAGATCGAGGTCATCACCACGTAACCAGGCAACTCCTCCGTCTCACTCCCCAAACCGTACGTGAGCCACGCCCCCAGCGAGGGCCTTCCCGGCAGTTCGCTTCCGGTGAGCAGGAACGTAATCCCCGGAGCATGGTTCACCGCCTCGGTGTGCATGCTCTTCACGAAGCAGAGATCATCGGCGACTGAGGCAATGTGCGGCAGAAAATTACTGACCCAGGCCCCCGACTCCCCGTGCTGAGCGAACGGCTCGACCGGGGCTAGCACCAGTTTTCCGGTGGGGTCGCCGGTCATCGTGCTGAAGCGTTTTCCCTTGAAGAACTCCTCCGGCATCGGCTGGCCGTGGAGTTCCTGGAGCTTCGGCTTGTAGTCATACAGGTCGCAGTGTGTCGGAGCTCCGTTCTGGAACAGGTAGATCACGTGCTTGGCCTTCGCGGCCCTGTGCGGTAACTCGGGCAACCCGCCGTAACGCTGCGGGGTCACAGAGGCATCAGCTGCAAATCCATCCCGTCCCAGCAGCGACGCCAGCGCCCCCACACCGAGCCCGGTCGCCGAACGGCCAAACAGCTCTCGTCGAGTGATCTGCAATCGATGGGCATCCAGTGGGTTCATGTCTTGCTCCGCTGCAATGAAGACTCCGTAGGGAGCGAATTTGATACATCACCCCGCACCAATGGATTGTAACTGGCTGCCTGGAAGAGTGTCAGGCGTAGAGCCACATCAGGCAAAACGAGCGGCCAGACTTCGCGTCCCAAGAGACTTCCGAAGGAGTCTGGGGGGATGTTTCCATTGGCCGCTCACCCTCCCGAGGGGAACAACCTCTCATTCAATCTCTGGCAGGGTACTCGCCGCTGCTTGTCCCATCAGGGGCACCCGTCAAGTGCCTACCGGCTCAGCAAGTAACTCAATTGCCCGACGATCGACTGTTCCAACTTGTAATCCCGTCCGGCCCACATCCAACCGCTGGGGGCGGATTGGCCGACGACGAGATTCAGGTCGCGGTCGAGTGGTTTACTTTCCAAGAAGGTCGCGCCGCCTGGTGAATTGGCGGCGACGCCCGGCAGGTCCTCGAATTCCTTATAGGCTTCCACGCTGACGGTGTAACCGGGCTGTTGATCGCTGGGGATCATCGTCACGACGACCCGGCGGCGGACCGATTGCAGTGTACTTTCCAACCGGTTGGCGAGGCCGACCGAATCGCTGTGCCACGGCTCAAAGACGCTGGCCCCGACCTTGTAGTCGGTCTCGATCACCCGCGACTGGCGGTTCTCTTTGCGGATCGGGAACTGGAAGTCTTCCAGCGTTTCGACCATTCGCTCCCAGAGAATATCCTCATTGGTCGTCGACACGAACAAGGGATTCGGAGCCTTCACCGGCACCACACCCGCCATCCGCAGCGACGACATTCCCCCCGCGCAGCCTGCACAGACTGAGGCGAATAGAATGACCGCGATGATTTGGAAGCGTTTCATCGGGAGGAGTGGGGTTGCGGAAAGAACAAAGGGGATGGGACTGTAGTTTCTCATGACATCCCGCTACACAGCAAGATCACTTTTCCGGTGTGAGATTGACGGTCACACAGTCGTGTGGCCATCTGACCAATTGCCGTAACTTCAAAATTGCATGGCCAGACGCTGGAACGCTTCGCAATTGCCGTGCGGAGACTGAACGGATCGCATAGGATCTCGCCCGAAAGAACTTCCCGATTTGATTTGGGACAGAAGGACTCAAAGGCAGCAAAGAAGCTTCGAATGGAACCCTTGGCCGCCTTTGCGACCTTCTGTTCAAATCCCTCTATTCAAAGCGGGATGTCGTTTTGGGCCAAGTTCTTATTTTCGATTTCTCGAACTTCGCCACAATTTGCGGTTCAGTGCATCCTCGCTGTAGATACTCAAGGAGAGTGCCCCCTCGGGCTTCGTTCCGGGAAGTACGACTATCGAATGCCGGGACAGTTCGACCCCCGTGCCAAAATCGATTTGTGGCGAACTGCCCAATTGGATCGCAGTCGGGAACAGCCGCAGTATGAGTGTGAAAGTCCCTAGCTGGGGTAGACGTAAGTAACTCCATTGCCAATCCACTCCCTGGGGTAATGACTTCGGCTTGTCGGGAGACTCCCACGTCAGCTTCTCCGCAATCGATTCCTCTCCAAACAACCCCTCGTCACGCATTCTCGCAGAAGCGATCACTTTGTCATTTTCGTCACACAGGCTACTCGTAAAGACCCACCGGTCCGGCGGAGTCACTGGGCGACCATTCACTTTTTTAGGAACACCGACTGTTTGATACTGGATCGTCACATCCAGTGGATCATTCAGCGTGACAATCCACGGATCGGTAAGACGAGCTCCCGCTCGGTCCATCATGACAAAATCAGACAAAAACTGATCCGCAGGGGGCGGGGGCGGCGGACTGGAGCAACCCGAACCCACCAGAATCGTCAAAGCTCTCAACACGTCTCGCCGCGTCCACATGGCAATCATCCTTGATTAGAACGGTGAAGAAGTGGATTCGTTGCCATTGATCGTCCCGAGCGCCATCCAGACCTCAGCATCCACTGAGTCGGGGATGAAAGCCACATGACCATCCACAAACAGCGCATTCACCCCACCCTGATGAGCACTGCTGGCCGGGATGTAAGCCTTGGGGTTGAGAGAGGTGACAGCCCCATTCCAACAGCCGCGACTGTTCGGAGTGAACAGATGAGTGTAGTAGCTGTCTCTGGTGGTGAAGAGTGGTATAGCTGAACCCGTTTCTGATCGGCACAGATTCACGAAGTCCCACTCTTGCCCCGCAGAAAATGACTGTGGGAGCCAGAGTGCGTATCGCGTCCCATCATCCCTGGGAGACATCCGATCTTGCGAACTGAATTGCAACTTTTCTGAGAATCCAACAGTTTGTGATTGTCCATCGGTAAACTCACTGGCACGACGAAGATCTCGGTAGTATTCAAAGTATCCATTACTGCGAGTCAGAAACGCAGTTCCCTCACTGAGGACGTATGATTGAGCTGTAGTGTCGTCAAGCTGCGAATCTTGCGGGCATCGAAAAGTCGTCCCATATTCGTTGACGACTGGTCCACGGAATCGATCATATCCCGGAAATCCCATTCCCTTATGGTAGATCTCATCGTATTCCGCGGGGAATACATTTTCCGACTGCTCGACGGTATGGATTGCAATCCCAATTTGATGGAGTCGATTTCGGCAATCCGCCAGCCGCGCAGCGGCACGAGCCCCCTGCACGGCTGGCAGAATGACCGCCATGAGCAATCCGATGATCGCCATTGAAACGAAGAGTTCAGTGATCGAAAAGCCGGACCGTCTCATGCACACCTCTCACTCTAGGGATAGAAATAATCCTCGCCGAGAAACACATAGCCGCCATTGACGCACCTCTCAAAGACTGCGCAATGTTCGACACCGGATGGCATCCCCGTCAGCGTCTTACGATACTTGAACAGAAAGTAGCCTTGTGGACCATACGGTGTCGACTCGTGAAGGGGGAGTGTTTGATGTAATGTTCCTTGCACTTGCCACTCGTTCATCATGGTCTGTGTGTTGAAGACACTCTTATAGAGAGTGTACACCACG
>JAYSUV010000596.1:0-1177 GCA_043718945.1 Planctomycetota bacterium
TTGGAAGCTGTGCAGTTGGTGTTCGTCGAAGCCGGTGAGAGTCGGGTCGATGTCGGGCGACTCGGCCAGGTCTTCGATCAAGGCCATCAGCTTAGTGGCCTCCCAGTCGCCGCCGACTTCGGAGTTGTTGAGGGCGACGTTGAGGGCCTTCTCGCGGCTCAGCGGGAGGTCGACGACGACGCATTCGACCTCGGTGCGGCCTTGGTGCTTAAGCACTTCGCAGCGCTGGTGGCCTCCGACGATGTGTCCGGTGCGGCGGTTCCAGATGATCGGCTGGAGTAGCTCGAACTCCGCGAGCGAGCGTTCGAGTTTCTTCCAGCGCTTGTCGCCGGGCTTGAGAGCCAAACGCGGGTTGTACGGAGCCGGTTGGAGGTCGGCGAGAGGGATGGTTTGGATGAGCATGGGGGGGAGGATGAAGGATGAAGGATGAAGGATGAAGGATGAGGGATGAGGGATGAGGGATGAGGGTTGAGTTCTGTCGCTCAACGCTCAACGTTCTTGCCGAGAGAAAGCCCAGGGGTGGCAACCCCTGGGCTTTGGATTGATGACTGAAAACTGACCACTGACGACTGAAAACTCCTCTCACGCGGCGTGTTCGACGTCCTCATCGGGCGAGTCGAGGAACTCGGGCTCAGCGTGGAAGGTGAGTCGCATCTCCTGTTTGATGCGGGCCAAGCAGCGGGTCACGTGGCCTTTCGGATGGCCGAAGACGTTGCCGATGCGGTCGAGAGGCCAGCCCGCGTTTTCTCGCAGAGCCAGCATCGCGAGGTATCTCCACTTTCGTTCATCGGCGTTGGCGAAGTGGTCGTGGACCAGTTGCCAGAACTCATCGGCACCGGTGCGAGGCAGAACGACTTTGGTTCCATTGCGACGTGCGACAGACATACTGGGACTCCGAGAAGACGAGGGCTGGTGGCGCGCAGTTCCACGGATGAAAGAGAGGATTCACGCCTCATGGCACCCGAGTGCAGATTGACCTGCGTGCGAGTGGGGAGGGGTTAAACCTAACCGTGGCGGGTGCGCGGCGGACGACAGCGAAGAGCGGTGATTCACAGAGAACACCGGCTGAGATCGGACTCACTAAATGCCTCCCCGCCCAATCGAAAGCGTGGGATCAGGCGTTGAGCAGATTGCGGTAGGCTCGGCCTTCGATCTGGTGCTTTCGGTGTTTCAACCA
>JAYSUV010000597.1:0-9178 GCA_043718945.1 Planctomycetota bacterium
CTTGTGGCAGCAACGATCGATCGGCGGGTGCCGATTCCATGTGGATCATCCGGGTGGCCTCAACCCGGTGAGCTTCCCGGTGAATGCACTGGAAGCGGAGTGTCGCCGGGCGGCGAGATTCATCAAGCATGGGCATACGGGCGGGCGAGTGGCTGTGCGAGCCGAACCGCCCAACCGCGAATTCCCGTTCACCCTCGATCTGCGTCTGGCACCTGTCTGATGATTCCCGTTCGGCCACGTTTCCATCCAGTGATGCACTTGGCGGAAACGTCCCGAACAGCATGCGTTGCCGAGTCTCCCGTTGATCACCACTGCTTCTCCTCCCAGGTCACTCCTCTCTGTTCCGGAGCAGGCTCCGCAGTCCGTCTTCAATGAGGCGTTCGATGCCGCGGGGCAACCACGCCCCGCCTGGCAGAAGCTGATCGAAGGGGTGCAGAAGATCTCGGTGGCCGACTTCGCCCACCGCACCACCCAGGCGAACCATCTGCTCGCCGACAACGGCGTCACCTTCAACGTCTTCCACGAAGGCACCAAATCGCAGCGCCCCTGGCAGCTCGATCTGATCCCGTTCATCATCGACGCTCCCCAGTGGCAAATGCTCGACGCCGGATTGCGACAGCGCGCGAGGTTGATGAACTGGATCGTGAAGGACTGCTACGGAGCGCAGTCGTTGATCCGCGATGGCTCGCTCCCCCCCGAGGTGCTCTTCGCCAACCCCGGCTACTTGCGCCCCTTTGACGGAATTCACCAAGACGGCCCGTCTATCGTCGCTGCTGGGGCGGAGTTGGCTCGTGGTCGCGATGGCCAGTGGTACGTGATGGCCGATCGCTCCGATGCTCCAGCCGGGGCGGCGTTCGCACTGGAGAACCGGATCGTCGTCTCGCGGACAATCCCGCCCGACCTTAATTCGCAGCCAGTTCAGCGACTCGCTCCGTTCTTCCTGCGCGTGCAGAACACGCTGCAAAGTCTCGGCAACAAACTGGCCGAGAACCCCCGCATCGTGCTGCTCTCGCCGGGGGCCAAGCACTCGTATTACTTTGAGGATGTCTACCTCGCGCGGTATCTCGGATACTCGCTGGTCGAAGGGGCCGACCTCGCAGTGCGAGATAATCGCGTCTACCTCAAGACCCTCGCCGGGCTCGTCCCGATCGATGTCATTGTGTCGCGGGGCATTGAACGCGGCATTGACCCGCTGGAGTTGGGCGGGGGCGAGCCGCATGGCGTGCCGGGCCTGTTGCGAGTGTTGCGCGGGGGTAAGGTCGTCATTGCGAATATCCCCGGCAGCGGGCTGGTCGAATCGCCGATCTTCATGTCGTTCCTATCTGCACTGTGTCGTCGCTGCTTGGGCGAGGAACTGCTCCTGCCCTCGATCGCGACGTGGTGGTGCGGAGATCCCAGGCAGTGGAGTTACGTCCGCGAGCATTTCGAGCAACTGGTCATCAAGCCCGCCTTCCAGTCCAGCGGCAACGAGGAGATCCTGCCCCGCTCCCTCTCCGCCGAGGCCCGCAAGCAACTGCTGGAGCGGATCGCCGCCAGGCCGCAGCAGTTCGTGGCCCAGGAACTCGTCGAGCGCTCAGCTGCCCCCGTGTTTCACCAAGGCTCCGTCCGCGTGGGACACGTGGCACTGCGGACGTTTCTGGTCGCGGACGGTACGGACTATTCCGTCATGCCGGGAGGACTGGCCCGCGTCGCGCTCAGCACCGACCCGATGGAACTCTCGATCTCCGCCGGGGTCAGTAGCAAAGATGTCTGGGTGCAAGCAGTCAGCCCCGTGGCTCCGGTTAGCTTGCTCTCTGCCGAGGACGAACCAGTCCCGCTGCGCCGCACGAACGCCGTGTTCCCCAGCCGGGTCGCCGACGACTTGTTCTGGTTTGGTCAGTCACTCGATCGCGCCGATTTTCTGAGCCGGCTGTTGCGAGCGGTGATTGAACGCCTGACTGCGGAAGCCTCGACTGAGCTGCCCGAGTTGCCAAGTCTCATCCGCGCCCTGGCCGATCAGGGGCAGATCGAACCCGGATTCGCGATTGAATCGATGTCGATCCGGCTCCCCCATCTGCGGGAGGCGCTGCCCCGCATCGTGGCCAATGTCGACGAAGGGCATGGGCTGTCAGCTGCGGTCTCGGAGTTGTATCGACTGGCCTCGTTGGAACGGCTGTGGATGTCACCCGACACCTATCGCAAGGTCCGCGAGACCGCCGAGCGATACCGGGCCGCTTTCGTCCCGGGTCGAGCCAGTCTAATCGACCTGCTGGATGCGCTGAACCAATTGATCCTCGACCTGGCGGCGGTGAGTGGCCTGATCCACGATGGGATGGTGCGCGGTCCGGCCTGGCACGTTCTGGACATGGGACGCCGCATCGAACGCTCGAAGCACACGTCGAATCTGGTCCGCAGCATGCTGTCGTCTCGCGGCAAACTCGAACGCGCTGAACTGCGGGCGCTGCTGGAGGTGATCGACTGCCGTATGACGTACCGCTCCCGCTACATGGAGAACGTGCAGCAGAACGCCGTCCTCGATTTGTGTCTGACCGACGAAACCTGTCCCCGCTCGCTGGTCTCGCAGCTGATCTCGCTGGCCATGCATGTCGACGCCCTGCCCAGTGACGGCAGATCTCCGTTGCGGTCGGAGGAGAAGCGCATCGTGATGGACGCCGTGAATTCGGTCCGCATGATCTCCCCCGAACAATTGCGAGACCCGAAAGCCACCGAGGTACTGCGACTCCTGGGCATGATGGAACCGGACATGAAGCACTTGGCCGATGTGCTGACCAACAAGTATCTGCTGCACTCGGGGGCTCCCCGTCAGATCACCTCCGATCTGGAGTTGCCGCAATGAGGTATCGCATCATTCATAAGACGCAGTACACGACCGTGGAACCGATCTCGGTCGGTCACAACGAAGCGTGGCTGACCCCGCGCCAAACTCCGACACAGGTGTGCCATTCGCACCACATGGAGTTCACTCCCGAGCCGTCGATCGTGGTCACTCGCCAGGACCACTTTCAAAACACCACGACGCAGTTCGCTTTCAACCAGGGGTACGACAAGCTGATCGTGACCTCGATTAATGAGGTCGAGATCCACGCCCCCGAACCGCTGTCGCTCGTCGCTCCTCCCTGGGAAGCGGTCCGAGATGCGGTGCGGGCGCACTTGACCGACGAGGACTTTGCCGCACTGGAGTTCACCTTCGATTCGCAGAGATGCCGCATCTCGAACGACTTTGCGCTGTATGCCCACGCCTCGTTCCCGGTCGGTGCCTCCATTCGCGCCGGGATCACCGATCTCATGCGCCGGTTCTTCACCGACTTCAAGTATGACTCGACAGCGACGACGGTGTCGACTCCGGTGGAGCAGGTCTTCCGCACCCGCCGCGGCGTTTGCCAAGACTTTGCCCACCTGCTGATCTCGATGCTGCGGTCCATCGGCCTGCCCGCCCGCTATGTCAGCGGCTATCTGCGGACGCTGCCGCCACCGGGCAAGCCGCGGCTCGTCGGGGCGGATGCGTCGCATGCTTGGCTCTCGGTCTACTGTGGCCCGCTCGGTTGGATCGACCTCGATCCAACCAACAACCAGTTCCCCGCGACCGACCATATTACGATCGCCTGGGGCCGCGACTATGTCGATGTCGCCCCACTCAAAGGCGTCTACATCGGCGGCAGCAGCCCGCGCTTGGTCGTGAGCGTTGACGTGTGCGCGATTGAGGACTGATCGGCCCTGAGTCAGGCTTTATCGCGACTGGCTGATCATGATCGACACTCCTCACTCAGGGTGAGTCCAGCAGAGGCACGTCCACAGGGATGATCTGGCTTCATGAAACGGCTTTGTCGCACTCCCAGATTGACGAGCCATCGAAGTACCTCCGCCGGGTCACTCCCCACAACGCCACCCTTATCCCGAGTCGCCGCCACCACAGCCAAACCCCTTCAATCTGTGTCGATCTGTGCAACCTGTGTACAAACTCTCCGCACTCTAGAGACCCGCTCAAGGAGGGATTGGTACGCGGATTTCACAGATTCGCACAGATTGAAGCCTCGGACATTCGATCGATTTTCGGTCGTTGAGTGAGGGAGGTGACTTCACAAGACCGCATTCACTGGGGAGTACCCGGCGGCCCAGCGGTTGCTCATTTTATGAGCCCAAGGGGCTGCACGGCGAGTGGTATCACCGGAGGGGGGATCGGGCGACTACTCACGTTTACGGATTTGTTTTCAAATATCCCTGTTGGTGATTTCAGTGGACTGGGATACATTCCCGGCCCCCTCCCGGAGGATTCTCTCTCCGGCCCCTTCAACAACTCCCCCTCAGTCGAGAACGCTCATGCGTCACGTCGCTCGGCATTCCACCCTGTGCTGTCTGTTACTGGTGGTGTCTGGCTGCCAAAGCTTTGACCCTACGCGGTTGTGGAAGTTGAATCGGGGAGAGAACTACATGAACGATGACGGGCAGTACAGTGTACCCGCCCGGCAGCTGCCATCACTCCCCACCGCACCGGAAACTGAACGCCCCGAATAGAGGCTCGCACGATTGGACGGCACACTCTGCCGTCGGACTGTCACGGAGGACATACCCATGCGACGCGATACCCGTAAGCAACCTTGGCAAACATTTCCATTCTGGTTCCTGATCCTGTCGGGCATGGCCCTGACTGCGGCCTGGCAGCTGGATTTGTTGCGGCCGCAGGCCACTCCGGTGACCACCGAGGAGGAAGCCGCCCTCGACGAAGTGGCTCCCGATTGGGCCAACACGACCTTGGGAGAAGAGAGTGTTGCGGAGGTCGATGAACAGTCTGAACCACTGATCGAAGAGGAGTCCGCACGCTCCTTCCCGAATGAGTCCGAGTCTGAGATCGCCTCCGCTCCGGAGCAGTACGAACCCTCGAAAGAGGGAGTGACCACCCAGACCGCCAGCGCCACCGAGGAGTCGAAGTCTCCCACGACTACCAACCCGTTTTCACGAACAGATGCCCGCCTGGTTTCCGCTCAACGAGAACGGGTTCCATCCGCGGCCTTCGCCCCCTCCCAATCGCTCGCCGAGGTTGCGGCCTCCCCCAAAACCTCCGCTTCAAAAAGTCCGTTCGGTCCGGCGCGAGTCGAGTTTCAAGGGATTCGACCTCGCAACGCCGCATCCCAACCGGCAGAAAATGCCGCTCGGCCGGCGGAGTCAGCCGCCAGCGGGACGACCCCAGACCCGGTGAAGCAGACCGCCTCGATTGGAGCGGACGACGCTATCGATGCGGTCGATCCCAAGCCACGGACTTCACACTTGGCGATCACTCCGCAGTCAAAGACTCCCTCCACTGAAACGAAAGCATCCGTTGATTTCTCAACCATCGATCAACTCATTATTGACGGTGAAGACGTGGAAGCCAACTTCCAGCTTTCAAACCTGTACTGGAAGCGTCCGGAGATTCGCGATCAGCTGCTGAAGCGACTCAGTGTGGTCGCCTACCGCATCTACTTTGCTCCCCAGCCGCATTACATGGACGGCCATGTCGTCCAGACTGGTGACCAGCTGGAGAACATTGCCAAAGACTACGATGTCTCCTGGGAATACCTCGCCAAGTTGAATCGCACCGATGCGAAGAAGATTCGTCCGGGGCAGAAACTCAAAGTGATCCGAGGTCCGTTTGCGGCCGTGGTTGACTTGAGTGACCGGGAGATGACGATTCATTCGCATGGACACTTTGTGGCCCGTTTCGAGGTCGGGATCGGCCAAGACAGTTCCTCTCCGATCGGAACTCACAAGGTCACCGAGAAGCGACGCGACCCGATCTACTACGGTCCCGAAGGTGTCATCGCACGCGACGATCCGCAGAACCCGCTCGGCGAATACTGGCTCGACCTCGGTGACGATTACGGCATTCACGGGACGATCGATGATGCATCAATCAGTAAGTCGGAGTCCCAGGGTTGTATTCGCATGAAGAACCGTGACATCGCCGATGTATACGATCTGCTGACCCCGGATTCGGAAGTCCTGATTCGGCGCTAGACAAGGGTTGTTTCGCTTCGGCAGTATCGAGTCGAGGCTCATTGGCCTCCCTCAGTTTTGTTGTCGCGGGAAAAATGATTCGTGGCTCACACGCCGTTCGGGCTTCGTAAGAATTGAAACTCAGCCAGATGAGCAACGATTCGCGGTGCCTGCAGCAGTGCCTCAAACTCCTGAATCACCGGCGACAGTCTTCGTGATTCCGGCACCAGGAAGTCATACTGTTCCCTCCGGATCGGGATCATCCCCAGTTGGTATTGACGGGCGACCGTCTCGATCGCCACGCCCCAGTCCGCTCGACTCTGCGCAATCGCAGCGGCGACCGCATTGTGGGATTTGGTTTGGAAGCGGTGGCCGGGAAGGTCAGCAGACCGGGCACAGTTTGCCAGCAGTTCATCGATCAGGATGCGGGTTCCGCTTCCGGGATTGCGGTTGATCAGGCGGCACTGCGGATCGCTTGTCGCACGGGCCAGAGCCTGTTCCAGTGTCGCACCTTCGAACCTGGCGTCTCCCTTCTGGAAGACAAAACACTGCTGCCGCAGGTAGCCGGGGATCAACGCGATTCCGGGTGTCAAATACGGCCGGTTATACTCTCCACTGGCGGAGTCGTATAAGTGTACCCCGGCGATGTCGCACTCGCCGCGCCGGGCGGCAGCCAGTCCGCCCTGGCTGCCCACGGTCAGGACGCGTGTGGTGTACCCGCGCTGTCGCAACTCTCCGAGCAGTAGATCGAGTCCGACGCAGTGGCTGCCAATCACCACGAGGTCGGCGGGCTCCAGCGCCTCATCGAGGAGCGTGACCTCCACCGCTGCCCCCTCGTCGAGGCACTCGGTCTGCTGCGGAATGGTGATGAACCCGTCGGCCCCGCTGAACGTCGTGACTGAGCCAGAACCTTTTCCCATGGGGTAGGCGGACCAACCCTCCCTCCCCCGCACCAACCCGACCAGCACGAACTCGGTCCGGCCCCGCTCGGAGTTGATTCGCAGCGGCACGATCGCCGGCACCGTGCGGCGCTTCACGCGGCTGCGACCCGCGAGTACTCGCAGGACCGGGGCCACGAACTCATGAAAGGTGAAGATCGCCGAGGTCGGGAACCCCGGCAGCACCACGACCGGCTTCCCATGGGTGACCGCCAGACAGATCGGCTTGCCGGGCTTGAGGGCCACTCCGTGTGCCACAATGCCGGGGTTCGGCAGATCGCGGACCACCTGATAAGACAGGTCGCCCGCTCCCTTTGAAGTCCCTCCCGACAGCAGGACCATGTCATAGGTGAGACCCACTTCCACAAGAGATCGCAGCTGATCGAGATCATCGCGCACGGTGCCCAGACAGACCGGCTCGCCGCCCAGCTCCTGCACTGTGGCGGCCAGAATCGTGGCGTTCGAGTCGTACACGGAACCGGTGGGGAGCGGCTGACCGGGGGCGACGATCTCGTCGCCGGTGGAGAGGATCGCGACGCGGGGGCGGCGATAGACATCGACTCGATCCAGCCCCAGAGCCGCGAGTACGCCCAGTTCGCGAGCGGTCAGGACCTGGCCCGACCACAGCACCGTTTCGCCGCGAGTGATATCGGAGCCTGCCGAGCTGATGTGTCCACCCGGGGAGACCATGCGGCGGATGGCGACAGCGGGTTGGCCATCGAGGTCGGTCGCCTCGGTCTGTTCCACCATGACAATCGCATCGGCCCCGCGCGGGACCATGCCGCCGGTGGCGATGACGCTCGCCCAACCGGCAAGAATCTCTCTGGCGGGAGCTCGACCGGGGGAGAGGATATCGTCCGTGAGTTGCAGCGTACTCGGCTGTTCCTCATCGGCCCCTTGCAAGTCGGCGGATCGCACCGCGAAGCCATCGACGTTGGAGCGGTCGAACGCGGGGACATCGACCTCGGCGATGATGTGACTCGCCAGCACCCGCCCGGCGGCCTCCAGGAGAGACACCGTTTCGAATCCCAAGGGCTGGGGGTTCAGTGCCGACTCGAAACGCTGTGCCGCCTCATCACGAGTCAGCACATCCAGGAACTGCGTTTGCCGGGAGGACTGCCTGATCGCGTCAGGCGTCTGCGGGTCGTGCCCCTTCATGGCTTCACCAATGGGATCACCTTCCGTGTGGCTAGGTCATAGTCCGCCCCGACATCCAGCGTCTCGTAACTGGTGCCATCTTCTCGCTTCACCTGGTCTTTGTGATGCACCAACACTTGGCTGTCGCCGATGACGCGGAGTTGATTCTTCTCGACAACGACAGCTGTCCCCTCATCAATGCCCAGCCCGAGTAATTCGGGGTGAGCGACAATCACGGGGGCCAGATCGTTGTGGCGTTTGCGAGCGATGACGTGCTGATCGATGGCACAGTTGCGCACGAACCCGAAGCCGATTTCATGGCCCGGAGCCATCATGACCTGGTTCCCTTCGGGGGCTCCGCGAACCAGATAGTCTCCCTGAATCGTGGCCCCGGCGGATGATCCGCCGATGACGCCGCCGCGTTCGAGTACCGCATGTAGCTCTTTGTAGGTCTTCGTATTGAGGTAGGCATCCGCCAGTCGCCATTGCCGACCGCCATCAATCCAGACTCCCTTGGCCCGGCAGAGGGGAGCTGTGAATTCCTCGGTGTCGGCGACCTTCACATCGCGTGTATGGACGACCGTGATGTCCTTGACTCCCGCCCGCGCGAGGAAGGATCGGGCCACGTACTCCGGCCCCCAGTCTTCGCCCTCAAGTGCTGTCGGCACGATCACAAACGGAGCATCGACTCCCCCAGCGCTGGCGATGAACTCGTCGACAATTTCGGGGCTCATTCGTCCTCCTCCGACGATGATCAGAATCCCCTTCTCGGGACCAGTCGTCTGAGCCATTGCGGGATTGGTTCCGCTGAGTAAATTGCTAAGTAACAAGACGAAGAGTGTTAAACGCATGTGAGATCCGGTGAACAGGGGAGGTGGCAGTTAACCGAGACTCGCGAGGGATGACTCATCGCGCATCGCGGACAGAACGGAGTGCGACATGTTGGTTAGTCCGTTGCTGTGATGGTTACGCGGTACTCGCCGGAGTTGTCTGCGAGTTCGTTCCAGCGGTCATTGACTCGCAAGTGAAGCATCCCGTCATGGGTGGCCTGCAGGGTGGCTCCGGCTGCGACATCGAAGAACTCCCAATGCCGGACGGGGCCGGTCTGGGCGGGTGTCGAGCGCTGCACCGCC
>JAYSUV010000598.1:0-3244 GCA_043718945.1 Planctomycetota bacterium
ACCCTCTGGCGCGGCCTCGATAAACTCATCCTGTGCCTCAGAGGACATGATGCACGAAAGAAATGTGGGTAAGGGTAAGGCCTCCTGACCCCGCCACCCCCGAAACAACTTTTCGAAAGTCATGAAGAGGATTTACCGCAGAGGGCGCGGAGGACCGCAGAGGGCGCGGTGATCTCCGGAATTCGACTCTGCGAACCTCCATCTCCCCTGCGGTGAATTCCGGGAACTTGTCGCGAGCCAGTTCCTCAGCAGGATACGGCAGCATTGTTGGGCCACGAAGGCTAAAGCGTTTCCACGATCTCGTTTCGCTCGTTTAGTATCGCCACCAATGGCTTCATCGACCGGGCTTCCGCCGGGGTGCAATCCGCGAACGCCATCACGATCACGCGGTCCCCTGGCAATGCCAGACGAGCCATCGCTCCATTCATCTGGATCTGACCATCGCCACGTTTCCCCACCAGCACATACGTCTCACCGCGCTGGCCGGTGTTGCAGTTCGCCACCAGAACCTGCTCAAACGGGAGCAGGCCAGTCGCCTCCATCAGATCCTCGGGAATCGTGATGCTCCCATGGTACAGGAGTTCCGCAGCTGTCACGGTCGCCAGATGGAGTTTCGACTTGAGAATACGGACTTGCATCGAGATCCACACACCTGCGGCCAGCCGGGAGGCGAACTGCCCCCTCGGGACCGCAGTGTATGACGCTGGCCAGAACGCTTCAACGGCTCAGCACGAGCCTCGCCCCTGTGCTGTCAACGCCATTGGCAACCGTGGGGTTTCAAGCGTCTCGGTTTGATGCTCCAGGAAATGGCATGTCGCCACAAAGCGAACGGGATTTGATACATCTCTTTGTCCCGTGAGTGACACTCAAGGATAGCCCGCCGCTTTAAGCCGTGGGACCAAATCGCCTTTCACGAAAACAGCCCCGGCAGGGCCGACAGAAACCCGCCTGGTGGCACTTCGTCACACCAGAAATCGCCAACGCCTGTCGTCCCTGACGGGACTTGTTGGCTGGTCTGGATTGCACTCCCACCGTTGAAACGGTGGGCTATTGTTGGGTGTCCCTGACGGGACAAAGAGAGGCGATTTGGCAAGTCACTGCACTGGCCTCGGCCTCCCCCCCTGCTTCGAAGGCTGGCAGTCAAACCGCCTTATACCCCCAGCAGTTCGCGGGCTTGGGCGATGCCAGCGGCTTCTTTGCCGTACTCGCTCGCCGTGACGCGGGCCAAGGCCACGATGTGACGCCAGCGGGCGGCGGCGTGCGTGCTGCGGAAATCGCTGGTCGTCGTGTGGAAGTACTTCTCGGCGTGCAAGGCTCCGTCCTGGCTGATCGCGTAGGTCTTGAGCAGGTCGAACACCGGTCGTTCCGGAAGGTTGAGTGCGCCATACCGACCGACCACCGCACAGGCTCGGCTCTGGTCCTGCCCCTCGACGGCACTCTTCAGAGCGGCCAGCAGTTCAACTTCGGTCGACGCCTTGACCGGCTCCAGATCCTCGGCCCACGGACGCGGCTTCCAGTTCGCGAAGTCACCCCCGCGCTCGGTGCGGTCTTTGGCCACTTCATACGCAGCCAGTACGACAGCTGTGTTGCGATGCAGAGTATTCCCGGCCACCGCGATCCCGCGCCAGGCATGGGCCGTGTCGCTGGCATGCACTCCGATCGAGTCCCCATGCACGCTCCCCTCGGGCTTCCCGGACTGGATCTGGTTGCCCGTTCGGCCCTTGTCCCGCAGCAGCAGTTGATTCGAAGTCAGTGAGACCGCCTCGAAGATGCGCAGGGGGTTGATACCCTCAGCGAGTGCCGCCCCGGCTGCGTCTGCCGCCTGATCCGGAGTCGAGGTGAACAACGTCTCGACGAAGGCATTCACCCACGCATCATCGACGGCCTTCGTCCCCCACGGACGGTCCTGCAGCTTGAACTGGTCGACCACCTGCGGGAGCTTGGCCCGAAGTCCGGCGGCGTACTTGGCAGCCCCCTCTTCAGCCTTCACGCAGTACCGCAGCGACTGCCGCAGCATGGTGAGTGCGTGTTCTTCACCGACCAGGTCGAGCATGTCCCACACGCGGTGGACTAGCACGACGCGATGAACATCGGACGATTCTTGCGCCGTCGTGAGCAGATCATTCCACCCCTCAGCTGCGGACTTTTGCACGCAAGAGGCGAGGATCAATTCGGCCTTCGCGCGATCACGCTGGTGGACGGCTTCACGCAGGGCCTCGGCAGACGCCGGGATCGATCCATCGGCGGCGAGAGGCGAGAGGGCATGGTGGTCATCGGCACCGATTTCCTGAATACGTTGGCTATTGCGGTACAGCACCTTGAGCACCGGCATAGCGGCCTGCTCCGTCGGCAAGTCCTCGGCCATCGACAGAGCCGGACGCAGCGCCATCAACGTATGGAACCCAATGTAGTCCTCACCGCCAAAGGCCCGCGCATTGGCCAAGGCCGCAGCTGCCACCAGATCACGCAGCGTGGTGCCCGACTTGAGTGCGGCCACAGCTGCGGGAAGCACCTTGTCGAGAGCGGTCGACTGGAGCATGTCGACGAGCGGTTCGAGCCGTCCGAACGACAACTCGGTCTCGCCTTCGAGGGCACACGCCGCTCGAATCCCCAGATCCCCGGCCAGACCAGCCCCAATACTGGCCGCGATCATGCCGCGACCGACCCGCGAAAGAAACTGGCGACGATTGGCTGGCTGCATGAGGAGCTCCTCAACCTGTGTCATGAAATAGACCTGCGACATCAGTGAAAGTTGATAATACCCATTAACGGGCTGGTCAACTAGGAAATCCTGTGAACACGTGAGAGTTCGGCTCGTCAAGGGGCAGGAGTGAGGCGGACGGACGAGGAATGTCTGACCTTTCTGCACAAATCGGAGGAGGTCAACGCAAAGACGCGAAGACGCAATGTCGCTAAGGGGGCAAGACCTCGCGCACAGCCGAGTTACCAAATTGGGTCGCGCCACTGCTGGTCTTAGGACATGGTCCAAAACAACTTCCCGGTTTGAGCAATAGATTTTGAACAGAAGAAAACGAAGGTCACGAAGGGCGTAATCTAAAGACTCTTCGTTGCCTTCTGTTCCAAACCAAATCGGGAAGTTGATTCGGACCAGTTCCTTAGTGAGGAAAACAGCTGGGTGGCGGGGTCAGAAGGCTTGGCGGATGGCCCCGACCAAGGTGGACATGGAGCTTCGGGAGAGGGGCCATCGCGTTGCTCAAGCAGAGACCGGCGGACGACGGTTCCC